>JBBKVT010000407.1:0-6410 GCA_037968535.1 Paracoccaceae bacterium
GGGATGGGCGGGGGCGGTGTTGTCAGAGGCAAAATGCATCAGGTCGGTTCCTCGATCACGTGTTCTTCCCAGTCGTCTTCATCGACTTCGAATTCGGGGATCGTCAGGCCCTTCACCGAGACGCCGGCGCGTTGAACGCTGGCCGGATCGCCCGAGATCAGCGGGTGCCAGTCGTAAAGGCGTTTGCCTTCCCAGAGCAGCCGGTAGGCGCAGGTTTGCGGCATCCAGTAGGCGTGGCTTTCGATGTTTCCGGGGGTCAGAACGATGCATTCCGGCACGAATTGCTTGCGCTTCTCGTACTGGCCGCAGCGGCAGCTTTCGTCGTCCAGCAGGCGGCAGGCGATGCGGGTCAGGAACACCTCGCCGGTGTCTTCATCCTCGATCTTGTTCAGGCAGCATTTGCCGCAACCGTCACAAAGCGCCTCCCATTCTGGGGCGGTCATTTTCTTGAGCGATACGGTTTCCCAGAACTTCGGGCGCAACCCGTCGCCGCGGATCGGGTCAGTCATGGCTGGCAAGGATGTTGCGGGCGCGGGCGCAGTCGGCATCCATCTGTGCGACCAGCGCGTCGAGGCTGTCGAACTTCATTTCCGGGCGAAGGTAGTCGACAAGGGCGACCGACAGATGCTCGCCATAAAGATCGCCGTTGAAGTCGAAAATGAAGGTTTCGAGGTTCGGTTTGTTATCGCCGAACATTGGCCGCACGCCGACCGAGGCGGCGCCGTCATAGGTGCCTATGTAGTGTCCGGTCAGCACGTCGACCTTGACCGCATAGATGCCGAATTTCGGCGGGTGCAGGCGGTTGATCGACATGTTGGCGGTGGGGTAGCCAAGCTCTCGGCCGCGCTTGTCGCCGCCGAAAACCTCGCCGTCGATGCGGTGCAGGTGGCCCAGCATTCGGGCGGCATCGGCGGGGCTGCCTTCGGTCAGGGCGGTGCGAATCGCAGTGCTGGAGACCTCGCCCTTGGCGACGGAAATCAGTTCGGCGATGGTGACGCCGAAGCCGTGATCTGCACCAAGGCGTTGCAGATCATTGGCGGAGCCGGCGCGGCCCTTGCCGAAGTGGAAATCGGTGCCGACGACGACGTGGCGCAGGCCAAGGCCATCGACAATGACATCGCGCACGAAGGCTTCCGGTGAGAGGTTCGCCAGCACCGCGTCGAAGGGCAGTTGATAGAGCCGCGCGACCCCCAGCTTGCCCAGCCGGTTGGCGCGGGTTTCGGCGTTCATCAGCCGGAAGGGCGGGGCGTCGGGGGCGAAGAATTCGCGGGGGTGCGGTTCGAACGTCAGGATGCCCAAGGGGGCGTTCAGGCGCTGCGCTTGCGCGCGGGCGATGTCGATGACGGCCTGATGGCCAAGGTGGACGCCGTCGAAATTACCGATCGCCGCACTGGCGCCGCGATCGTCTTTCTTCAAGCCGTTCCAGAAGGTTATCGTGCGCATAAGGCCCCTGGCGGGACCGTCCCCGCATCAGTCGAATTTGCGGCTTGGCGCCAGAACCAGCGCCTCGCCTTTCAGGACGACCGTATCGCCCACGGCGCAGTGACAATCAAGGGTCACGCGGCGGCGGGAATGGTCGATGGCGGTGACCTGGACCTCGGCATAGACCACGTCGCCGGGGCGGACTGGGGCCATGAATTTCAGCGATTGCCCAAGATATACAGAGCCGTGGCCGGGAAGTTGTTCGCCGATCACCGCCGAGATCAGCCCGGCGGTCAGCATGCCATGCGCGATGCGGCCTTCGAAGATGGTGTCGCGGGCGTAGTCGTCATCGAGGTGGACCGGGTTGCGGTCGGTGCTGATTTCGGAAAAAAGTTCGATATCGCGGTCGGTCACCTGTTTGCGCAAGTGGCGGCGCATGCCGATCTCGATGTCTTCTATGCAGATTGTTCCACGGGGCATGTTGTCCAGCATCTTTCCCGAATCCTTCGCGTCATGTTGCGGTGCAGCATAACAGGAGCGGGCGGATTAAGCAAACCTGCGGGTAATAAATAATCGCAAAATGTGGAAACAACGCAACTTTATTACAAGAACAATCGTCAGCGCAGGAACGGAATCGCCGCCGTGGCAGAGATCTGATGCGCGTTGAACCACGCCTGCACCAGGAGCGGATCGGGGTTTTGCGGGTCGGCCCCGAATTCCGTCGCGGCCAGTCCGCCGGTGATGAAGAGCGTGTCGAAGCCTTCCGCCAACCCGCCCTGAATGTCGGTATGGATGCCGTCGCCGATCGCTAGGATGCGGTCGTCGGGGGGGCGCTTGATCGCGGCAAGACGGCGGCGGGCGAGGTCGTAAATCGGCGGGTGCGGCTTGCCGAAATAGAGGCTCTCGCCGCCCATCTCGGTATAGAGTGCGGCGATCGCGCCGGCGCAGTAGATCCGCTTTTCCCCCATGTCTACAATGATATCAGGGTTGGTGCACAAGAGTTTCATGCGCTTTTGCTTGGCGTAAAGCAGGGTCGCGCGGTAATCCTGCGCGGTTTCGGTCTGGTCGTCGAAAAGGCCGGTGCAGACGATGCCTTCGGCCTGTTCCAGCGGCACGCGGGTGATCGTCTTGCCGTCGAAATCGTCCGGCAGATTGGTGAAGAAACTGTCGTCCTTGGCCGGGCCGAGGTGGTAGACTCTGGTGCCCGCCAGACCTGAAAGCATGCCGTATTGCGACGCGTCGCCAGATGACACGACCTCGTCATACGCGTCGTGCGGGACGCCGATCTTGTCGAGTTGCCGGACCACGGAGGCCTTGGGACGTGGTGCGTTGGTCAAGAGCAGGACAATGCCGCCGAGGGCGCGGTATTGCTGCAATGCGGCAACGGCATCGGGGAAGGGTTCGACGCCGTTATGCAGGCATCCCCAGAGGTCGCAGAACACCGCATCGTAGATGTCCGAGATGTCAGAGAGGCGGTCGATCAGGTCGGTCATTTGAGGGAAAAGTCCTGTCTGCAAAGCGTCTGCAATATGTCGGCAAAACGTATGGCAGGGGCGGGCGCCGCCCCAACCCCTGATTAACCTGCGGTGCCTCGGGTCAGACCTTGAGGTTCGGGATGATCTGTTTCTTGCGGCTCATGATGCCGGGCAGCACGACGGTGTCGCCGGAAACTGCCACGCCGAAACTTTTCTCGGCGACCGATTTCACCAGATCGTTCGGCACCAAAAGCGTCGCTTCCTGGTTCAGGATGTCGACGACGAAAAGCAGCACTTGATCGGCGCCGTCTTCGCGCGCGACGGGTTCCATCGCGGCGATCAGCGCATCCTTGCGGGCGAGGATCTGGTCTGGCGAGGTGGTTTCCAGCACCGAGACGCGGAACGACTTGCCGCCGATCTCGTATTCCTTGCTGTCCATCCGCAACAGTTCTGCGTCCGAGAATGCCGAGACATCGGATTTCGCGGCGAAAAGCTCTGCCGCGTAATCGGGGATCGAGATGTCGAGCCCCGCGGCGAGGTTTTCGGCCACGGCGCGGTCATGCGGGGTCGTGGTCGGCGAGCGGAATTCCAGCGTGTCGGACAGGATGCAGGACAGCATCGCGGCCTTGATCTCATCGGGCATTTTCGTCGCGTCCTTGCCCATCAGGTCGAACATCAGCGTCGCGGTGCAGGCCAAGGGGCGGATCGTGATGTCGATCGGCGCGCGGGTCTTCAGACCACCTTGCAGCATGTGGTGGTCGATGATCTGGATCACGTTCGCCTCGTTGATCGAGGGCGGCAGTTCGGCGAGGTTGTTGGTATCCACGACAACCACGTCATCGCCGGCGGCGACATCGGCAATGATCTCGGGTTTGGTCAGGTTCCAGCGTTTCAGCACGAAGGTGGCTTCGGTGTTGGGTTCGCCCAGCAGCTTGGCTTCGGCGGGGCGGCCCAGCACTTCGGTCAGATACCACGCCCAGATGATCGGCGAGCCGGTGGAATCGGTGTCGGGGGCCTTGTGGCCGAGAACTTTGATGGTCATGGGTGAATCCGTCTTTGGGTCTGAATTTTGCCGCCTTATAGGCGAGGCGCAGAAGGTTGTCACCCAGAGTCAGCGCCGCTAGCCTTGCCGGAATACCTCTGACCGTTTTGCCGATTGGGACCGATGACCACGCCGAAAGAATCCGATCTTTACCCGGCGGTGAAGCGCTACCTGATGGCGCAAGGCTACGAGGTGAAGGCCGAGATTGGCGCGGTCGACGTGATGGCGGTGCGGGATCGCGAGGATCCGGTGATCGTCGAGCTGAAGACCGGGTTCGCGCTGTCGCTGTTCCATCAGGCGGTGGCACGGCAGGCGATCACCGATCAGGTCTATATCTGCGTGCCGCGCCCCAGCGGCAGGCGGGGGCTTGCGGCGTTGAAGGACAACACGCGCCTGTGCCGCCGGCTGGGGCTTGGGTTGATGACAGTCCGGCTGCGCGACGGATTCGCCGAAGTGCATTGCGATCCGGGGCCGTACCAGCCGGTCAAGTCGAAGCCGCGCAAAGGGCTGCTGCTGCGCGAGTTTCAGCGCCGGGTCGGTGACCCGAACCTTGGCGGCCAGACGCGGGTCGGGCTGGTCACCGCCTACCGGCAGGATGCGATGCTGTGTGCGGCACATCTGGCGGGCGCGGGGCCTTGCAAGGGCGCGCTAGTGGTCCGCGCGACCGGTGTTCTGCGGGCGACGCGGATCATGGCCGACGACCATTACGGCTGGTTCGAGAGGGTGGCGATTGGGGTTTATGGGCTGACCCCGAAGGGACACGCTGCGATGATTTTGCAGGCTGATGAGCGGGCGTCACCGGGTCAGGTGACGCCCTGAAGCCACCGGGCTAGCGACCCGGTATCTTCATGATCAACGGCCTGCCGCCCGCAGCCATCGCGTGGCCCGGCATCGCGTTGACATGCCGCCCCGCATCCGTCGGCATCAGCCGAGGCGCACGGGAACCTTCGGGGCGCGGATCGCCATCCGGCCCTGCACCGGGGCGCAAGCGAACGCGGATGCGGTCGACCAGCGACAACGCGGCCGCCGGGGTTGGCCGTGGCCGGTCAAGCGGCGGCGCGACGAAGGCCGAGGCGCTGCCGTGCAGGATGCCGGCAAGTGCCGTTGCCGCGCGCAGGGCACGGTGGTTGAAATACAGGGGGCCGAAAGGTTCGGACCCCGACAAGGGAGGGACGCGGACGACATCCGCCGCGTCTGCAAAACGACGTGACATTGGGAATCTCGCAATATGATAGGGATCGGGATCAAGGGGTCGGGCCGGTCAGGCCCTGGGCCTGATCAGATGCAGCTGCTCTTGAAATGAGTCATGGCACAATCCTCCATCGCGGTTGCGATGCGGGGCGGATAAGCCAACATTGGCCGAAAATCAACTGTTTTTCGATCGGACCCCGGAAACCGCGGATTTTTTGCCACAGCCGTGTTGACAGTGGCGGCCGGCGTCTCTATCTCCGGCTCGTTAGCACTCTACCTGACTGAGTGCTAACGCCCTGACACCAAGTCAAGGCAACCAAGAAACGCAAACCAAGGAGCGTTCAAAAATGGCATTCAAACCATTGCACGACCGGGTAGTGGTCAAGCGCGTCGAAGGCGACGACAAGACCAAGGGCGGTCTGATCATCCCCGACAGCGCCAAGGAAAAGCCCGCCGAGGGCCAAATCATTTCCGTGGGTGAAGGTGCTCGCAAGGATTCAGGCGAACTGATCAAGCCGTCCGTCAAAAAGGGCGACAAGATCCTGTTCGGCAAGTGGTCCGGCACCGAAATCACCCTTGAAGGTGAAGAGCTGCTGATCATGAAGGAAAGCGACATTCTGGGCATCATCGCCTGATCTGTGCTTTCAGCAACGTAATTCAGACAACCAGGAGCAAGCAAAATGGCCTCTAAGGACGTCAAGTTTGATACCGATGCCCGCAATCGCATGATGCGCGGCGTCAACATCCTCGCCGATGCGGTGCGGGTGACTTTGGGCCCCAAGGGCCGCAACGTGATCCTCGACAAATCCTTTGGCGCACCGCGCATCACCAAGGACGGTGTAACGGTCGCCAAGGAAATCGAACTGGAAGACAAGTTCGAGAACATGGGCGCGCAGATGGTCAAAGAAGTGGCCAGCCGCACCAATGACGAAGCCGGCGACGGCACGACTACCGCGACCATTCTGGCTCATGCCATCATCAAAGAAGGCCTGAAGTCGGTTGCAGCGGGCATGAACCCGATGGACCTCAAGCGCGGCATCGACATGGCAACGACCAAGGTCGTCGCTGCGATCAAAGCTGCGTCCCGCCCGGTCAATGACTCGGCTGAAGTGGCTCAGGTCGGCACGATCTCTGCCAACGGCGAAGCTGAAATCGGTCGTCAGATCGCAGATGCGATGCAGAAAGTTGGCAACGAGGGTGTGATCACCGTCGAAGAAAACAAAGGCCTGGAAACAGAGACCGATGTTGTCGAAGGCATGCAGTTCGACCGTGGTTACTTG
>JBBKVT010000408.1:0-7858 GCA_037968535.1 Paracoccaceae bacterium
CCATGCCCTTGCGCACGGCGGCGCTGCAGATGATCGTGACGGCGCGGGTGCCCGCCTTTGTCGATCCGGTGGTCGGATCGCAGGGGCGCAAGCTGTCGCTCAAGCAGACGGCGGCGGGCTCCATCGTGATCGGCGGTTCGTTCGAGGGCGACGTGGATCAGGGGCCCGACGGGCCGCGGCGCGGCGTCCCGAGAACCGCGCGTGCCGCAAGCAATCTGGCCAACGCGGTGTCGCTGTTTCCGGTACTGCGCGAGGCGCGCGTCACGCGGACCTGGGCCGGGCTTGAGGGCATGACACCGGACGGGCTGCCCTATCTGGGCCGGAGCGAGGCGATGCCCGGTCTGTGCCATGCCTTCGGATTCTCGGCCCATGGCTTCGCCCTTGCGCCCTTGATCGGGCCGCTTGTGGCCGATCTTCTCGAAGGCAAGCGCAACAACCACGCCGTCGGGGCTTTCGCCCCCGACAGATTTGACAGACCCGCGTCTGATGCAGAAAGTGCACAGCGAAAGGAAGGTGCCCGATGATCGAAAGCAGCGGACGCGTCGTCATGATTTCGGGCGCTTCCCGGGGGATCGGCAACGCGATTGCCCTGTCCCTGCATGACAAGGGCTACACGATCAGCGCCGGTGCGCGGGACGTCGCCGCGCTCAAGACGTCCCTGAAGAGCATCACGGGCGACCGGCTCCTGTGCTCCGCCTACGAGGCCACCGACCGCGCAACGCATGACGCGTGGGTCGAGGCCACGATCGACGCGTTCGGCCGGATCGACGCGCTGGTGAACAACGCCGGGACCTCCAACACGTTTTCGGTCGAGGAGGGCGACGAGGACGATCTCGATGCGCTCTGGTCGATCAACGTGAAGGGGCCCCTCTTCATGACGCGGGCGTGCCTGCCCCACCTGCGCGCCAGCGGTCAGGGGCGAATCGTGAATGTCTCGTCGCTGTCGGGCAAGCGGGTGCGCAACAGCAATGTGGCCTATGCGATGACCAAATATGCAGTGATGGCGCTGACCCACGCCACGCGCCAGACCGGTTGGGAAGACGGCGTGCGGGTCACCGCGCTGTGCCCCAGTTTTGTTGCTACGGATCTGACGGCGGATGTGGTAAAGGTCGGGCGCGCCGAGATGATCGATCCGGACGATCTGGCCGAAGTGGCGGCGATGGTGATCGCTCTCCCGAACACGGCCGTGATTGCCGAAATACTTGTCAACTGCCGGTTGGAGGATACGCTCTGACGGCACCGCCTTACCAAAAAAGCATGACACGCAGACAATGCGTTGCCATACTCACAATCACAGCAAAAGGGATAGGACAGTATGAGAGATCTTGGAAAGACAAAAGGCCTTTTGACAGCGACCGCGCTGGGCGTCAGCGCCGCCGCGATGGCGGCGACGGGTGCCGATGCGCAGCAGACGACGCTGAATATCGGCATGGCCAGCGCCGATGCCGGCAAGCTGGATCCGCATATCGCGACGACGACACCGGACAAGGGTCTTCTGCACTGGATGTTCAACGGTCTCGTGCGGATCAAGCCCGGCGAGGCGAGCCCTGCCTTCATCGAGCCAGATATCGCCATCAGCTGGACCACCTCCGACGATGGTCTGACCTGGGTGTTCACGCTGCGCGACGATGTGGAATGCCATGGCGATTACGGCAATCTCGACGCGGAGGACGTGGTCTTCTCGCTCAATCGGTCCGCTGACCCTGACGCGTCGAGCTTCTCCGGAGACTACGCCGCATTCGAGTCGATCGAGGCGACTGGACCCTACGAGGTGACGATCACGCTGTCGAACTCGATCCCCAGCCTGCTGGGAACACTGGTGCCGTATCACGGTGGCAACATCGTCTGCCGGGACGCGGTCGAGGCCCTCGGCATGGATTATGAGCGCACGCCCATCGGCACCGGACCGTTCATGTTCGACGAGTATCAGCCGCAGCAATACGTCAAGCTGGTCGCCAATCCGGAGTATTTCCGCGGCGAGCCGGCGATCAAGGAAATCTACTACCGCTACATCCCGTCCGACGCGAGCCGCGATCTGGCGTTCCAGACCGGCGAGATCGACATGATCTATGGCCGCCAGGATCAGACTTGGGTGGAGCGGATCCGTGAGCTCCCGGGAACCACCGTCGCCATCATGTCGCCCGGCGAGATGTCGATGATCTCGCTCAACAAGACGATACCTCCGCTGGATGATCTGCGCGTCCGTCAGGCCGTGGCGCACGCGATTGACCGGGAGACCATGGTGGCCTTCAAGGGTGCCGATGTGACGCTGCCCGCGATCTCCGTCGTGCCCGAAGGGTATCTCGGCTATACCGACGACGTGCCGACATACGAGTTCAGCATCGAGAAGGCCAAGGCCCTGCTGGCTGAGGCGGGCTATCCCGACGGGGTCACGCTCAACGCGATCCACACCTCGCTGCCGGGCATGCTGAGCACGATGGAGGCGGTGCAATCGCTGCTGCGCGACGCGGATATCAACCTCGAGATCCAGGTCGTGGAGCATGCGACCTTCCACGAGCAGATCCGTCAGGATCTGAGCCAGGTGACCCACTATTCCGCGGCCCGTTTCCCGGTGGCGGATACCTATCTGACCCAGTTCTTCCATTCGGATTCGATCCCGCTCAAGCCCAACGCGGTCACCAACTTCAGCCATTGCGACGTGGCCGATGAAGAGATCTCCGCCGCCCGCACGGAGCCGGATCCGGCCAAGCAGCTGGAACTCTGGGCAACCGCCCAGCAGAAGATCGGCGAAGAGGTCTGCGCCGTGCCGATCTACCAGAACCTCCAGCTCTGGGCATGGAAGGACACGCTCGATCTGGGGTTTGAAGTGAACGGCTCGCTGAACCTCAGCCCGGCCATCACCGAGACTTCGAAGTTCACCGAGTGATCTGACCTGACCGAAACACGTCCCGGGCGCCATCCGCGCCCGGGTTCAATCATTTGATACCGGGGGCGCGATGAGCGGTTTTGTCCTGAAACGTATGGGCTTTGCCGTGTTCACACTGATCGCGGTTCTCACCATCGTCTTCTTCATCGTGCGGATTCTGCCCGGCGATCCGGCCATGGTCATTCTCGGCGACCAGGCCAGCCAGCAGAGCATCGACCTGCTGCGCGCCCGTCTCGGACTCGATCGGCCGATGATCGTGCAATATTACGACTTCATGGCGGGGGTGTTCGTGGGCGACTGGGGCGTGTCCATGGTGTCGGGGCGCCCAGTGATCTCCGAGATCCTCAAGGTCCTGCCCGCGACGCTTGAGCTGACCATCGCGGCGCTGATCCTCGGGGCCGCCCTCGGCATTCCGCTCGGGGTATGGGCGGCGATTTCGCGCAATACCGTTCCGGATTACATCGTCCGCCTCGCGTCGCTGCTGGGGCTCTCCTTTCCGGCCTTCGTGTCAGCGGTTCTGCTGCTCTTTGCCTTTGCCATCTACCTGCCATGGTTCCCGGTGATGTCTTCGGGTCGCGGCACGACCTTTGGCGCGCGCATGAACGATCTGGCTCTGCCCGCCATCAACCTCGGTCTGATCATGGCCGCCTACATCACCCGCGTGTCCCGCTCGGCCATGCTGGAAGTATTGGGGCAGGATTACGTACGCACTGCCAAGGCCAAGGGGATCTCGTTCAGCGCGATCATTTGGCGGCATTGTCTGCGCAACACCATGATCCCCGTCGTCACCGTGGTCGGCCTCTATCTTGGTATCCTGATCGGCAATTCTGTCCTGACCGAAATCGTGTTCAACCGGCCCGGTCTGGGGCGGCTGATCGTCGGTGCCTTGAACCAGCGTGATTACACGATGCTGCAGGGAATGATGGTCATCTACACCCTGCTTGTCGTGGTGGTGAACCTGCTTACCGATCTGACCTACGGGCTGATCGATCCAAGGATCAAATACTCATGAGCACGCAAGACCCCGCTACGAACGTCACCAATGTCTCGTATTTCCGCCTGACGCTCAAGGCTCTGGGATCGGGTCTGATCAAGGCGTTCAACACCAACAAGACCTCATGGGTCGGGCTGGGGCTGTTCGGTTTCGTCTGCCTTCTGGCCGTGCTGGCACCGCTGATCGCGCCGCATGACCCGCTCGACCAGAACATCCTCGACCGGCTCGAAGGGCCGTCCCGGGAATACTGGATGGGCACCGATGCCTATGGGCGCGACATTCTCAGCCGCATTCTGCATGGGGCGCGGATCTCGCTGATGATCGGTCTGGTCTCGATCTCTGCAGCGCTGCTGATCGGGACGACGATCGGGCTTGTCGCGGGGTATGTCGGCGGCAAGACGGATATCATCGTGATGCAGATCATGGATGTGCTGCTGGCCTTCCCGTCGCTCATCCTCGGGCTGATCGTGGTCGCCATGCTCGGCCCGAGCATCAGCAACCTGATCATCGCCATCGCCCTGACCGCCATTCCGCCATTCGCCCGCATCGCCCGCGCCCCGACGATCGTCGTCAAGGAGCGTGAATTCGTCGAGGCGGGCCGCGCGCTGGGGTATTCCAACATTCGGCTGATGGGCGGGCACATCCTGCCCAACATCCTGCCCGAAGTGCTGGTCATGGGGTTTCTGTGGCTGGCGACGGCGATCCGGGTCGAGGCATCGCTGGCCTTCATCGGCCTCGGCGTCAGCCCCCCCACGGCGACATGGGGCGGGATGATCCGCGAGGGGTTCGAGAATATCCTCGACAGCTTCTGGCTGGCCTTCTTTCCCTCCATCGCGATCCTCGTCGTGGTCTTTGCGCTGAACCTTCTGGGGGACGGCCTGCGCGACGCCATCGACCCGCGCCTGCGGGGGGAATCCTGATGGCTGTGGATCCCGTCCTGAGCGTCGAGCACCTGACCACAAGCTTCCGGGTCGACGGCAAGCCCGTCCCCGTGGTGCGCGATCTCAGCTTTTCCATCGCGCCGCAGGAAACGCTGGCCGTGGTCGGCGAATCCGGATCGGGAAAATCCGTCACCGCACTGTCGATCATGCGCCTCGTGTCCGAGGCCACGGGCCATATCGACGGCACGATCACGCTCGACGGCACCGATCTGACCAAGCTGACCGAAGCGCAGATGCGCGACGTGCGCGGCGGCAAGATCGGCATGATCTTTCAGGAGCCGATGACAAGCCTCAATCCGGTGCTCACCGTCGGATTTCAGGTGATCGAGGTGCTGCAACGCCACCGCGGCATGGATGCCGCTGCCGCGCAGGCCGAAACGCTGCGGCTGTTCGATCTGGTGCGGATCCCGGATTCCCGGTCCCGGCTGTCGGAGTTTCCGCACACGTTCTCTGGCGGGATGCGCCAGCGCGTGATGATCGCCATGGCGCTGGCCTGCCAGCCGCGCCTGCTGATCGCGGACGAACCGACCACCGCGCTGGACGTGACCATTCAGGCCCAGATCCTGCAACTGATCCGCGAATTGCAGGCCGAGGTCGGCATGTCCGTGATGTTCATCACCCACGACATGGGCGTGGTCGCCGAGGTCGCCGACCGGGTCATCGTGATGCTGAATGGCGAGATGGTCGAGGAACGCCCCGTCAAGGATATCTTCGCTGACCCCCGCCACCCCTACACCAAGAAACTTCTGAGCGCGGTTCCGGTTCTGGGCTCCCTGTCGGACAGCGACTTGCCGCGCCAGTTCGCGCGCCTGTCAAGCAAGGCCGAAGAGGCCGTCGTTCCTCCGCCGCAAAGCGAACCCGACAAGCGCGGCGAGGTGATACTGGACTTGCAGAACCTGTCCACCCGGTTCGATGTGCGGGGCGGGATGCTGGGCCGTGTGCGCGGTCGCGTCCACGCCGTCGAGGACGTGTCGTTTCAGTTGCGCTCGGGCGAGACGCTGGCCCTGGTCGGGGAATCCGGCTGCGGCAAATCCACCACCGGGCGCTCCATCCTGCGGCTGATCGAGCCGGCGGCGGGCCGCATCCTGTTTGAAGGCAAGGATCTGTTAAAAGCCAGCCCGACCGAGTTGCGCGACATGCGCCGTCGGATCCAGATGATCTTTCAGGATCCCTATGGCTCGCTCAACCCGCGCAAGACGGTGGGCGCCGCGATCCGTGAACCGATGGTCGTGCATGGCTTGCGCACGGCCTCGGAGGCGGATGCCGAGGTCGCGCGGCTGCTGGACACGGTCGGCTTGCTCCCCGAACATGCCTTGCGGTTCCCGCACGAGTTTTCCGGCGGCCAACGCCAGAGGCTGTGCATCGCCCGGTGCCTCGCGCTGGAGCCCAAGCTGATCGTGGCCGACGAAAGCGTCTCGGCCCTCGATGTCTCGATTCAGGCGCAGGTGATCAATCTGCTGCTGGATCTGCAACGCGATCTCGGACTCGCCTTCCTTTTCATCAGCCATGACATTGCCGTGGTGGAACGCGTCAGCCATCGCATCGCGGTCATGTTGCTGGGCGAGATCGTCGAGATCGGACCGCGCCGCGCGATCCTCGAAAATCCGCAGCATCCCTATACGCAAAGCCTAATTTCGGCCGCGCCGATCCCCGATCCGTCGATCCGCCGGGTCCGAAGCGGCCTGATCACGGACGAAATCAAGAGCCCAGTCCGGGCGCTCGACTGGGTCGCCGCACCGTTGCCCTTTCACGAGGTGACGGACGGGCATTTCGTGCGTCAGACCGCCTGACGATGGCACCAGATCACACGCGGCCAGCCCTGTGCGAAACGGGGCCTCTCAGGCATCACCGGCCGCCCGAAATCCCGGGGCGTGGCCGCGCATGACCCTCGATCTCATTGTCCGTCAGGCGTGTAAGCGGCGGTGACAAAGTCGGCCACGGTAGCGGCGGGATGATCCCGCTGCGGGCGGCGTAAAAGTCGTCCACTTTTGCCCTTTCTGGTGACAGGGAGGGTTGGGGTATTTTTACCGTGGAACTTTACAGGAAGGTCCGTCTTGCTTGTCGAGACGGCATGAGTGCACGGGCCGCGGCGCGGCATTTCGGGATTTCGCGCGACAGTGTCAGGAAGATGCTGAGCGGTCTTGTCAGAGCAAACTGGCTTGAGGCGCGCCGGGTACCGAGCTAGCCTTGCGGAATGCCAAAACGCTCCCCTTTTCGCTACTTCAAGACCAGTCCTGAAATCATCCGCCTGGCGGTCATGATGTATGTGCGGTTCCCGCTCTCGCTGCGGAATGTTGAAGATCTGCTCCATGAACGGGGCGTCGACATCAGCCATGAGACGGTGCGATTTTGGTGGCATCGTTTTGGTCCGATGTTCGCGGCCGAGATCCGCAAACGCCGCATCGAAGGCATGCGATCCAGCCGCTGGCGGTGGCATCTCGACGAGGTCTTTGTGAAGATCAACGGCGAACGGCACTACTTGTGGCGGGCCGTCGACCACGAAGGCGAAGTCTTGGAGAGCTTCGTGACAAAGAAGAGGGACAAGAAGGCTGCGCTTAAATTCCTAAGGAAACCAATGCGCAAGCATGGGCGGCCCGAGGTCATCGTGACGGACAAGCTGAGGTCCTACGGCGCCGCTCTCAAGGAGATCGGTGCTGAAGATCGACAGGAAACGGGTCGCTGGGCCAACAACCGAGCGGAGAATTCGCACTTGCCCTTCCGACGACGGGAGCGGGCAATGCTCAGGTTCCGGCGTATGCGAAGTCTGCAAAAGTTCGCTTCCGTCCACGCCTCAGTCTCAAACCATTTCAACCACGAACGCAGCCTCTCCAGCCGACTCCTCTTCAAGACGAACCGCAGCGCTGCTCTGGCCGAGTGGCGTGCGCTTTGTTCCGCATAGGTTCACGCAGTCTGGCGCAAACTGAGACTGGTTCGAATTAGGGGCTGTTGACGTTCGGGATTCACAAATCACCTGAGTTCTGATTCAAGGTTGCAAACAGAGGAGAGCAGCCTTGACCCGAAGAGTCCTGACCGATG
>JBBKVT010000409.1:0-17557 GCA_037968535.1 Paracoccaceae bacterium
ACCAGATCAGCTTGGTTACGGGCCGTCAAATCTTGAATGCGCGGGAGGGACCGATGAAGATCGGAATGTGCATGTTGCTGTGGACCACGAAAGTCGGACCGGAACATGAGGCCGTGCTGACCGACATCAAGGCTACCGGGTTTGACGGGGTCGAGATCCCGGTTTTCGAGGGCGACCCCGATGATTATGCGCAAATTGGCAAGACGCTGGACCGGCTGGGGTTGGACCGCACCGCGATTGCGGCCGATGGTGATCCGTCGCGCAATCTGATCTCGGCGGATGCGGGCGTACATGCCGCAGGCGTCGCGCATATGAAATGGGCGCTTGATTGCTGCGAGGCGATGGGTGTCACGCGGCTGAGCGGGCCGCTGCATTCCACGCTGGGGCATTTCTCGGGGCAGGGTCCGACGCCGGATGAATTCGCCCGCTCAATCGAGGTTCAGCGCGAGATCGGCGATCATGCCGCCAAGCGCGGCGTGACCCTGGGGTTGGAGGCGTTGAACCGGTTTGAGTGCTACCTGCTGAATACGATGGACCGGATGTGCGCGCATCTGGATGAGATCGGTCATCCCAATATCAAGGCGATGTATGATACCTTTCACGCCAATATCGAAGAGGCCGACCCGATCGGGGCGCTGACCCGCAACAAGGATCATGTCGTGCATATCCACCTGTCGGAAAATGACCGGGGCGTGCCGGGACGTGGCAACATTCCCTGGGCCGAGACTTTCGCCGCGATCAAGGAGATCGGCTACGACGATTGGCTGACGATCGAATCCTTCGGTCGGGGCTTGCCGGATCTGGCCGCAGCAACCAAGATTTGGCGGGATTTTGCGGAAAGCCCCGAGGCTGTTTACCACGATGGCTACGCGCATATCCGCAAGCATATGAAGGCCGTAGGCCTGAAGTAGAACGAAACACCATTGGGAGTTAGGCGATGAAAACGATCAAGGGACCGGCGCTGTTTCTGGCGCAATTCGCGGGCGACGCGGCACCGTTCAATTCATGGGACAGCATCACCAAATGGGCCGCCGAGATCGGCTACAAAGGCGTGCAGGTCCCTAGTTGGGACGCGCGACTATTCGATCTGGAAAAGGCAGCCAGTTCAAAGGGATATTGCGACGAGTTGAAGGGGCAGGCGAAGGCCAACGGGATCGAGATTACCGATCTGTCCACCCATTTGCAGGGCCAGCTTGTCGCTGTTCACCCGGCCTATGACACGGCGTTTGACGGGTTTGCCGCGCCTTCGGTGCGCGGCAATCCGAAGAAGCGGCAGGAATGGGCGGTCGATCAGGTCAGGAAAGGGCTGACGGCGTCGCGCAATCTTGGCCTGACGACCATGGCCAGTTTCTCGGGCGCTTTGGCGTGGCCCTATATCTATCCGTGGCCGCAGCGGCCTGCCGGATTGGTCGAGACCGCGTTTGACGAACTGGCGAAGCGCTGGAAGCCGATCCTAGATCATGCAGAGGAATGCGGCGTCGATGTCTGCTATGAAATCCACCCCGGCGAGGACCTGCATGACGGTGTGACTTATGAAATGTTTCTGGAGCGGGTGAACAATCATGCGCGGGCCTGCATGCTGTATGATCCCAGTCACTACGTGCTGCAATGCCTTGATTATCTTGACAATATCGACATCTACAAGGACCGCATCAAGATGTTCCACGTCAAGGATGCGGAATTCAATCCGACCGGGCGGCAGGGTGTCTATTCCGGTTACCAGCCGTGGGTTGACCGGGCTGGCCGGTTCCGCAGCCTTGGCGACGGTCAGGTCGATTTTGGTGCGATCTTTTCGAAAATGGCGGCGAATGACTTTGACGGCTGGGCCGTGGTGGAATGGGAATGCTGCCTGAAGCACCCCGAGGACGGCGCGCGGGAAGGCGCGGAATTTGTGGACGCCCATATCATCCGCGTCACCGAACGCGCCTTCGACGATTTTGCCGACAGTGGCTCGGACGAGGCGGCGAACCGCAAGATGCTGGGGATCGGAGGGTAAGTCATGGCGATCACGGGATCGAAGGACGGACGGCCAGAGCGGATACGACTTGGCATGGTCGGCGGCGGGCGCGATGCATTCATTGGCGCGGTGCATCGCATCGCCAGTCGGATTGACGACCGGTATGAACTGGTGGCGGGGGCGTTCAGCTCGACGCCCGAGAAATCCAAGGCGTCGGCGGCGGATCTTGGCATCGCACCGGACCGCGCCTATGGCGATTTCACGCAGATGGCGATCCGCGAGGCGCGGCTGAAGAACGGGATCGAGGCGGTGGCGATTGTCACCCCGAACCACGTGCATTTCGCCGCTGCCCGAGAGTTCCTGAAGCGCGGTATTCACGTGATCTGTGACAAGCCGCTGACCTCGACGCTGGCGGATGCGAAAAAGCTCGCGCGCGCCGCTGAAAGCTCGGACGCGCTGTTCATCCTGACGCATAATTACACGGGTTATCCGATGGTGCGGCAGGCGCGCGAAATGGTGGCGGCAGGCGATTTGGGCGCGATCCGCGTGGTGCAGGTGGAATACCCGCAGGACTGGCTGACGGTTGAGCAGGACAACAAGCAGGCCCAGTGGCGGACCGATCCGGCAAGGTCCGGGGCGGGGGGTGCAATTGGCGATATCGGCACGCATGCGTTCAATCTGGCGAGTTTCGTCAGCGGGTTGGAGGTCGAGGCTTTGGCTGCGGATATGCAGGCGTTCGTGCCGGGGCGGAAGCTCGATGACAACTGCCATGTGATGCTGCGCTGGAAGGGTGGCGCGCGGGGGATGTTGTGGGCCAGTCAGGTAGCGCCGGGGAATGAGAACGCCTTGCGGCTGCGGGTTTACGGCGCCAAGGGCGGGCTGGAATGGGCGCAGGAAGATCCGAACCGGTTGTGGTTCACGCCGTTCGGCGAGCCAAAGCGGTTAATTACCCGTGGCGGGGCCGGGGCGGGCGATGTTGCAGGCCGGGTGACGCGGGTGCCACCGGGCCATCCCGAGGGATATCTGGAAGCCTTTGCAACGATTTACACCGAGGCGGCCAATGCGATTCAGGCGCGGCGCGAGGGCGCCAAGCCAGACGCGGCGGTGATCTATCCGACCGTGCAGGACGGGCTGAAAGGGGTGCAGTTCGTCGATGCCTGCGTGCGGTCCTCGGCGCGGAACGCGGCCTGGGTCAGTTTCCACTAGGGTTTCCTGGCGAGCCCGAATACCGGTGGACGGGGCGGCGGTTTCGCGCCACCAATAGCCCCGGTATCTGGGGGACAATCGGGGGCGGTGCCAGTGGCGGAAGACATCATTGTAATCGGCGCGGGCATTGTCGGCGTCTCAACGGCACTCTGGCTGCAAAGGGGCGGGCACCGGGTGACGCTGGTGGACCGCGAAGGTCCGGCGGCGGGGACGTCGTTTGGCAATGGCGGTATCCTGGCGTCCGGCTCGATCGTGCCGGTGACGGTGCCGGGGTTGATGCGCAAGGTGCCGGGGATGTTGTTCAGCCCGAACCAGCCGCTGTTTCTGCGGTGGTCTTATTTGCCACGGCTGGTCCCGTTTCTGCGGCGATATTTGCGGCATGCGAATTCAGGGTCGGTCGACCGGATTTCCGCAGCACTCAGCCAGTTGTTGCATGACGCGCCGGAGCAGCATCTGGCGCTGGCGAAGGGGACGGGGGCCGAGAAATACCTGACGCTGGCTGACTATGTGTTCGGTTACGCAGACAAGAAGGCGTTTGAGAAAGACCATTACTCGTGGGAAGTGCGGCGACGGAACGGATCGCCCTATGAGGTGATGGATGCCGAGGCGATGGCCGCGCATGACCCGGCGCTCGCGGGGCGGTTCGGTTATGGGGTGCGCTGTTCGGGGCACGGGCAGGTCACCGATCCGGGGGCTTATGTGCAGGCGCTGGCTGACGCGTTCGAGGCGAATGGCGGCACGTTCCTCAAGGCTGATGTGCAGGATCTGGAGATTGAGGACGGTCTGTGCACTGGCCTGCGGACCAGCGCGGGTCGGTTGCAGGCCGACCGCTACGTCCTGACGCTTGGGGCCTGGAGCGGGCCGATGGCGCGCAAGCTGGGTGTGAAAGTGCCGCTGGAATCCGAGCGGGGGTATCATGTCGAATTCGTCAATCCGTCGATTACTCTGAAATCCACCGTCATGGTCGCTAGCGGCAAGTTCGTGATGAATTCCATGCTCGGGCGCTTGCGCTGCGCTGGTGTGGTCGAGTTCGGGGGATTGGATGCTCCGGCGTCGAAGGCCCCGTTTGCGCTGTTACGCCGTCAGGTCGCGGACTTGTTTCCTGACCTGACTTATGATCGTGTTGACGAGTGGATGGGCCATCGGCCCGCCACCGCCGATTCAATTCCCGTGATCGGGATCAGCCCAAGGGCCAGCAATGTGCTTTTGGGATACGGGCATCACCACGTCGGTCTGACCGGCGGCCCGAAGACCGGACGTTGGCTGGCGCAGATCGTGTCTGGCCAGTCCATCAACACGGATCTGTCGGCCTATGCCGCTGACCGCGAGACTTGATTGCAATCAAGCGTACTACAGAGAGGACGAACCATGAAAACGATGACTTCATTCCTGGCCGCATCCGTCGCGACCGCGGCCCTGAGCGGCGCAGTTGTGGCAGAGAACTGGGATATGCCGGTGGCATATCCGTCCAACAACTATCACACCGAGAACGCGCAGAAATTCGTCGATGCGGTCAAGGCCTGCACCGGCGGCGAGCTGGAAATCACGATCCATGCGGGCGGGTCGCTGTTCAAGGGCGACGAGATCAAACGTGCCGTGCAGGTTGGCGAGGCGCAGATCGGCGAACGGCTGCTGTCGGCCCATGCCAACGAGAACCCGGTATTCGGTTACGATTCCGTGCCGTTCCTCGCGACCTCGTTCGAGGCGTCCGAGAAGCTGCGCGTGGCTGCGGCGCCGGTGTTGAACAAGATCCTGAACGAACAGGGGCTGACCCTGCTCTATTCCGTTCCGTGGCCGCCGCAAGGGCTTTACGCCGCGCAAGAGGTCAACTCGGTTGCCGATATGGCGGGTGTCAAGTTCCGAGCCTACAACGCCGCGACTGCGCGGGTAGCGGAACTGGCGGGCATGGTGCCGACCCAGATCGAGGCGTCCGAGTTGAAGCAGGCGCTGGCGACGGGCGTGGTGGCGTCCTTCATCTCTTCGGGGTCAACCGGGGTGGATGAGAAGGTTTGGGAGGATCTCACGCATTTCTACGACGCCAAGGCCTGGCTGCCGCGCAATTCGGTGTTCGTGAACACCGAGGCGTTCAACGCGCTGCCCGAAGCCTCGCAGAAATGCCTGACCGATGAGTCCGAGAAGGCCGGGGCGATGGGCGCGGAAACCGCCGAGGCGCTGTCCGGGGGCTTTGTCGATACGCTGGCCGAGAACGGCATGACCATCGTGGTGCCCGAAGGTCAGCTTTCCGACGACCTGGCCAAGATCGGCGAGACGATGACCGCGGAATGGCTGGAGAGCGCCGGAGAAAATGGCAAGGCCATCGTCGACGCCTTTAAGCAGTAACGCAAACCGGCCCCTGCCTTTGCGGCGGGGGTCTTCACCGCGGCCGGTTCGTCCGGCGGCGCAAGGGTGAGGGAATGGCGTTTGCGCAAGTTCCTTGACGGGCTTTACAAGACGTCCGGCCTCGCGGCGGCGCTGGCGCTGATCGCGATCCTTGTGCTGGTGACTGCGCAGATGGTGGCGCGCTGGATGGGCGGGCTGATCAATGGCGGTGCGACCTACGCGGGTTACGCGATGGCCGCGACCTCGTTCCTGGCGCTGGCCTATACGTTCAATCATGACGCCCACATCCGGGTCTCGCTGTTCGTGAACAAGGCCGGGCGACTGCGCCGGGGCGCCGAGATATGGTGTTACTCCATCGCATCGCTGGCGACGCTGTTCCTGGCCTGGTACGCGATCAAGGCGGTGTGGGTGTCAGTTAAGTTCAACGACATCTCGCAAGGGCAGGACGCAACGCCTTTGTGGATACCGCAGACGTTCATGGCCGTTGGGGCGGTGATTTTTGCCGTCGCGGTGGTGGATAACCTGTTGCGGATCATCTTTGCCGACCACAAGGGTGTGGAGCCGGACGCGATGACCGGCGACTGGACGGGCAATCGGTTCAAGTCGCGGTCCAGCCGGTTGCTGTTGCTCGGCGCTATCCTATTGGTCGCTTATGCCGCGGCTCACCTGATGACCGGGTTTGACCGCGACGCTGTGGCGCTGAAGATCGGGATCTTCCTGTTCGTGCTGTTCTTCCTGCTGGGATCCGGCATCTGGGTGGGTCTGGCGCTGATGGGCGTCGCCTATATCGGGATGATCGGATTCACCACGCGCGATCCGGGCAATGCGATGATCATCACGGTCTGGACCGGGGCGAGCAGTTGGACGCTGACAGCACTGCCGTTGTTCATCTGGATGGGGGAAATCCTTTACCGAACAAGGTTGTCGGAGGATATGTTCAAGGGCTTGGCCCCGTGGCTCGGCCGGATTCCCGGCGGCTTGTTGCATGCAAACGTCGTGGGCTGCACCGTCTTTGCCGCAGTGTCCGGATCGTCGGCGGCGACGCTAACGACGGTTGGCAAGATGTCGATCCCGGAATTGCGCAGTCGGGGTTATCCGGAGTTCATGACCATCGGGACACTGGCGGGGGCTGCAACGCTGGGATTGATGATCCCGCCCTCGCTGACGCTGATCGTCTACGGGGTGACGGTAAAGGAGAGTATCACCAAGCTCTTCATGGCCGGGGTCTTTCCGGGCCTCGTGCTGGCGGGGATGTTCATGCTTTACATCGTCGCGTGGTATTACCTGCGCCCCGGCCAGCGGCCCGAGCCGGAGCCGAAGGTCGGTTTTTTGGCGGCGCTGCGCAATTCGACGCTGCTGATCCCGGTGATCGCCCTTGTGACGCTGGTGATCGGATCGATGTACACCGGCTATGCGACGGCGACCGAGGCGGCGGCGTTCGGGGTGATCGGCGCATTGGTGCTGGCGGCGCTGCAGGGATCACTGACCCTGTCGACTTTCGCCGAGAGCCTGCTGGGCGCTACCCGGACCTCGGCGATGATTGCGCTGATCCTGATGGGGGCGGGGTTCTTGTCGCTGTCGATGGGATTCACCGGGCTGCCAAGGGCGCTGGCGGGCTGGATCGCCACGCTGAACCTGTCGCCGATCGCGCTGATCGCGGCGCTGACGGTGTTCTACATCATCATCGGGATGTTCCTTGACGGTATCTCGGCGGTGGTGCTGACGATGGCGATCATCGAGCCGATGGTGCGTGGCGCGGGCATCGACCTGATCTGGTTCGGCATCTTCATCGTGGTGGTCGTGGAAATGGCGCAGATCACGCCGCCCATTGGGTTCAACCTGTTCGTGCTGCAGGGCATGACCCAGCACGACATCGCCTATATCTCGAAAACCGCTTTGCCGATGTTCCTGATCATG
This sequence comes from Paracoccaceae bacterium, assembly GCA_037968535.1. Classification (GTDB taxonomy): domain Bacteria; phylum Pseudomonadota; class Alphaproteobacteria; order Rhodobacterales; family Rhodobacteraceae; genus JAHEAO01. The sequence goes on from JBBKVT010000409.1 coordinate 7,421, forward strand.
GTCGTGATGGTCGGGGTGCTGGTGGCGTTTCCGGGGCTGGCGACATGGTTGCCGGATCACCTGTTGCAGCGACCGCAATGACAGGGCTGGCCCTGCGGGGACTTGCGCTGATCGGGCGGCATGCCTCGGCGGTGATGCTGGTGGGCATGGTGGTCGTGGCGTTTCTGCCGGGGGTTTCGGCGCTGCTGCGGCCATGGCTTCCGGCGCTGGTGTCGCTAGTGCTGGGGCTGGCGATCGCGCGGTTGGATGTGAGGCAGGTGGTGCGCGAGTTCGGCGATCCTGCCCGCGCGCTGCGGCTGGTCGGAATCGTGGTGCTGTTCCTGCCGTTGACCTGTCTGGGGCTGGTCGTCCTGGCTCGCGCGGTCGGACTGCCCGAACAATGGGTGCTGTTGTTGCTGGTGTTCGGGGCGGCGCCGCCGCTGAGTTCCGCCGCCAGCCTCAGCCTGCTGCTGGGCTACAATGCGCGGATCACGTTGCAGATCGGATTGCTCGCGACGATGGTCCTGCCGCTGATCGGACCGCTATGCTTTGCGCTGGCCGGGGTCGATGCGCGGATCGACCTTGCGGCGATGTCGCTGCGGATCGCGGCGATGATCGCGGGCGGATTTGCCATTGGGCTGGTCTTGCAACGCGGTCTGGGGGCAGGTCGGATCGCGACGCACGGCGATGCCTTCAACGGCGCGGTGGCGTTGTCGATGCTGCTGTTCCTGTTTCCGCTGCTGGACGGCGTTTTCGCCCATGTGTTGGACGCGCCCGCGCAGTCGGCCTTGCTGCTGTTGCTGGCACTAGCACTGAACTTTGGCGGCCATGTCTTGACGCGCTATCTTGCGCGCACCGTCACCGATCCGGCAACGGCCAGCGCGTTGGGCTTGATGTTTGGCAATCGCAACGTCTCGTTCTATCTGGCGGTTCTGCCGTTCAATCCGGTGCTGAGCGTCTTTGTCGCGGCGTCGCAAGTGCCGATCTATGCAACTCCGGCGCTTTTCGGGCGCAAGGCGACGCGGGTGACAGAATGAAGCCGAAAGAGCGATTCCTTGGTGTGCTGATGCTCGACACCGCATTTCCCCGTCCCGTTGGCGACGCGGGCAACCCGGACAGCTATCACCTGCCGGCGCGGGTGCGGGTCGTCGAAGGTGCGGGCAGCCTTGACGTCGTGCGCGAGGGCGGACCGAGTGAAGAATTGGTCAGTCGTTTCATTGCCGCAGCAATAGAGCTGGAAACCGAGGGGGCCTGCGCGATCGTTTCGACCTGCGGCTTCCTGATTTCGGCGCAGCAGAGAATTGCCGCCGCTATGAATGTTCCCGTAATGCTGTCGGCGCTGTCGCTGTTCCCAGTGGTTCGCGCGGCGCATGGCAACCGCCCTGTCGGCATTCTGACCGCGTCACCGGACCAGCTTGGCGACAACGCGCTGAAGGCAGCAGGGATCGGACTGGGGCAAGCGATGTTCGCGGGGATGGCAAATTGCGACGCCTTCGCGTCAGCCATCTTGCGACCCAAGGCCGAGCAACCCGCGACGCTGGATCAAGCGGCGATCGGCAAGGCGGTCGTGGCGAAGGCGCAGGCGCTGATCGCCGCCACGCCAGATCTCGGCGCCTTCTTGCTGGAATGCGGAAACCTGCCGCCCTATGCGCGCCAGATCAGCGCCGCCACCGGACGCCCGGTCTATTCGATCCTCGACGCCGCGCGGTTGATCGCGCACTGATCGGCTTACGATTTGAAGATTGCCGGCCATTACGTCATTGTGGCGCTTGGCAGAGGTGCTAAGAATTGACCGAACACACTTGGAAACTGGTTTGATGAACATGCAATATGCAAGACCGGAAACAGCCGCCGAAGCGGCAGGGCTGCTTGCCGCGGCAGGTGGCACAACGCGGGTGCTGGCTGGCGGCACGGATGTGCTGGTGCAGCTGAAGTCCGGGATGGTGGAACCCGAACTGATCGTCGATATCAAGCGGATCCCGGGGGTTCGCGACATCACCAAGGAAGACGGCGGCTTTCGCATCGGTGCCGCCGTGTCGGGCGCGCAACTGGGCGAGCACAAAGCGCTGGTGGCCCTTTGGCCCGGCGTGGTCGAGGCTGTCGAGCTGATTGGATCGACCCAAGTGCAGGGTCGCGCGACGATGGTCGGGAACCTGTGCAACGGCTCGCCAGCCGCCGACAGCGTGCCCGCGATGGTCGCAGCCAACGCAATAGCGCGGATCGAGGGGCCAAACGGCACCCGCGACTGCCCGGTGCAGGATATCCCGGTGTCACCGGGCAAGATCTCTCTCAAGAAAGGCGAGTTTATCACGTCGATCTTCGTGCCTGCGCGGCCCAAACATACCTCGGACGCCTATCTGCGGTTTATCCCGCGCACCGAAATGGACATTGCGGTGGTCTCTGCCGGGGTCAGCCTGGAACTTGACGGGGACGGAACCTGCACTTCGGCGCGCGTCGTGCTGGGCGCGGTGGCGCCAACGGTCGTGCTGGTGGAAGATGCGGCGAAGGCGATCGTCGGAACCAAGCTGGAGGACGCTGCACTTGCTGCGTTGGCCAAGGCCTGTTCGGCCGCCTGCAAACCTATCGACGACAAGCGCGGAACAGTCGAGTTCCGCACCCAGGTAGCTGGCGTTCTGGCCAAGCGCGCCGCGCTGATTGCTTATGACCGGGCCGGAGGCCGCACATGAAAAGTATGCATATATCGACAACGATCAACGGCGACTCGGCTGAATTCGTCTGCGGACCCGACGAGACCCTGCTGGACGTGCTGCGCAACCGGCTGGGCCTGACCGGCGCGAAAGAGGGTTGCGGCACTGGCGACTGCGGGGCCTGCAGCGTGACGTTGAACGGCCGGTTGGTCTGTTCCTGTCTGGTGATGGGGGCCGAGGCCGAAGGCGCCGAGATCACCACGATCGAGGGGATGGCCGAAGGCGACCAGCTGCATCCCTTGCAAAAGGCGTTCATCGACCATGCCGCCTTGCAATGCGGCATCTGCACACCCGGCATTCTGGTCGCGGCAAAGGCGCTATTGGACAAGAACCCGGACCCGACCGACACCGAGGTTCGCTACTGGTTGGCTGGCAACCTGTGCCGCTGCACCGGATATGACAAGATCATCAGGGCGGTTCAAATCGCCGCCAAAGAGATGAGGAGCGCCTGATATGGCATTGGATTTACACGCAAAACGGGTCTTCAAGCAAGTTGGCACCCGGCCGCCGCGCCCCGATGGCGTTGACAAGGTCACGGGTCGCGCGATGTTCGGCGCGGACGCCACGGCACCCGGCATGCTGTTCGCCCGCGTGCTGCGCAGTCCGCATGCCCATGCGGTGATCAAATCGATCGACGCCGCTGATGCGCTGGCGCTGAAAGGCGTGAAGGCCGTTGTCACTTCGGACGATTTCGGACTGCCCGAAGATATGTTCGCCCGCGATGTGCAGGACAACTGTCTGGCGCGGGGCAAGGCGCTTTATCACGGTCATGGCGTGGCCGCCGTGGCCGCGATCAGCGACGCGGTTGCCAAACAGGCGCTGAAGCTGATCAAGGTCGATTACAAGGTGCTGCCGCATGTCACCGATGTCGACGAAGCGATGAAACCCGGCGCACCGGTCGTGCAGGAGGGTCGGAGCGAGGAAAACGTCGGCGCTGGCCTGTCGCAAAATGTCACGACCTATTGCGAATTTGGCCATGGCGACCTGAAGGCCGGGTTTGCCAAGGCCGACAAGATAATCGAGCGCAGCTTCAAGACTGCTGCGACGCATCAGGGCTATATCGAACCACATGCCTGCCTTGCCTCGGTCACCTCTGACGGCAAGGCCGATCTGTGGTGCTGCACCCAAGGACAGTTCGCCGTTCGCACCGTCTGCGCCGAGATCATGGGGATGGAAGCCAGCCAACTGCGCGTCACCGCATCTGAAATCGGCGGCGGGTTCGGCGGCAAGACCACGGTGTTCATTGAACCGATTGCGCTGGCGTTGTCGCGCAAGACCGGGCGGCCGGTCAAGATGGTGATGAGCCGGGAAGAGGTGTTCAAGGCGACGGGGCCAACTGTGTCCTCGTCGATGGATGTGAAGATCGGTATGACCAAGGATGGCCGGATCACCGCGGGCGAGGCGAAACTGCGCTATCAGGGCGGAGCGTTTCCGACCGGAACGGTGACGATGGGCGCGCAAAGCGCGTTTGCTGCCTATGATCTGGAGGCCGTCCGGACCTATGGCTGGAATGTCATGACCAATCGCCCGAAAGAAGCGGCGTATCGCGCGCCGGGTGCGCCGATGGCGATCTTTGCGGTGGAAAGCGTCGTGGACGAATTTTGCCAGGAACTCGGCCTGGACCCGTTGGACGTGCGCCTGAAGAACGCAGCCAAAAAGGGCACCAAATCGGCCTACGGCCCGACATTTGACGAGATCGGCCTGGTCGCGACGCTGGAAGCCGCGACGGCGCATCCGCATTACAAGGCACCGCTTGGACCCAATCAGGGCAGGGGCCTGTCCTGCGGGTTCTGGTTCAATTTTGGCGGCAACACCTGCGTGTCGCTGAACATCAACACCGACGGCACAGTTGGGATCACCGAAGGCAACCCGGATATCGGCGGCTCTCGCGCCTCGATCAGCCTGATGGCGGCGGAAGAGCTGGGGATCGCCTATGACAAGGTGCGCACGATCATCGCCGATACCAACTCTCTGGGTTACAACGACATCACGGACGGCAGCCGGGTGACCTTCTCGGTCGGTCTGGCAACGATCGAGGCGGCGCGGAATGCGATCCGGATCATGTGCGCAAGGGCGGCGAAGATCTGGGGCATCGACGAAGATGCCGTGGTCTGGGAAGACGGGGCCGCCAAGCCATCCGGCCCCAATGCCGGTGATTTCGAGCCGATGACGCTGGCCGATATCGCCGCCGTTTCCGCCGAAACCGGCGGGCCGATCGCGGGACATCACGAGGTCAACGCGGACGGTGCCGGCGTCAGTTTTGGCGTGCATCTGGCGGATGTCGAGGTCGATCCCGAAACCGGGGCTACCAAGGTCTTGCGCTACACGGTGTTTCAGGATGCCGGACGCGCGGTGCATCCCGATTATGTCGAGGGCCAGATGCAGGGTGGTGCTGTGCAAGGCATCGGCTGGGCGCTGAATGAAGAGTACATCTACAATGACGAGGGCAAGCTGCAGAATGCCGGGTTCCTCGATTACCGGGTGCCGGTCGCGTCCGATCTGCCGAATATCGACACGGTCATTCTGGAGATCCCGAACCCCGGCCATCCCTACGGCGTGCGCGGGGTTGGCGAAACGCCGATCGTCCCGCCATTGGCTGCCCTTGCCAATGCGGTTTCGCGGGCCGTTGGGGTTCGCATGACAGAACTGCCGATGTCGCCGCCGAAGCTGTTGAAGGCGTTGTCGGGAAAGGGGTGACGTGGTTCAGGTCAAGATCTGGGGATCGTTGCGTCACGCCACCGATGGCAAAGCCGAGGTCGAGGTCGAGGCGCGTAACTTCCGGCAGCTTCTGGACCGTCTGTCCGAAGACTATCCGGGCCTGCGTCCCCAGATCGAACGCGGCGTGTCGCTGGCGCTGGACGGGATGATCTACCGAGAGGCGTGGTTCACCGAAATCGGGCCGGACAGCGAGGTTGTGCTGATGCCGTTCATGACGGGCGGCTGACGCTAGCGCTCGGACCAATGCGGGTCGCCGGGAAGCGTCGCGTGACGTTTTCGCTATGTGGTCGAGCCGGCCGTTTGTTTAAGCATTCAAGTTATTGCGCCTAGACCGATTTCAACCTCGGCCAGTCAACGAATGCCGAACGTGTTGTAAATCATGCCCGCCCTGCCGCACTTGCCGATCGCGACAGCTCGGCAAAAATGTTCAAGGAAATTCTAAGTGGCAGGGGGCGAAGTCCAAGGCTACCGGTCTCTGCATGAAGTTCCCCGTTTTACAGGGAATTAACAGGGAAATCCGATAGTTCCGGGCCTGATCTGACACAATGCCTTCTCATTCGTCAAGATTCTCACCTCTAACCTCAGAGATGAGGAGTGCCATCGCGATCTCATCGACGGGGACGGCTGCTTTGAATTGGCGCAGCTGCTTGCGTATCGCCGTGGCAATAGGGGTGGCGTCATAGATGTCTGCAAGATCAATGCGGTCAATCAGTAGGGGTCAGGCTCCGGTCTTTCTAGTGACTAAGCCGCGGGCATTCCAAGTATGAGGTCCTGACGGATACGATCGCCAAGGTAGTTAGGCTACTTAATGGACGCCAATTGAGATCAGTTGGATCACCGGGAACAATTGGGGCGGAAGTTCGGATCACTGAGCCAGACCAGTTTAAGTTTAGCTGGAATCAGTATGGATACCGAAAAGTAAGCTCGGGTCCCTGTCTCTGCGTTTAATCCGATAGTGCCTCAAACGGCGCGCGCAAGTGATCAGAAGACGAGGCGCGCACCGGCATTTTCTGGACCACGGCGTTAGTCCTCGATCTTCAACCGCAATGACAGGAGAGCCGCAGACGCAAGCGACGGCCCTACGCCCGCGACGCAGGCCGTCCACCCATATCGATCGAAGACCTGACCAAGCAGGGCGGCTCCGGTCAACCCGCCCAGGTAGTAGCTGGCGAGGTAGAGTCCGCTTGCCGCCGCGCGGTCACTCTTGGTCGCGCGACCGACAAATCCGGTGCCGATCGCTTGCGCAAAGAACGTACCGACGCCGACCAGAACCATGCCCGCAAGTACGCTGATGAGGCTAGGCTGTATGATGAACCCGAGCCCCCCCGCTGCGGTCAGGAGCCCTGCCCAGATAGCCGACGGCGTCCCGATGCGGCTTGCCACCTTGCCTGCCAACGGCGTTGTGAACATCGAGGGGAGAAACACGAAGTAAACGAAGCCGAGCGACATGCGCGACAGCGAAATCGGCTCTCCTGCCAGAACGAAGTTCACATAAGTGAAGATGCCCAGAAACGCGAAGAGAATGAGAATTCCGATACCGAAGCTCGCACGCAGCGCAGGATTGCGCAGATGTTCGCCCCAGCTTGCGAGAGCGGAACGGGCCGGTCCCGGCGAGGCCATTGGCGACATGCGATCGAGTTTAATAAAGACGAGCGCCGCGCCGACAAGATTAAGAGCCGTGAACAGATAGAAGTTCGCGCCCAGACCCAAAAGGTCTGACACGGTGGCCGATACCAGACGACCGACAAAGTTGCTGGCAACGACACCTGTGATGTACGCAGCCATGGCACTTGCGGTTTCTTCGGCGCTGCAAAGTTCCGCGAGGTAGGCCATCGTCAGGGTGAAGGCCGCGGCCATAAAGACGCCTTGAGTGATCCGGAGGGTTGTGAAGGTGGCGAGGTCCGGCGCTATTGCGAGAAGCGAGGTCGGAATTGCGAGCAGAGTTAGGCTGATTCAGATTCCCTGGCGGTGATTCAGATGACGGCTGATCAGCACAACGCCGAGGCAAGAGGCCGCCATGCCGATCGTACTGGCATTGACGGCGAAGCCAATCGACGCCGGACTCGCATCATAGAGCTTGGCGAGCGAGGGTAGAATCGCCTGGGTCGCGAATAGATCGACGAGCGTCAGGAAACCGTTAACGCCGACAACGGTCGAGCGAAGTTTCATTGCTTGTGCGGTCGTCATTGCCTGAGCAATTCTGCCCGAAAGTTCGACTCATGAGTCTTGCATATCCGTTGATCCCGCTGCTGTTGCGGTATCATTCATCCTTTCATCGTGCCCTCGGGTAAAATGCCGCGTCGCTCTCGTATCAATGCGTCCCGAGCAACAATGAATCCGGACTATCGAATTCAGGCCTAACGGGCATTCCTAATGCTTGTGTTCGGCCGATAGCCTTGGCCCGTGAACCCGCACAGAGGAGATTCCGGTATGCAAGACCAACTCGCAAAATCTTGCGACGAGCCGCTGACCGACAGGACCGCTACCGGCCTTGCCGGATCGCAGGGCCGGGTCGCGGAACTGGTTGGCAAGACTGCGGCCGTGACCGGCTCGACCAGTGGCATCGGGCTTGGCATTGCGGAGGCCTTTGCGAAGGCGGGCATGAAAGTCATGCTGAACGGGTTCGGCGGCTCTGCGGAGATCAACGCGACACGCGCACGGCTCGAAAAAGAATTCGAGGTCGACGTTGCCTATTCATCAGTAGACATGACGAAACCGGATGAGATCGTCAGAATGACGGAGGATGCCAAAAGGCAACTCGGTACAATTGACGTCCTTGTCAATAATACAGGGATCCATCACGTGGAGGCGATCGAAACTTTTCCCGTCGCAAAGTGGGAAGCGATCATCGCCATCGACCTTTCGTCGCCTTTCGCGGCATTCGTGCTGTCGTACCCGCAATGAAGGCGCAAAATTGGGGTCGGATCATCAACATCGCGTCGGCCCACGGACTCGTTGCCTCGCCGTTCAAGTCTGCCTACGTGGCGGCGAAAAACGGATGCTCGGACTGACCAAGACCGTCGCACTTGAGACAGCCGAGTGCGGCATAACGTCAACGCGATTTGCCCTGGCTACGTTCTGACGCCGCTGGTCCAGAAGCAGATCCCCGAAACCGCCAAGGCGCGGGGGATCAGCGAGGAAGCCGTGATCAAGGATGTCCTGCTGCACGCGCAGCCGACCAAGAAATTCGTGACCACCGAGCAGATCGGAGCGCTGTCGGTCTTTCTTTGCATCGAAGGTGCTGCGTCCATCACCGGGACCGCCTTGCCGATCGAGGGCGGCTGGACTGCGCGGCCGCTCTGCAACTCGACGCTCGTGTCGGTGCAGTTTACGACTGCATCGCCTTTCAAAACCTCAACCCTCACCTTGCGCAACTGCGCTTCAGCCGAAACCGACAGCCTTTCCGGAAATGTTGGCAGCAACCGCTGGCCCGCTTCAATTAGTACCACCCTGGGGTCGGATGTATTGATGTTGCGATAGTCGGCACCAGTGTGGTGCGCGCCAACTCAGCAATGGCGCCTGCCATTTCGACACCGGTGGGACCGCCAACGACCACCGCGAAGGTTAGTGCAGATTGCTGACGCTCCCGGTCCGCCATGACTTCGGCGTTCTCGAACGCCAGAAGCAAACGTTTGCGAATGAGCGTAGCTTCGTCGATCTGTTTCAGTCCAGGAGCCACCGCTTCCCATTCGTCATGACCGAAATATGCCTGGCGAGCGCCGGTCGCGATGACAGAAAATCAAAGCGGATCCGCCGCCCCGTCGGCATGTCGCGAGATCACCGTGCAGGACGGTGATCTCAACGTGACGGTGTCGATGGCGCAGGCGATCATGCGCGCGCTGGCGGTCAACGCCGCCAAGGGCCAGCACCGGGCGCAGCGGATCTTTGCCGAGATGCTGACCGCGACCGAGCGGCAGAACAAGGCGCTGGCCGATGAATGGCTCGATGTAGCGATGACCTGCAAGCTCGACTTGGACCGGGAGTTGGCACGGAGAGAGCATCTCGGCATCACCGATCTGCCCGAACCGCTGCCGCATCCGGATCATGTGAAGATCGACTTGAAGACCGGACGCGCGTGGATCGCCGGGCCAGCGACGAAAGAACAGAAGGCCCAGTACGATCTGTGGCTCAGCCGAAAGGTGGCCTTCGAGGAAGAACTGGAGCAGCTGCAGATTGATCTTGAGGCCAATACCGATCTGAAGATGCAGGCAGTTCTTGAAGACGAGATCGGGCGTACTGAGAAAGTGCTGGGGATCATACGCAGGTTGCTGCCTGACTGATTGGAAGAGGACGAATTCAGAACTGCGCTCAGCCTAGGATGCCATCCTGTTATACGACTGGTTAGGAAAGCAGGCTTTAATTGCCATTTTTGGAATGACCGTACTGCGGAGATTGCGTTGAAAAAGTCAGAATTTGAGAATTCCGAAATTCTTGCGAAGTAACCTTTGAGTTGGGGACCTGAGAACAATCGTTCAACTGACACCCTGTGCTCTCTCTGGAAAGGCAACGACGGAATTATGCTCCCCCTTCAGCCGGAAATCTGGACCGCGCCTGTGAGACGAAAAACTCTACCAAAATTTGCGACTCAGGGAGTTTTTCAACACAATCCGGAAAAAGCGCCAATTCGCTGGCCGCTCGCCAACGGCTGCTTTCAGTGGGTTGCGATCGCAGCGAAAAACTCGACGGGCGGTAGCCAACCTTCGCTGCACTCTCCGTCTGTACTGTCGAGATC
>JBBKVT010000410.1:0-4883 GCA_037968535.1 Paracoccaceae bacterium
GGACAGCTGATCATTTTCCCGCAAGGGACGCGGGTCGCTGCCGGGGCGAGATCGCCTTACAAGATCGGCACAGGCGTGCTCTATCGCGAAACCGGATCGGATTGCGTCCCGGCGGCGACGAATGTCGGGGTTTACTGGAAGCGCCACGGCATCATGCGGTATCCGGGGCTCGCCGTGGTCGAATTCCTGCCGCGCATCCGGACAGGCATGCCCATAGACATGTTCATGAAGGAATTGGAGGACGTCATCGAGACGGCTTCAGACCGGCTCATGGCCGAAGCCATGTTGACAAAAGATTCGAGCATCGAGACCGATTAATTCACTGCGATCTGCTCGAACTCGTTGGCAGACCGGCAGAAGCCGCCATACGTATCAAAAACGTTGGGCGGGTCATCACGATACGCCTCTCTCAGGCCGCCAATCCCTTTGATCCCATGTCGAGGTACTTCTGCCGCCGTTCCTGGACCAGGGCTTCGGGCTTCTTCTTCGCGAGGTCTTTCACCATCGCTTCGATCGCCTTGCCGACGTCCTTGATTGCTGCCTTGCGATCGCGCTGAGCACCGCCGACAGGTTCCGGGATGATCTGGTCGATAACCCCGAGCTTGAGCAGGTCCTGAGCCGTCAGCCGCAGCGCCTCAGCGGCCTCGCGCATCTTTTCGGGGTCCTTCCACAGGATGCTGGCGCAGCCTTCCGGGCTGATGACCGAATAGATCGAATGCTCCAACATGGCGACCATATTGCCCGTGGCAAACGCCACAGCCCCACCGGACCCGCCTTCGCCGATGATCACCGAGATTAATGGCACTTTCACCTGAAGACATTTCTGGGTAGACCGGGCGATCGCTTCGGACTGGCCGCGTTCTTCGGCGCCTTTGCCGGGATAGGCACCCGGAGTGTCCACCAATGTCACGATCGGCAGACCAAACCGGTCAGCCAGATCCATCAGCCGGATCGCTTTGCGATAGCCTTCGGGCCGCGCCATGCCGAAGTTGCGCTCGATTCTGGTCTTGGTGTCGTTGCCTTTTTCATGCCCGATCACCATCACCGGTAAACCATTCAGCCGCGCCAGCCCACCCATTACCGCATGATCATCGGCAAAATTGCGGTCACCGGCAAGCGGCGTGTACTCGCTGAACAAAGCCTCGATATAATCCTTGCAATGCGGTCGATCCGGATGTCGCGCCACCAGGCATTTCCGCCAGGGATCCAGCTTCTTGTAGAGGTCGCGCAGCAACGCATCGGCTTTCTTGTCTAGCGCCTGCGCCTCCTTCTCGACATCCATTCCCTTGTTGGCACGCGCCAAGGCCCGCAATTCCTCGGCCTTGCCCTCGATCTCGGCGAGGGGCTTTTCGAATTCAAGGTAGTTTGTCATCGCGCGCTCCGGTGCTTCATGCTCGCCAATATATGGCCGGAGGGTCGCGAGGATGCAACAAGCCGCCGGCTGCATCATCAACTGCCAAGAATTGCATTGCTCACAAGCATCGCGAAGTTCACCGCTTCAGCTCTTCGGATCATGCAGGGCACTTACCCATCCCGCTAGAAGCAGGCGCGAAGCGGACAATCTTGATCGCACTCATGCAGGGTTTGTACGATCGCCCTAATTCCCGTGCCGCGAGTCATCCGCGCGCTCTTCCAGAAGTTCGATCTGAATTTTCTGCAACTCGGCCAACTTTTCCCACTGATGGGCCATCTGATGATCGATCTTCTCGTGCAATTGCCGGATCTCCAGTTCAGCTTTCAGATTGACCCGATAATCATTCTCGGCCCGCAACCGGTCTTTCATTTCCTGTCGCCGCTGGCTCATCATGATGACCGGGGCTTGAATGGCTGCAAGCGTCGAGAGCACCAGATTCAAAAGTATGAATGGATAGGGATCGAACGGGCGGGCGAAAAGTCCGACCACGTTAAGTGCGATCCATGCCATCAAAACAGCGGCGAAAAAGATGATAAACGCCCAACTGCCACCGAACTGTGCGACCTTGTCGGCGGACCGGTCACCAAGTGTCACGGCTTCCGCAACAAGATCATCGGGCCCGCGAGTCACAAGCTGACCCGTTTCCATGCTTTCGATGACCTGACGATCAAGAGCGCTCAGTTCACCCCGTTCCTGCTCTAGCAGATTTTCAACATACTGGATGCGGAAGCGCGACAGGTCTTCACGGCAAATGTAATGTCCGTCGCCCCAGTCCGGTGCGACTTCGCCAATCAGGTCCGATACGCCCGGCCGCACTGACACCCAGGCCCGCAGATGCGATGTTGGATACGTGCGCCGACAAATGACGCAACACTGTCCTGCCTTTCCGCTCGGTTTACGCTGGTTCGTCATGGCTGGCCCGGACTTTGGTTTGCAGGAACAGCATGATCCAAGCGCGGCAAGAAAGAAAGGTGGCGGCTCAATGCGCCGCCCTCTGTATCGGTCACCGCGGCCGCCGCCGGAAAGGCAGTCCTCAGACCCTAGGAAGCTGATTCAGAGCAAGAAATGGGCGCGCTTTCTCATTGCAATCTGCATAGAGCTTGACTCCCATCGGCCCCCTCGCGCTAATCGGGTATCGCGCAAACCCGGCATTGCCGCGGTGGCGCCAATTTCAATAGGGGGTTCTAAATGCAACACGTCCCACGATTCGTCGCTGCCGCTGCGGTCGCGCTATTCGCCGGACTTTCCGCGCCTGCCATCCAAGCGGAAACTCCGCCGGACACGCTGATTCAGGCATGGTCAATCGACGATGTCATCTCGCTCGACCCGGCAGAGGTGTTCGAATTCACCGCCTCGGAAATTCTTGGCAACAGCTACCAAGGTTTGATCGGCTATGAAGTCAACGATGTCACGGACATCTTCGGGGTCGTCGCGGAAAGCTGGGAAGTGGCACCGGACGGCCTGTCCATCAGCTTCAAGATCCGCGATGGGATGAAATTCGCCTCGGGCAACCCGATCACGGCGGATGACGTGGTGTTTTCGCTGACCCGCGCGGTCAAGCTGGACAAATCGCCCGCGTTCATCCTGACGCAATTCGGCCTGAACGCCGAGAACGTCGATCAGATGGTCGTGAAAACTGGCGACATGTCCTTCGACTTCAAGATGGACAAGACATATGCGCCAACGCTGGTGCTTTACTGCCTGACAGCCACGGTCGGCTTCATCGTCGACAAGGCACTTGTGCAGGAACACGAGGTCGATGGTGACATGGGCTACAACTGGCTCAAGACGGCCTACGCCGGTTCGGGTGCCTTCACCATCCGCGAATGGCGCGCGAACGAAGTCATCGTGATGGAACGTAACGACAACTACTCGGGCGATGCCCCGCCGATGGCGCGCGCGATCTATCGCCACATCCCGGAAACCTCGACTCAACGCTTGCTGCTGGAAAAGGGTGACATCGACATCGCCCGGGACCTTGGGGCCGAGGATATCGTGGCGCTGGAAGGCAACCCGGACGTGGTGATCGAAAGCGGCGTCAAGGGCTCGATCTATTACATGGGCCTCAACCAGAAGAACGAGTTCCTGTCGAAGCCGGAAGTCCGCCAGGCGATGAAGTATCTGGTAGATTACGCGACGATTGCCGACACGATCATGAAAGGCAAGGTCGCCGTGCATCAGGCCTTCCTGCCGCGCGGTTTCCTGGGGGCACTGGAAGACACGCCCTTCGCACTGAATGTCGAGAAGGCAAAGGAACTTCTGACTGCTGCTGGCGTACCTGACGGCTTCTCGGTCACGATGGATACTCGTAACACGTCGGATATCACCGGAATTGCGGAAGCGATCCAGCAAACGATGGCGATGGCCGGGATCAACATCGAACTGATCCCCGGTGACGGCCAGCAGACGCTGACCAAATACCGTGCGCGCAACCACGACATCTATATCGGCCAGTGGGGTCCGGACTATCAGGACCCGCATACCAACGCCGATACCTTCGCGCGCAACCCCGACAACTCTGACGATGCGGCCTCAAAGCCGCTTGCTTGGCGCAATTCCTGGGACATCCCGGAAATGACCGCCAAGGCCGATGCCGCGGTTCTGGAAAAGGATGCGGCTGGGCGGGCAGAGATGTATCTGGCACTGCAAAAGGAACACCAGGAGGTGTCGCCCTTCGTGATCATGTTCCAGGAGATCGAGGTGCTGGGCTTCCGCAGCAACGTGAAAGGCTTTATCGTCGGTCCGTCGTTCAACGATAACTCATTCAAGGCCGTGACCAAGGAATGAGCTTGACGATAAGTGAGACGGAGGGGCGCAGCCGCGCCCCTTCGCTGTTTCTCTGGAAGGTCGTCAAGCTGCTGGCAACGCTGGCGATGACCTTTTTCGGACTTCTGCTGGTGACCTTCCTGATCGGTCGCATCGTGCCGGTCGACCCGGTGCTGGCCGTCGTCGGCGACCGCGCCTCGCAATCGGTCTACGACAAGGCATTCATCGAACTTGGACTCGACAAGCCGCTTTATGAACAGTTCTGGATCTACCTCCAAAAGATGCTGAGCGGCGATCTGGGCCAGTCCTTTCTGACCAAGAAAGACATCACCGAAGATATCCTGCGAGTCTTTCCCGCGACGCTCGAACTGGCGACGGTGGGGATTATCATCGGCACCATTCTGGGACTGCCGATCGGGGTGCTAGCTGCTGTGAAACAGGGGAAGCTGGCAGACCAAGTGGTTCGGGTTCTGGGGCTGATCGGATATTCCGCCCCGATTTTCTGGTTGGGTCTGATCGGACTTCTGGTCTTTTACGCCAAACTCGGATGGGTTGCCGGGCCGGGCAGAATCGACATCAGTTACGAATATTCCGTCACCCGGACCACGGGCCTGTTGCTGATCGACAGCGCCATGCAGGGACAGTGGGACGCCTTCCGCAACGTGGTGTCGCATCTGCTGCTGCCCGCCTCGCTGCTCGGCTA
>JBBKVT010000411.1:0-2651 GCA_037968535.1 Paracoccaceae bacterium
TACAATGAAAAACATCCTGCGAACAGTTGGCACAGGTGCGGACGCACGGACCGATGAATGTCGGTGCGTGCGGCACTGGATCTTGGCCAGGGTCCGCTTTCGCAATTCTGCAAATGATACTTTGCACGCGCAGCTAACGGCAGAAAAGCCCCGCACTGCGGTCCTTCAACCTTCGAAAATTCTGCACGATGCACGAATGGCCGGTCCAGGGAATTTGGTCCGCAGCGCCTGAGGTGGCGATCATAGTCCGCAATGGGTCGTCCACGCAGAACGGCCCAGCTTCTCAGATATCCACGGCTTCTGCGATTGCCAGTGCGTTTTCAAGCTCGACGCCAAGATGGCGCACCGTGCTGTCCATCTTTATATGGCCCAGAAGAAGTTAGATGGCGCGCAGGTTGCCTGTCTTGCGGTAAATCTGAGCAACGTTCGTTCGGCGCATCGAGTGCGTTCCATATGATGTCGGATCGAGACCGATCGATTTCACCCACTCTCCGACCAGCCGGGCATACTGGCGGGTGGAGATATGCAGGCGTTCAACCCGCGATGATTGGTCGCGATCTCAAGGCGGACGCGTATGGCCCAGACGTGCTTTGGCAACAAGGGTCGCTTCTGTTCTACGATCCGGCCGTTGTTCCAAGTCGGGCGGCAGGCGCGAACGGCCGGCAAGTTCGCAACAGGCATGATGGGTCGTCCCCATCCACCACGATCCACCGCGTCGCCAACCCGACGTTGGCAACCCAGTCTAGCATTGCTGGTTGTTGCTGCGGAAAACGTCAGCTTTGAGCCCAAAGTCACGCCCGGATGGCATAACAAATCCGCCCTTTTAAGCGCGACTTAGCGGGGCTGTTTAATCGCGCATTGTCGGCTAAGGTGCGTCCCCCCGCTGTCGCCCCCCGGCGACTGCGAAGAAGTAGAAATCGAGCATCGAGTTCAACGAAGCTGGGTTTCTCTGAAGCCGGCTGCGCAAAGCCGCCCCCTCCCAGCAGTCGACCAGTCGCTCGGCCATCTCTTGCACATTGCTGTCTTTTGGTATGTCCCCCAGTTGTCGCGCTTCTTCCAGGCAGTCGGCCATTTCTTTCGCGATACTAGAAAAACACTCTGAAATTCTTGACCGAAAGACTTCGCTGATCCCGGAAAGTTCCTGCCCGAGGCCACCGATGAGGCAGCCCATGTAACCTTCCTCACGATAGGATTTCTGCGTCATCTCGAAAAAATCCCGCACACGCGTCAGCGGAGGCCTATCAGTGTGCCTGAGGCAGACATCCATACCTACGTGAACCTGCGCCATGTATGTATCGAGAACCTGAAGCGCAAAGTCTTCCTTGTCTTTGAAGTGATGATAGAAAGACCCCTTCGGGGTTCGCGTGGCTTGCAGCAACGCCTGAATTCCAAGATCGCTATAACCGTGCTTCAGAAGCATCTGAAGGCCGGCAACGATGAGGCGCTGCTTGGTTGAATGTACCGGCTGAGTGCTGTCGGTGCTGGGTGTTGTGATCGGGACCATCGAATTTTCCGCAATTTGACATCTGCCAGCCACCGACGCCGACGGGACTAGCCTTTGGTCATTTCAATCATATGGTCGATCACATGGCTATGCTCGTGCTGAGGGCTGAACATGATGATCTCGGCATCCTCATCAACTTTCACATTGTGACCCGGAGGCCAATAGAAAAGGTCATCGGCGCTGACGGTCTCTTGATCGCCCGCCGCATCCGTCGTGGTCAATTGACCCTGCAGCACATATCCCCAGTGCGGCGATTGACAGAGGTTGCCTTCCAGTCCCTGAAAGAGGGGAGTGGTGTCCACCCCCGCAGACAGAGAGAAGTACTCGCCGCTGATTTTGCCCAAACCAGTCGCGTCACCAAAATCCTTGCGCTGACGGATGACGGCTCCGGGAATCTGCATCTTGATATCCACCTGTTGCTTCGAAACACGCATGGCATTCTCTCCCCTCGGGTTGACTGGAATAGACCGGTCAGTCTAATGCACTTTACGCGCTTTGAGAAATCAGTCAAGGAAGCCATGCAGCCGAGCAGGAACGTCGATCGCCAAGGGCCGCATTGTCCGTATGCATGAAATCGCATGTCACCCGATTTCGCAGCGAATGGCAGCAATGGTGTGCGGCGCTGCGGCATCGATAGGTGCAGTCGAGTGACCGCAATCGGCCGAGGTTGTGTGAGAACTGGCGGCAGGAAGGTTCATTTGCGGTGCGTTCATCGCCTTCAGTGCCGTTTGGCGTCGCGGCGCGAAGGTCGCAAGGCTGTTCGGCCTGAAAGCGCTGCCATCAGGCCTCGCGTCCCGATCATCGAGATCATCCGCTTGATGTTATAGGCCAGAACCTGCAGCGCCATCTCGGTTCGGACGTTCTTCAGCCGTCGCATCTGGAAGTGCGTCGCGCCCATGCATGCTTTTATCGTGCCGAACGGGTGCTCGACCGTCGAGCGGCGGAGCCTCATCAATCCAGTGGCCTGAGCGACCGATGGGTGTTTCCATCTCCGAAGTCGGGGGCCGGGCATATCACCGGGCCCATCCGCCTCAAGTGGAGCCCGCATGCCCACCGACGCACCTTTGCAATCGTGGCGGTGGAGGCGGGCGTTCTCGAGGAAGTAGTCGGGCGATTGCTCAACCACATCCCCTTGTCCATTACCGGC
>JBBKVT010000412.1:0-15365 GCA_037968535.1 Paracoccaceae bacterium
TCGACCCGCGCGCCAAGGTGATGAAGCAATCGGCCGACGAGGTGCTGGACCTCTTGGGAATCGACAACAACGAGACCCTGAAAGTCGCCAAGCAACTGGAAAAGATCGCGCTGGAAGACAATTATTTCGTCGAGAAGAAGCTCTACCCGAACGTCGATTTCTATTCCGGCATCATCCTCGACGCAATGGGCTTCCCGACCGCGATGTTCACTCCGATCTTTGCCGTCGCGCGCACCGTCGGCTGGGTCAGCCAGTGGAAGGAAATGATCACCGACCCGGCGATGAAGATCGGCCGACCACGCCAGCTTTACACCGGTCCGACCTACCGCGATTACGTCGACGTGGAAAACCGCTGATCACACCGGACGCGGGCGGTCAGAATTCCTCACCCGTCCGGGCTTCTTCTTGATAAAAATATCCCCGCGCGGCGCGCCTCGCGGCCCGTGCCCTGCACGGGACGCAGACCAATCTCTTGACGCGCGGCCCGCGCGTCGCCGTCTCAATCCGCCCTAGCGACCCTCGAACCGCGCCGGGCGTTTTTCCATGAACGCCAAAACGCCCTCCTTGAAATCCCGCGTCTGACCGCAGGCGCCCTGCAACTTGGCTTCCAGATTAAGCTGTGTTGTCAAGTCGTTGGCGTAGCTTTGCCGCAGCGCTGTCTTGACATGCGCATAGGCGGCGGTCGGCCCGGTCGCAAGCTTGGTCGCGCGGGCCTGCCAGTGCGCCTCGAACTCCGTATCCGCCACCGCTTCCCAGATCATCCCCCAGTCGGCCGCCTGCCGGGCGCTGACCGGTTCGGCGAACAGCGCCGCCCCCATCGCCTTGGCAAAGCCGACCTGGCGCGGCAACCAATAGGTGCCGCCGGCATCAGGGATCAGGCCGATCCGGGTGAACGCCTGCAAGAACACCGCAGACTCGGTGGCGATCACCACATCATTGGCCAGCGCCAGATTGGCACCCGCGCCCGCCGCCGCACCGTTGACCGCCGCGATGGTTGGAATCGTGCAGTCGAAAATCGCACGCAAAAGCGGCTCGTATTCATCGCGCAGCGTGCGTTCCAGATCAATGCTGCCCACCGCCGCCCTGTCGCCCAGATCCTGGCCCGAACAGAACGCCCGGCCCGCACCCGTCATCACCAGCACCCGCGCGACCTTTTCGGCGGCCTTCACGGCGTGCAGGATCTCGGCCCGCATCTGGGTGTTGAGCGCGTTCATCACGTCCGAACGGTTCAGCGTCAGCGTCGCGACGCCGTCCGCCACGGCCAGTTTGATGGTCTGATATTGCATGAAATACTCCCACGGGCTTTGCCCGCCGCACCTTAGGCCAAGCGGCGGCGAGGGAAAGCGAAACGCGCCGTTACTCGCGCATTATTTCCTGCAACCGGGCTTCTTCCTCGGCACTCAGCCGTTCGGGCACCGCAGCGGCACTGCGCCTGCGGGCATAGACCCCGCCGATCCCCAATGCGGCCAGCAGCATCGCCGGTCCGGCAATCCACAACAGCAGGTTTGCACCCTGCGTCGTCGGTTCCAGCAGCACGTATTCGCCGTAGCGCGCGACGACGAAATCCCTCACTTGCGCATCGCTGTCACCCTGCACCAGGCGCTCGCGCACCAAAAGGCGCAGGTCGCGAGAGATGTCGGCATTGGATTCGTCGATATTCTCGCTCTGGCAGACCGGGCAGCGCAGGCCCTGGCTGATGTCCCGCGCTCGGGCTTCCATGACCGGATCGTCCAGCACTTCGTCGGGCTGCACCGCCCAGACCGGTGCTGCCAGCAGGCAGAGCGCAAGGATCAGGCGTCTCATTCCGCCGGCACCGCGCCGACCGGTTTTCGCGCGCCCGCCGCCACCCGGTAGCGCCGGTCGGTCAGGCTCATCACGCCGCCCAGCGCCATGATGATCGCGCCTGCCCAGATCCAGTTCGCGAACGGCTTGATATAGGTCCGAACCGCCCAGCCGCCGCCGTCCTGCGGATCGCCGATGACAAGGTAGAAGTCGCGCAAGACGCCGTTCGAAATCGCGGCCTCGGTGGTGGGCATTTGCGCCACCGGATAAATCCGCTTTTCGGGATAAAGCCGGGCGATCTCGGTGCCGTCCCGGAACACCGACATATCCGCCCGCGTGGTCAGGTAATTCGGGCCTCGCGCCTGCACCACCTCGTTCAGCGCAATCTGGTATCCGGCGACCTCGAAGGTCTCGCCGACCTCGGCCACGCGAATATCCTCGACCTGCCAGGCCGTCATCGCGGCCACACCGAAGATCGTGATCCCAAGCCCGGAATGGGCCATCACCTTGCCCCAGTCGGCGCGCGGCAACCGAGTTATCCGCCCCAGTCTGCCCACAAGTCCGCCGCGCCCGCCGCGCAACCACAGATCGGTCAGCGCACCCGATACCAGCCAGACCGCCAAAGCCGCGCCAATCGGGCCAAGAGCTGACCGCCCGGTCTGCACCGCGAATGCCAGCCCGCCCACGGCCACCGCCAGCACCAGCGCCGGCCCCAGTGACCGCGCCGCCCGGCCGATCCGTGCGCGTTTCCAGGGCAGCATCGCGCCCAGCGGCAGGACCACCGCCAGCGCCACCATGAACGGCGTGAACGCGGCATCAAAGAACGGCGCCCCGACACTCAGCTTGCGGCCGAAGAACAGTTCCGCGACCAGCGGCCAAAGTGTCCCGACGAAGACCACGAAGGCCGCGACTGCCAGAAGGATGTTGTTGAGCAGCAGCGCCGATTCCCGGCTGACCATCGCGAAGACCCCCTTCGCCTCCATCGCGCCCGCGCGGGCGGCGTAAAGCGTCAGCGCGCCGCCCATGAAGACGCCGAGGATGATCAGGATGAACACCCCGCGCTCGGGATCATTGGCGAATGCATGCACGCTCGTCAGCACGCCAGAGCGCACGATGAACGTCCCGATCAACGAGAACCCGAACGCCAGGATCGCCAGAAGGACGGTCCAGCTTTTCAGCGCCTCGCGCTTCTCGACGACAATTGCGGAATGCAACAGTGCGGCGGCAATCAGCCACGGCATGAAACTGGCGTTCTCGACCGGATCCCAGAACCAGAACCCGCCCCAGCCCAGCTCGTAATAGGCCCACCACGACCCCAACGCGATACCGACGGTCAGGAAAACCCAGGCCGCCAGCGTCCATGGCCGCACCCAGCGCGCCCAGGCCGCGTCGATGCGACCCTCGATCAGCGCGGCAACGGCGAATGAGAACGACATCGAAAGCCCGACATAGCCGAGGTAGAGAAACGGCGGATGAAACGCCAGACCCGGATCCTGCAACAGCGGGTTCAGGTCCTCGCCATTCATCGGCGGTCGAACAAGCCGCAGGAACGGGTTCGAGGTGAACAGGATGAACGCCAGAAACGCGACCCCGATCGACCCCTGAACCGCCAGCACCCGGGCCCGCAATGTGTCCGGCAGGTTGCCGCCAAACACCGCCGCCGAGGCGCCGAACAGCGCCAAAATCAGCACCCACAGCAGCATCGAGCCTTCGTGGTTACCCCACACGCCGGTGACCTTGTAAAGCATCGGCTTGTCGGTATGTGAATTCTCAACCACCAGCTTCAGCGAGAAATCCGAGGTCACGAACGCATGGGTCAGAACCGCAAACGCAAAGCCGATCAGGATCAGTTGGGTGATCGCGGCAGGTTCCGCCACCGCCATCCAGTTGCCCTGCCGGCGCGAGGCGCCGATCATCGGCACGACCGCCTGCACAATGGCGACGCAAAACGCCGTGATCAGCGCGAAATGTCCCAGTTCCACCAACATTGCGCGACCCTAGCCGGTCTCGCCGCCGCCGCCAATGGGCATCCTGTCACATCTGGGTGCGCGTCACTCGGGTCACGCCAACCAGCGCAATCGCACCGCGTCGAGCGTGCCTAACCCTGCGCCGCCCGGCCACCCGCGATCACCCGCAGCCGTCCCTCGACAACCGTTTCAGGACGGTCGGTCATCGCGGTCAGACACTCGCGCAACGCGCGGTCCAGTTCTTCCGCCGCCCGGCGGTTGCGCTCTTGCGCCTCGTTCAATTTGCTGGCCATGTCTTATCCTTTCCAGATCTCAGTTGCGCGGCAGACGCTCGCGGATCAACACCGCCAGTTCCGTCAGCACCGAGGTGTTCTTGTTAAGAAGATCCCGCGTCGCCTGATCCTTCTGGTAGTCGCGGTAGAGAAGGTAAAAGACCAACAGCACCCAGGGTCCATTTTCGGTCAGCAGCGTCAGGAATATACTATCGGGCATTGGCCGACCGCCATTCTTCAAGCGCAGGATTGGCTGTCGCCCCGTTCGTCGCCTCCCCCGGAACCGCCCCGGATTGCAGCGCATTCAGCGCGCCGATGTTGGCGGTCACATCCGCCGCACGGGCCAGCGTCAGCGCGATCGAGCGCTGAAAGTCCTGTCCCTTGGCCTGATGCCGCGCGCCAAAATAAAACGACACGATCGCGCCCAGCAGCCACCAGAGCGGCTCGGGCACCAGCGCGATGCCCTGCATCCTTGCTGCAAACCAGATCGGATCTATCATGGCACTGACGAACAGCCCCAACGTGCCCAGCGCCAGTGCGGGACGCGGCAGCCGGTTCAACCCATCAACGAAGCGGTCGAACAACCCCTTCCGTTCCAAGGCGAACTCGCCGCCGAACTGGTTCAGCGCCGCCGCGCGGTAGGCCGCGTCGCGCGCCTCGCCCGCTTCCGCATTGCCGCGAAACACCTCGAGCGTTTCGCGCAAAGCGTTGCGCCCGCCGCCGAACATCAGCGACAATATGCCTTCGATCACCGCCATGCCGCCACCCGCCGCGCGTGCTCGGCCTCGGTCAGGTGATAGCGCGGCGCGATGAATTCCTCGGCCCGCGCGATCCAGCCGCCCTTGCCGCCATCGCGGCGCCGGGCGTATTTTCGGCTGGCGGGCCGGCGGTCGGCCAGCGCGTAATAATAGTTCCGCCGCGCCAGCCCGTAGGCATCCGCAAGGTGGTCGGGTGCCGCCGCATGGGCCAGTTCCTCCGCCGCAATCGTGCGCGGTCCGATCAGCCCGTCAACGGTGATCGGCTGGCCCATGTCGCGCAACAGCCGTTGCAGGATCTCGACCGCGTTCGACCCGGCATTGACATACATGTCAAACACCGTCGCCTGAAGCGACTTGGGCAGACCGCCGATCCGGGGCCGCTCGAAATAATCTCGGATCAGGATCTCTTTCGCCGTGCCGCGCGTCAACGCCCTGACATCGGCGACATCAATCTTGCCATCGCCGGTCACATCGACGCGCAAGCGCTGCATCGTGCCCAGCGTGACGCCGTGGTTGGTGGCACCACCCGGATCATCCGGGTCGTTCACATATCCGCCCTCGCGGGCCAGTATTTCGTCGGCAATCGCCTCGACGCTCTTCATGGGAAATCCGCCAATGTGGTGAAAACAACACCGCAAAGGCTGCGCTACACTGGTTAACGCCGGCGAAACCGACCGCACGGACCCCGGTCAGACCCACCCCCCTGATCATCATTTGTCTCGAAAATATCCTCGCGCGAAGCGCAATCCCGAGCGTCCGCAAGGACGCGAGATCAACCAGCGACGCGCGAATGCGCGTCACATTCTAACTGCCGGGCTCGACATAAACGCCCTGCGCTTTCAGCGCGTCGATGACTTCTTTCGGCATGTAGCTTTCATCATGTTTGGCAAGGATTTCAGAGGCTTGAAACACCCCGTCAACCAGCCGCCCGGTGCCGACCATGCCCTCGCCCTCCTTGAACAGATCCGGCAGAACCCCGGTATAGCTGACCGGGACGGATGCCGCCCCGTCGGTCACGCTGAAGGTGATGGTTTCGCCCTGCCCGCGCACCAGCGTGCCGTCCTCGACCAGCCCGCCGATCCGGAACACCTCGCCCGGTCCCGGCGGTGCCGCGACGACCTGTGCGGGGGCGCGGAAAAAGTTGATCCCGTCGCGCATCGCATAGCCGATCAGCGCCGTCGACAAAGCCAGCGCCACCGCCGCCACCGCGATGACCTGTATCCTGCGCTGTTTTTTCAGACCCTTCATCGCGTCCCCTTACGGAAAGACCGGTGCCAGCATCAGCCCGGCGGTCTCGTCCAGTCCCAGCATCAGGTTGGCGTTCTGGATCGCCTGCCCCGATGACCCCTTGTTCAGGTTGTCGATCGCTGACACCACCATAGCGCGGCCCGCGACCCGATCGCCGACCACGCCGATATGCCCAAAGTTCGAGCCCTGAACATGCGCGATCCCCGGTGTCAGTCCGAACGGCAATGTCAAGATGAACGGCTCCTTGTCGTAGCGCGCGGCCAATGCAGCATGGATAGCACCTGCATCGCCCTTCACATAGCAGCTTGCAAGGATGCCGCGATTGACCGGGATCAAATGCGGCGTGAACATGATCTCGACCTTGCGGCCCGCCAGCTTGCTGAATTCCTGATCGAACTCGCCCAGATGCCGGTGCTTGCCGCCCGCCGAATAGGCCATCGCGTCTTCGCTGCGTTCGGAAAACAGCATGTTCTCCTTCAGCGACCGACCGGCCCCCGAGGCACCGTTCTTCAGATCACAGATAATGTCATCCAGATCGATCAGCCCGGCCTCGATCAACGGCCGCAGCGCGAACTGCACGGCGGCCGCATTGCAGCCCGTGCCCGCGACCAGCCGAGCGTTGCGGATCTCATCGCGGTAAAATTCGGTCAGCCCGTAGACCGCCTGTTTCTGCATTTCGACGGCGGCATGCGGCTTGCCGTACCACTTCTCGTAAGCGGCAGGATCGCGCAGCCGGAAGTCTGCCGACAGGTCCACAACCTTCAAAGCCTTCGGCAGACCGCTGATCATCTCCTGACTCATCGCATGCGGCAGGGCGGCAAACGCCAGTTCGATCCCGGCAAAGTCGATCTCGTCGATCGTGGTCAGCTTCGGCAGGTCGAGATGGCGCAGATGCGGGAACACCTCGGCCATTTCCATCCCCGCCTTGCGGTCGCCAGACAGTGCCGCGATCTTCATCGACGGATGGGTTGATATCAGCCGGACCAGTTCCGCTCCGGTGTAACCCGAGGCCCCGAGTATCGCTACATTCTGGCTCATATTGTCCCCGTACAGACTGTAAGATCGTGTGCGTAACGCCCTGTACATTCCGTACAGTCGCGTGTGTCAAGAATTGACAGTTTCATGCGGACTGAAACTCGACCTGTCGTCGCAGAAATTGCGTCGCCCGCATCGAAACCCGTCCTGGATCGCCGGTCGTCAGGAACAGGCTTTGCTTGCCTGCCCCCAGCATCCCCGGATGTCGTGTCAGGTAATCCGCAAGGCTTTCGGCCACAAGGTTGGCCTGCGAATAAACCGTGACGTCAGGGCCCAAAGCATCCTGAAACACCTCTTGCATCAACGGGTAATGGGTGCAGCCCAGCACCGCCGCCTGCGGCTCCGGCATCTTGCGCCGCAGCGCATCGACATGGCTGCGCACCAGCGCCTCGGCGAGGATCAGATCGCCCTCTTCAATCGCGTCCACGACCCCGCCGCATGCCTGCGCTTCGACGTCTACCCCTATGGCACGAAACGCTAATTCCCGCTGGAACGCGCGGCTGGCCACGGTCGCGGGGGTGGCAAACAGCGCCACATGTTTGACCGCAACTTCGCGCGGCGGGCTGTTGTCGCCCCACTGCCGCTCGGTCAAAGCCTCGATCAACGGCACGAACACCCCCAGCACCCGCTTGCCCTGCGGCACCCATGCCTCCTGCATCCGGCGCAGCGCTGCCGCACTGGCGGTATTGCACGCCAGAATCACCAGATCGCAGCCCGCATCGAACAGCCGGTCCACCGCCGCCGTGGTCAGCCCGTAAACATCATCCGCCGCGCGAACCCCGTAGGGCGCATGCTTGTTGTCACCGAAATAAACAAACGAAACTTCCGGCAGCCGCTTTGCCACCGCCTGCAAAACAGTCAGCCCCCCTAGTCCCGAATCGAAAATGCCAACCGCCATCTAAACCCTGTATTTCTCATCAAACTCAAACCCATAGCCCAAGGATTTGAGTGGTTTCGGTGACAGGGCATACGTCTGTTGGCGCAAGAAATCCATCATGCTTTTCGTATCATGCGCATGCGGGTTCAGCTGCTCGCGCGGGATCGGCTGTCCGATCACCACGCGCACGGGCTCATCCACCCGCGCGCGGAATTCATTGATCAGCAGCGCCAGCCGAAGGTTGGAATGCAGGTGACTGGCCAGTTGGAACAGCCGACTGTTCTGCCCGTCGAAATAGATCGGCACCACGGCAGCATCGGATTTTGAGACCATCTTGGCGGTGAAACTACGCCATACCGGATCCATCGGCTGCCCGAACGGCTTGGGCGCCGTGCTGACCGTCCCGCCGGGAAAAATGCCGACCGCCCCGCCGCGTCCCAGATAAGCCAGCGCTTCCTTGCGGGTCTCCAGATTCTGGGTCACCGCCTCTTTGGTGTCGTCAAAGGAAATCGGCAGGATCACCCTGTCCAGATCCTCTGCCTTGCGGAAAACCCGGTGCGCGACAATTCGGAAATCGCGGCGTATCGCCGACAGGACATGACCCATCATCAACCCGTCGAGGATGCCGTAAGGGTGGTTCGCAATCAGGATCAGCGGCCCGGTCCGCGGTATATTTTCAAGGCGTCCGCCGACCACATCAAGGCTCAACCCGTAGCGCTCGACCATCACCTGCCAGAAGTCGCGACCCCCGGCAACCTCGTCGGCATAGCCTTCGACGCGGCGGATCAGCCGCAGCCGACCGGTGGCGTTTTCGACAACCCGGATCAGCGCCCGCCCGGCTTTCGACCGCGCCGACGCGGCATAGCTGATATCGCGGGCAACCTGCCGATCCGTGCGCATAATCTTCCCCAAACCAAGCCCCCCTTGCGGCCTCGGCTGCCGTCAGAGCAGTATCGCCCGCGCCTGTAACTAATCCGCGACCGGGTCGGCCATGCCGCTCACTCCGCCGCTGCCTTTAACGGCGCGCCACCGGCCCGAAGTGCGGCCAGCAGTTCATCGCGCCGTGTCATCGCCTTGGCATGGTTCGCCGACTTCACCGGCCCGAAGCCGCGAATTTGCAGCGGCAGTTCGGCCAGCGCCACGGCAGCGTCCATCGTATCGGGGCCGACCCCTCGAAGAACCTCGGCGATATCCGCCTCATACTGCCGGATCAGCGCCCGCTCCATCCGGCGCTCGGCGGACCAGCCAAACGGATCGAACGGCGTGCCGCGCAACCATTTCAGATGCGGCAGCACCGACAACGCCCCGACGATCCAGCCGCCGAATGCGCGCTTCTTCGGCCGTCCGTCGGCACCCTTGCGCGACAAGACTGGCGGCGCCATCAGATAGGTCAGCTTCAGGTCACCGTCGAATTCCGCCCGCGCCTTGGCCTCGGTGTCCTGCATCAACCGGGCGACCTCGTATTCGTCCTTGTAGGCCAGCACCTTGTGATAGCCCTGAGCAACCGCTTCCTTCAACCGCGCGTCGGTCACCGAATCGACCAGCTTGCGATACCGTTTCGCCAGTCGCTGCGACTGGTAGGCCACAAGGTGATCGGCGCGGAAAGCGATCCGGTCGTCCAGCGATTTCGGCAACGCGACCACCTGCGGCGACAGCACCTTTTTGAGCGCCTCCGGGTTCTCGAACGCCCAACGCCCGATCTCGAAGGCGCGCTTGTTGCGCTCGACGGCAGCGCCGTTCAACTCGACCGCCTTCAGGATCGCATCGCGTGTCAGCGGCACCAGTTCGCGCTGCCAGGCAGCCCCCAGCAGCATCATGTTCGAATAGATCGAATCGCCCATCACCGCGCGCGCCAGATCAGAGGCATCGAACATCGTCAGCCGATCGCCAAGCCGTGCCTGCAACGACAGTTCCAGTTGCTCGGTCGGCAGCTTGAACTCGGTGTCGCGGGTAAAATCGCCGGTCATGATCTCGTGGCTGTTGACGACGCCGCCGGTGCGCCCGGTCTTCATCAGCCCCAAGGTCTTCGCCCCCGCACTCACCACCAGATCGCCGCCAATCAGCGTGTCGCATTCCCCCGTTGCAACGCGGATCGCGCTGATATCGTCGGGCGCGTTCGCCAGCCGGCAATGGATATGCACGGCACCGCCCTTTTGCGCGAGCCCCGCCATTTCCATCATCCCCGCACCCTTGCCATCCAGATGCGCCGCCATCGCCATAACGGCGCCAATGGTCACCACACCGGTGCCGCCGACGCCGGTGATAACCACGTTATGCGTGCCCTTGATCTCCGGCACCTTGGGGAACGGAACATGCCCCAGATCCAGCTCGACCGTCGCGGACTTTTTCAGCTGCGCACCCTCGACCGTCACGAACGACGGGCAGAACCCCTGCAGGCACGAATAATCCTTATTGCACGACGACTGGTCGATCGCTCGCTTGCGGCCAAGCTCAGTTTCCACAGGCACGATCGAGACGCAGTTCGACTGCACCCCGCAATCGCCACAGCCCTCGCAGATGTCGGTGTTGATGAACACCCGCTTGTCGGGGTCGGGAAACTGCCCGCGTTTGCGGCGGCGGCGCTTCTCGGCGGCACATGTCTGGACATAAACGATGACGGATACGCCGCTGAGTTTGCCGAGCCTTTCTTCGACTGACAGCAATTCAGACCGCGGGTGGGTCGTCGCATCCTTCGGGAATTTGGAAAAGTCGATATCTTCCTTTTCGTCATAGACGATGGCCAGATGCTCGACCCCCATCGCCTTGACCTCGCGGGCGATCCGATCTGCCGTCAGCCCGCCCTCGTTCTTCTGACCGCCAGTCATCGCGACGGCGTCATTGAACAGGATCTTGTAGGTCATCGTCGTGCCAGCAGCCAGCGCCGCGCGGATCGCTTGCACGCCCGAATGGTTGTAAGTGCCGTCGCCAAGGTTCTGGAACACGTGCGGGCGCTTGGAAAACGGCGCCTCGCCGATCCAGTTGGCACCCTCGCCGCCCATCTGGGTGAAGCCGACCGTATCACGGTCCATCCACTGCACCATGTAGTGACAGCCGATTCCGGCATAGGCCCGCGCGCCTTTCGGCAGCTTGGTCGAGGTGTTGTGCGGACAGCCCGCGCAGAAATACGGCAACCGCGCCGCCAGTTCCGGCGCATTGTCGGCTTTCTCCGCGCTTTCAATGGCTTTCAGTCCGGCTTTGATCCCGTCCGTGCCGCGGCCCTCTTCGATCATAACCTTGCCGAGGGATTTCGCGATATGGGTGGGCGACAGCGCGTAGCGGGTCGGGAACAGTTCCTTGCCGTCTTTCATCCAGCCAAAGACCCGGCGATGCTGGTCATCGAACAGCGCCTCCTTGACCTGCACTTCGATCAGCTTGCGCTTCTCCTCGACGACGACGATCAGTTCTAGGCCCTCGGCCCAGTCGTGGAACGATTTCATGTCCAGCGGCCAGACCTGCCCGACCTTGTAGGTGGTGATCCCCAGTCGCTCCGCCTCGTCCCGGTCGATGCCCAGAAGGCTCATCGCATGCACGAGATCCAACCAGTTCTTGCCCGCCGCGACAAAGCCGATCTTGGCACCCGGCTTGCCCCAGACCCGCTTGTCGATCTTGTTGGCACGCGCAAAGGCTTCCGCCGCGAACCTCTTGTAGTCGATCATCCGCGCTTCCTGCGCCACCGGCGTGTCGATCAGCCGGATGCTCAGTCCGCCCTCGGGCATCTTGAATTCGGGCGTGACAAACTGCATCCGGTCCGGACGACCATCGACGACCGAGGTCACCTCGATCGTGTCTTTCATCACCTTCAGCCCGACCCACATGCCGGTGAACCGCGACAGCGCGTAGGCGTACAGCCCGTAATCCAGAATTTCCTGCACCCCCGCAGGCGACAGCACAGGCATATAGGTATCGACCATCGCCCAGTCCGACTGATGCAACGTGGTCGAGCTTTCGC
The DNA here is from genome assembly GCA_037968535.1 of Paracoccaceae bacterium. Classification (GTDB taxonomy): domain Bacteria; phylum Pseudomonadota; class Alphaproteobacteria; order Rhodobacterales; family Rhodobacteraceae; genus JAHEAO01. Next base: position 11,889 of record JBBKVT010000412.1, read on the forward strand.
CGGTATGGTCATCGCCCATCGCCATGATCACCCCGCCATGCGGCGAGGTTCCGGCCATGTTGGCGTGTCGCATCACGTCGCCGGATCGGTCGACCCCTGGCCCCTTGCCGTACCAAAGGCCGAACACCCCGTCGAACTTGCCCTCGCCGCGCAATTCGGCCTGTTGAGATCCCCACAGCGCCGTGGCCGCCAGATCCTCGTTCAGCCCCTCGTGAAACAACACCTCCGCTGCTTCCAGATCGGCCTTGGCGCGGTTCATCTGTTGATCGACCGCCCCCAAGGGCGATCCGCGATAGCCCGTGACATAGCCCGCCGTGTTCAGCCCCGCCGCCCGGTCACGCGCCTTTTGCATCAGCATCAGCCGTACCAACGCTTGGGTGCCATTCATCAGGACGGTGGATTTCTCCAGGTTGAACTTGTCGTGAAGCGTGATGTCCTGCTTGCTCATGTCTGGCCTCCCGGGTACTTCAGTCTAAGTCATTATAGGTCAAATTTGCTGACCTACAAAACGAATTTGCGTTACCTGCGCATTTGCAATCAACCCGGTTTTCCAAGTAACTCTGGCCAAGTTGTTGCACGCTAACAAGCCTCGATTGGATCGAAATGGACTGGGACAAGCTACGAATATTTCACGCGGTCGCCGATGCCGGCAGCCTGACCCATGCCGGCGAAGCATTGCATTTGTCGCAATCGGCGGTGTCTCGCCAGATCCGGGCATTGGAAGAAAGCCTGAATACCACGCTTTTCCACCGCCATGCGCGCGGACTGATTCTCACCGAACAGGGCGAGTTGCTGTTTGATGCGACCAGTGCAATGAACAAGCGCCTCGACACCGCCGCTGCACGGATCCGCGACAGCGAGGAAGAGGTGTTTGGCGAGTTGCGCGTGACCACGACCACCGGTTTCGGCACACTCTGGCTGGCCCCGCGCCTGCCGAAACTCTACGAGAAGTACCCCGACCTCAAGATCGACCTGATGCTGGAAGAGCGTGTGCTCGACCTGCCGATGCGCGAGGCCGATGTCGCGATCCGGATGAAGGAACCCAGCCAGGCCGACCTGATCCGTCGCCGCCTGATGTCGGTCCGGATGCGGCTTTACGCGACGCCCGCCTATCTTGCGGCCAAGGGCACTCCGACGCGCCCGCGCGACCTGTCTGACCACCGGCTGATCTGCCAGAACACCTCGTCGGCCCAGGTCAGTGCCGGTGCAACGCTCGTGCAAGAGTTGCTGACCAACGACATCCCGTCCACCCTGACGGTGAACAACTACTTCGGCGTCCTGCAGGCGGTCCTGAACAATCTCGGCATCGGCGTTCTGCCCGATTACCTGACCGAGGATTTTCCCGATCTGGTTCGCGTCCTGCCCGAGATCGAGTCCAACGAAGTGCCCGTATTCCTCGCCTACCCCGAGGAACTGCGGCAGTCGAAACGGATCTCGGCGTTCCGCGATTTCGTAATGGATGAGATCATGGCCTACCGCAAACGCCAGCGGGTCGACGCCGAGGTTTGATCATCAAGCGCTATGCAAAAACTGCATAGCGGCTTTGCGCCGGGGCGTTCGTTTTCTGCTTGAAGGGTAAGCACTACGCACCTAAATCCATCTCGAAGCCGGTGGTTGAGGCAACTCTCATTGGTTTTTACCTCCCTGTTGGACTTGGCCGGGCTTTTGCCCGGCCACTTTTTTTCGCGGCGGGCCATCCAGGTCCGGGCAAGCATTTCCCATCAATGGCAACCGCTTCACTCATGCCAACGCGAGCAAAATGTTCCGCCGGGATGGTCGCGTTCCAAACCAGTGAATCCTCGGAAAAAGTATAATTCACTTCGGCGTCCAGCATTGATTTCGCCAGCGATGTCAGCACCTGATTTCCAAATCCTGGATTGACCTGTGACGGCTTGCAAATGATGCCAGTCTCTCTCCAGACGCAGACCAGCGCCGATGCATTCGCCGTGTCGCAAACTTCCCAACCGAAGTCTATTTTTCCGCCCTTGGTTTTCATCGCGCCGTATTTGGCAGAGTTGGTGGACAGTTCATGAAGGGCCATTCCAATCATTTGAACCGCCTGCGGTTGCAGAACAACGTCCGGGCCGTGGATGTTGGTGTTTGCGATGCTCTCGTCCAGGAAAGGCTTAAGCTGGGCTTTCACCAGATCGGAAAGGCGAACGGTCGTCCAGTCTTTCGACACAAGAAGGTTGGTTGATGCGGACAGCGACTGGATACGTTCGCCAAATGTCTTGCCGTATTCTTCAAGCGACGTTGCACTTTTGGCCGTTTGTCGTTGGATAGAAACCACGACAGCCAGGATGTTCTTGGCCCGGTGCGTGGCTTCCTGCGCAATGATCTTGCGGGATTTCTCGGCCTTGCGCTGCCCGGTTACATCCCTGTGGATGTTGGAGATTGCAACGATATCGCCGTGCGGACCGCGAACCGGCGCACAGCTGACCCAGACATGGCATTCCTGACCATCCTTTGCAATCCGGATGGCTTCAAAGTTCGTCAGCTTGCCGGCGATGATTTCATCGCGGTATTGCTCTACCCGCTTCGGCCAGTTCGGCGGATACAAAAGCTCCAGCGACTGTCCGATCGCCTCTTCCGGCGAATAGCCATACAGCGCCTCGGCCGCCCTGTTCCATGTGTTGATCCGGCCATCAAGATCGTAGCTCAGCACGGCATCGCTGGTGGCCGTGAACAAGGCCGCAAGCAATTCGGATTGAACGAAGGCATCTTCGACATCATGGCGTTCGACATGGCGGGTCGTGATGTTGCGGTGCTGCACGACCGCAAATGTTTGACCATCATGCAACAGACGTGACGCCGTCAGCTCGAACCAGCGTTTGACCGTAGGGCTGTTGCATGGATATTCGCATCGAAACGGGGTGCCGCTTGCTATAACGGTGCGCAAACCATCTGGCACGATGGATGCCTCGGTACTCGACGCACCGACCGAACTGGCGCAGACATCATAATAGTTTCTTCCGACATAAGACGATTTGACCTCTCCGCCATTATCGCTGCAGAAATCTTTCCATGCAGCGTTGGCGGCGACGATCACTCCCTCAGCATTGATGATCACGATTTCATCGCTCAGGGCATCGAAAAAATCTGTGAAGTCGAAAAAGTCAGTGCTGTCCATTTTCGCCACCCACCCGCGCTCTGCGAGTCTTACAGGTGCCTGAAAAATTTGCAAACCTTTGCAAAGTCCCGTCGGCTTGGGAATGGGCCGCTGGACTGCGGTTCAAGATATCTTTGGCGCATATCCTTTTCACACAAGATGACCCGTCGCCGCGAACAAGATCGAGGTCACTTGACGGCTGAAATTGCATCGGCGTTGCGCCAACTCTGGCCGCAAAAAGCTTCGGTTCAACCAGCCCGCTACCTTTTCCCCCGTGCGCATCTGCTCTAAGAGATGCCCGAACGGACCGGGGGACCACATGGACGAGCCGCAGATCACCGAAGAGCTTATTGCAGCACACGGGCTGA
>JBBKVT010000413.1:0-3068 GCA_037968535.1 Paracoccaceae bacterium
GTCAAGGATGAAATTGGCCTCGGCGATCTGCATGAACTGGCCTTATTGCGGGTTGCAACTGGACCTATTGCTAACCGGAGACGCCTGCGGCGTCACGCCTTTTGTCTTGCCCGCGCCAAGGCGCGGCCTCGGGTTTGCCTTCGGCGAGGATATTTGCGGACGAATGATGTAACGTGTTGTTAACCGTGATCTGGTCAGAATGTGGGACGGTACAGGCGGGGACGCCGATGACCGTGACGAGTGATGGCACCCTGCCGGGACACTGGCAGGGTGTTTTCATCATTCGTCTGAAAATATCCTCGCGCGAAGCGCATCGCGGCGCGGGCGAAGCCCGCGGCGCAAAACCTTTAGCTGAACACCCGTGTCAGCGCCTTGTCGACGGAATCGGTGATCTGGTCGATGTCGTCAGGCGTCGCGATCAGCGCGGGCGAGAAGCACAGGGTGTTGTTGAAGCCGGGAACCGAGCGGTTGGTCATGCCGATGATCACGCCTTGCGCCATGCAATCAGCGACGACGGCCTGCACTTTCTTCTCGTCCGCAGGTTCCTTGGTGCCGCGGTCGGCAACCAGTTCGGCGCCGCAGAAAAGGCCCTTGCCGCGCACGTCGCCGACGACGCGGTGCTTGTCCATCAGCCCGTGCAGGTTCTTCATCATCCGCTCGCCCATTTTCAGGGTATTGTTCAGCAGGTCCTCGTCCTCGATGATCCGCATGTTTTCCAGCGCCGCAGCCGGACCCGAGGCGCAGCCGCCGAAAGTCGAGATGTCGCGGAAATACGACAGCTTGTCCTCGGGCGCGTCCTTGAACTGCTCGAACACAGCCTCGGTTGTGACCATGCACGAAATCGCGGCATAGCCAGAGGCGACGCCCTTGGCCATGGTCACGAAATCGGGCTGCACCCCGTAGTTCTGGTAGCCGAACCAGGTGCCGGTGCGACCGACGCCGCAGACGACCTCGTCGATATGCAGCATGATCTTGTACTTCTTGCAGATCTCCTGCACCCGCTCCCAGTAGCCTTCGGGCGGGGTGATGACGCCGCCGCCGGCGGTGACGGGTTCGAGGCAGAGCAGGCCGATCTCATCCGGGCCTTCGCGCAGGATAACCTCCTCGATCGCGTCGGCGGCGCGGCGACCGTAATCCTCGACGTCCCACTGCTTGCGGTATTCCAGGCAATGCGGAACCTCGTAGAACCCCGGTGTGAACGGGCCGTATTGCACGTTGCGTTCCGGCTGGCCGCCTGCGGACAGACAGGTGATCGTGGTGCCGTGGTAATCGCGCTCGCGGTAGAGGATGCCGGTCTTCTTGCCGCCGTGGTGCCGGTGGCCAATCTGGCGGACCATCTTGAACACCTTCTCGTTCGCTTCCGACCCCGAGTTGGAATAGTAGACGCGGGTGAGGCCGGGCATTTTCGAGATCAGCCGCTTGGCGAAGTTCGAGCCGGGGATCGAGCCAGCAGATTGGGCGAAGTAGTTCATCTTGATCAGCTGGTCGCGCACCGCGTTGGCGATCGATTCGCGGCCGTAGCCGACGTTGACGGTCCAGACCGCACCCGAAACCGCATCGAGATGTTCCTTGCCGGTGGCGTCCCAGACGCGCATGCCCTTGCCCTCGACAATGATCCGCGGGTCGGTGGTTTCCAGCGACTTGTGCTGCATCAGGTGGTGCCACAGATGCGCGCGGTCCGATTCGATGACCTCGGTTAGGTCGTTGGCCTGAATGCTGCGGTTCATGATCCGGTGTCCTTCTGGTCGGGATCCCTTGGGCAGCGCAATTTGCGGCATCGAAGCCGAAGGGGGTTCAGTTGTGAAATCTGCCCTAGTCGCGGTCGCGCCGATAGGGCCAGAATGCGTCATGCGATAAGGCCAGTGAGGCTGGACCGTTGTCAGGTCCGCGCTGCCGTCCCTATGCTTTTGCACATCAAGGGATGAGCGAAAACAATCCTATGCGCAAGGGCGCAAGCATATCATACTGAACCGAAGTGACAGTTCGGGCGAACCGGACGCCATGATGAAACCAACAAGGGGTGAACTACATGAGACTGAAAACCAAACTCGCCGGTGCTGCCGCCGGACTTGCGCTGCTAACAGGGGCGATGCCGGCATGGGCGCTGGACGAGATCACCGTGGCCTATTTCCTCGAATGGCCGATGCCGTTCGAATATGCCAAGGCGAACGGCACCTACGAGGAAGAGATGGGCGTCGAGATCAACTGGCGCTCGTTCGATACCGGCACTGCGATGTCGGCGGCGATGGCGTCGGGCGATGTGCAGATTGCCGTCAGCCAGGGCGTACCACCGTTCGTGGTAGCCACCAGCGCCGGGCAGGATCTTCAGACCATCGCGGTCGCGGTGTCCTATTCCGAGAATGACAATTGCGTGGTGCGCTCGGATCTCGAGATCACCAAGGACAATGCCACGGAGTTGGAAGGCAAGAAGGTCGCCGTTCCGCTTGGCACCGCCGCGCATTACGGTTTCCTGCGCCAGATGGACCATTTCGGCGTCGACGTCTCGACACTGGAAGTCGTTGACATGGCACCACCGGACGGTGCTGCCGCGATCGCGCAGGGCGGGGTCGACATGGCGTGCGGCTATGGCGGCGGACTTGGTCGGATGAAAGAGCATGGCAACGTGCTGCTGACTGGTGCCGAGAAGGAAGAGCTGGGCATTCTGGTGTTCGACGTGATTTCCGCGCCTGCGGATTTCCTTGTCGAAAATCAGGATCTTGCGGCGAAATTCCTGAAGGTCACATCGGATGCGAACGCGATGTGGAACGAAGGCTCGAAGCAGGATGAGATGATCGCCGTCATCGCCAAGGATGCCGGCATGGACGAGGACAAGGCCCGCACCGACATCTCGACCTTCGTGTTCCCGTCGATCGAAGAGCAGCTGAGCGCCAAGTGGCTTGGTGGCGGTGGCGCCGAGTTCATGAAGGGCGTTTCGCAGGTGTTTCTTGACGCGGGCAGCATTCCGTCTGCGCGCGACAGCTACGGCGACGCGGTGAATGTCGGTCCGCTGACTGCCGCTGGCGGAATGTAGGCAACAACGGCTGACTGCGAGGGGCGGCAGATCCTGC
>JBBKVT010000414.1:0-3304 GCA_037968535.1 Paracoccaceae bacterium
CCACACGTCCCCTCCGCGCGATAATCCGAACCTGGTCGCTCGCGCAGATTTTCTGCCTGGCAAAGACTTGGACGAATGCGGGATACTGGGGGTTTCTTCGCCATTGTTGGCGATCGCGGATGTCGAACGGTTTGGTCCTGTCCGTCAATGTTCGCGTGAAGTTGCGCTCTTCATCGAAGCGCAATCACAGCCCGATCCAGTCCATCGCCTGGTATCTGAGGACGGTCGCACTTACCCCAATCTTGCGAAGGCTGTGAAATGGAATTGGCTTTACCGGAGTAATCGGAAAATCCAGCTCTTTCTCGGGAACGCCTGTGACCCAGTCGGACATCACCTTGCCCATCGCTGTTCCGATTGCGATGCCGCGGCCATTATACCCAAGGCCCGCAAGGATGTTGTCATCCACAAGATTCAAATGTGGATAGTGATCTGCAGTCATCGCGACGAACCCGCCCCAAGCATGCTGCCATTCGACGTCGTCGATCTGCGGGAACATTTTCCTGGTGATGTGACGCAGGGAATCGAACCTGCGTCGGGTGCCCCGGTCTCCATAAGTGCCCCGCCCACCCATGATAAACCTGCCTTGTGCGTCCAGACGATAGTAAAGAAGAAGTCGGCGGGAATCAGAAGCGGCTTGGCGCCCGGGCAGTATCGAAGCCCTTGCATTCGAGCTTAGCGGCGCTGTTGCGACCTGGATAGAGCGTACAGGAACCACGGTCTGTGCCATTGGGGGAACCAACCCGTCGGTGTAGCCATTCGTGCACAGAAGAACCTTGTTGGCCTGAAGCGTACCCGCTGGCGTGGTTATCCGATAAAATCGCCCGCGCTTCTTCAGGCCGACGGCAGGACTGTTGACATAGATGGCAGCACCGGCACTGATCGCGGCCTCTGTCAGTCCCAGTGCATAGTTAAGTGGGTGTAGATTGCCGCCTCTGTGGTCCAGGACACCACCGGCGTAGACATCGGTTCCGATCATCTGTGCAATATCATCCGCACCCAGAATCTGCAGCGGCGCCCCCCGTCCTCGCCACTGGTTTGCAGTGGCCTGAAGATCTTCAAGGGCTGTGTGAGTGTGAGCGGCACGAATCCAGCCCGTCGGCTGCGCATCGCAGGGGATACTATGCTTCTGGATCAATGAGAAAACAAGCTGCCCAGCGTCGCCCGACATACGCACCATGCGCCGACCAACGTCTGGCCCGAACCGGGCTTCGATCACGTCCGGAGGATCCTTCAGCCCAGGGTTGACTTGCCCACCATTTCGACCCGATGCGCCCCAGCCCGGTGTTTGGGCTTCCAGAACCGCAACGCTTCTGCCTGCCTCGGCCAAGTGTAGGGCGGCCGATAGTCCTGTGTAGCCGCCGCCGATGATTGCCACGTCGACATCCGTATCTGATGTCAAAGTCGGCAGCATCGGCGACGGATTGGCCGTAGCCAACCACATGCTGTCAGCGATCACCGGGCGTTCGTCTCTAATCATTTTAGTGCTCGCGATTAGGTGGATTGAGTGACCATTCCAGGGCCACGATGACTTGCCCCAACTGAGTGGTCCGGTTTGATCGTTAGTCCGTTGCTGGTCTCTGGTAGCGCGCCGTCCTCCACGAAAAAGTCCCGTAGCGTTCGCCCCAAGTGGACTTATCCACAGGATCCCGTCGAACTCAAATGGACGTGTTAATGTTCTCGAAACGTTTCAAATGTTTGTCATCAAGTGTGGTTTTTATAGCGAAATCATGATGTAAACGGGTTTGAGGTAGGCCGTTCTCTGCGCTCACTGCATACTTAGTGTCTGGATAAAGCGCGAAAACAGTTCGCCTTGGGAACTTATCCCAAGTTTCGCATAGATGTTGCGCCTGTGAATCCGCACAGTGCCGGAGGCGATCCCGAGGATGCGGCTGGTCGCTTCTGCCGAGTGACCCTTCAACGAGTATTCAACGACTTCGCGTTCTCGTGCCGTCAAGACCCCCTTGCCAAATGACTGAAGCGACAGCTCTATCCCGCCTTCCGTGAGTTTGCCCGACACCTGATCTGCGTCGTGAAACTGGTCGGTCAGGTTCGCCCACTGACCACGCAGCAAGGACTCTACCACTGGGCGAACCTCGTTCAGGTCCCGCATCGCGCGTGACGTGAACGGTTTTTTGTCCCGCATCAGGGACAGAACGACATTTGCTCCGCCGGGAAGGTCGACAAAGAAGCCAACCTCTTCTGCCAGCCCGGTCTGAACATAGTAGTTGCGAAAGTATTCGCCCTGATAAAAGCGGTCGGGCGCAAGGTCCCTCATCCGGTAAAGACCAGCAGCGACGGGGCGGGCAGCGGCCAGAAAGAAGGGGTCCAATAAGTAAGGTCCCTCCTGATAATCAGTTACGAATATTTTGCGCTTGTGCGCAGGAAAATCATCAAAGAGATCAAGCGGTTTCGCGTTGCCGCAATAGCCAAAGATGACAGTGTAAGTGTAAGGAACGACAGCGCGCAACAGGGCACTGAGCGTCGGCGGAAACCTCGCAGTTCCAGTTGCCGCAATCGCCGTACCAATTTTTTGCATCACATTCGAGTCGTGCATCCGATCCACGCAAATCCGGCAGGGTATGCAATTTGATATATATACAACAAAACACGCCTTCCCTACGATTTATGCCAAACCACAGCATATACGGCGGCGAATGAAAAGCGAACGATCACTGCACGAAGCACCCATTGGCGAGCTTCGAAATGCCTCAAAACATTTCGGAGACGTGGTCGCTGCGGACGCCCTCAATCTGACAATCAAGCGGGGAGAGTTTCTTTCGTTTCTGGGCCCGTCCGGCTGCGGAAAGACAACAGCCCTGCGAATGCTCGCCGGATTTGAGGCGCCGACCAAAGGCGATGTCTTGCTGGACGGCAAGGCGGTGAACGATCTTCCGCCGCACCGTCGCCCGGTCAACATGGTCTTCCAGCATTACGCGCTTTTTCCGCACCTGACCGTTGCCGATAACATCGGCTATGGTTTGCGCCAGCGACGCCCCCGCCTGCCAGCCAACGAAATCGGGTCGGCGGTGGAAAAGGCGCTGGAAACAGTGCGCCTGCCCTGTTACGGACCGCGCCGAATTTGGGAGATGTCGGGCGGCCAGCAGCAGCGCGTCGCGCTGGCCCGCGCCATCGTGAACGAGCCCAAGCTGTTGCTGCTGGACGAGCCTTTGGCCGCGCTCGACAAAAAGCTGCGCCGCGACATGCAGATTGAATTGCAGACCCTTCAGCGCAGTCTGGGCATCACCTTCGTTCTTGTCACCCACGATCAGGAAGAGGCGTTATCGATGTCGGATCGCATATGCAT
>JBBKVT010000415.1:0-10674 GCA_037968535.1 Paracoccaceae bacterium
TGGGTTGCTGCCGCGAACAGAAGCATGGCGATCGTGGCTATGATGAAGACGAAGATGCCCTGCGCCCAGTTCACGTTGATCAGCAGCAGTTCGGTGTTGAAGATGAACAGGAACGGCAGGGCCGCGGTTCTGAGCGAGTAGAAAAAGGCGATGACGCCGGTCTTGATCGGGTCGCCGCCCGAGACAGCCGCCGCCGCGAAACTGGCAAGACCCACCGGCGGCGTCACATCCGCCATAATCCCGAAGTAGAATACGAAGAGGTGGACCGCGATCAACGGCACGATCAGGCCGTTCTGTTGGCCGAGCGTTACGATGACCGGGGCCAGAAGTGCCGAGACCACGATGTAATTCGCGGTGGTCGGCAGGCCCATCCCGAGGATGAGCGACAGGATCGCGGTCAGGAACAGGATCGCCAGGATATTGCCGCCCGAAAGCACCTCGACCACATCCGCAAGTGCCGAACCGACGCCGGTCTGGCTGACCGCGCCGACGATGATGCCGGCAGTTGCGGTGGCGATACCGATGCCGATCATGTTGCGCGCGCCTGTCACAAGGCCGTCGATGAGGTCGCTGAAACCTTCCCTGACGTCACTGACAAGTCGGCTTTCACCACGGAAGATCGCCATCAACGGGCGCTGGGTCAGCAGGATGAAGATCATGTAAGCGGCCGCCCAGAAGGCCGACAGCCCGGGCGACAAACGGTCGATCATCAGCGCCCAGACCAGAACCACAACCGGCAGGATGAAATGCAGACCGGAACGGATCGTCGGTCCCGGCAATGGCAATCTGGTGACCGGCTCATTGGGGTCGTCCAGCTTCAGCGGTGCCTCTCTTGAGGCAACCCAGACAAGGCCTGCATAAACCAGCGTCAAGAAGACGAAGATGATGTAGCCAGCTGTTTCCGGGAAGGCCGGACGTATCCAGCCCATGCCGTAGTAGACCAGAAATGAGATCGCGCAGATCGCCGCAATCGTGAAGGCGATTCCGATCAGGCGCTGCACGATCGGCTTGGGCACATAAGCGCGTGGCAACCCCTCCATCCCTGCCTTTAGGGCTTCCAGATGGACGATATAGACCAGCGCGATATAGCTGATCACTGCGGGCACGAAGGCGTGCTTGACGACATCGAAATAGGGAATGCCGACGTATTCGACCATCAGGAAGGCAGCCGCCCCCATCACCGGTGGCATGATCTGGCCATTCACCGAAGAGGCAACCTCGACTGCGCCCGCCTTTTCGGCGGAAAAGCCGACCTTCTTCATCAGCGGGATCGTGAATGTCCCGGTGGTCACCACATTGGCAATCGAGGATCCCGAAATCAGGCCAGTCATGGCAGAGGAAACCACAGCCGCTTTGGCCGGTCCGCCCTTCATGTGGCCCATCAGCGAAAACGCGACCTGAATGAAGTAGTTGCCCGCACCGGCGCGGTCCAGAAGCGAGCCAAACAGCACGAACAGAAAGACAAATGACGTTGAAACGCCAAGTGCGATGCCGAACACGCCTTCGGTGGTGATCCATTGGTGATTCACCACCTCCGACAGATTGTTGCCCTTGTGCGCGATGATGTCCGGCATGTAGGGGCCGAGGATCGTATAGATCAGAAACACCGTCGCGACGATCATCAGCGCGGGTCCAAGGGCGCGGCGGGTGGCTTCAAGCAGAACCATCAATCCGATCACGCCGACCACGAAATCCTGAGTGATAGGCGCGCCGACGCGACCTGAGATTTCTCTGTAGTAGACAAAGAGATAAAGCGCCGTTGCGGCGCCAATCAGCGCCAGGGCCCATTCCCAAATTGGAATGCGGTTCTTCGGAGAGCCCAGCAGAATCGCGCCGATCAGTGCGAGTGAAACGAGTGGTATCCACCAGATGCTGGTGCCGCCCTTGGCTGCGAACATGAAAAGTCCGCCAAGAACAAGAGGCACGACGACGCCGAGGCCGATCTGGAATTTTGTACGTGCGGCGGGAAAGGCCGCGAAGGCCAGGAAGATGGCGAAGGCAAGATGTATTGACCGTGCCCAGGTGTCGTTGAACAGCCCTATCGGTGAGGCGATGTAGAGTTGGAACAGCGACCAGGCCAGTGCCACCAGCATGATGAAGGTGCCTATGACACCCCCCGCTGCCCGTCCGCCGGTGTCGGAGGAGGCGACAAGTTCGTCGAGTTCGGCCTGACTCAGGCCGCCTCGGCCAGCGGCTTCATTCTCGACGGCGGCAGCTTGCATCTGGTCTTTGTCGGCCATTTTGTCCCCGTGCGCCCATGTCGGCTGGGCGTCCCTGTTGATGTTGGTTCATCTTGTTGGGGCGGGGGCGCCTTGACGGCGTCCCCACACAAGTTTTGCGCTTGCTGGACTTACATCCAGCCGCGTTCCTTGTAGTACTTGATCGCACCCGGATGCAGTGGCGCGGAAAGACCATCCGAGATCATTTCTTCTTCCGTCAGGTTCTCGAATGCGGGATGCAGTTTCTTGAACCGATCGAAATTGTCGAACACGGCCTTCACGACTTCATAGACGACATCGTCCGGCACGTCGGCCGACGTTACGAAGGTCGCCTTGACACCGAACGTATTCACGTCGCTGTCGGTGCCCTTGTACATGCCACCCGGAACAACCGCCTTTGCATAGAACGGGTTGTCGGCAACCAGTTTGTCGATCGCCTCGCCTTCGACCGGTACGATATGCGCGTCAATTGTCGAAACCGCTTCCTGGATCGAACCGTTCGGGTGACCCACGGTGTAGATGATCGCGTCGACCTTGTTGTCGCCAAGCGCTGCTGCCTGTTCGGCCGGCTTCAATTCCGAGGCGAGGGCGAAATCGTCGAGTGTCCAGCCCTTCGCATCCATCACGACTTCCATCGTCGCCCGCTGGCCAGAGCCGGGGTTGCCAATATTCACGCGCTTGCCTTTCAGGTCATCGAAAGTTTCGATGCCGGAATCGTTCCGAGCAATGACGTTGAATGGCTCGCCGTGGACGGAAAAGACAGCGCGTTCCTTGTCGAATTTATTGCCTTCAAATTCCGAGGTGCCGTTATATGCGTGATACTGCCAGTCGGATTGCGCGACGCCCATGTCCATGTCGCCAGCGGCAATCGCGTTGATGTTCGCGATGGAACCTCCGGTCGAGGGCGCGGTGCACTTCAGATTGTGCGCGGCGGTTTCGCGGTTGACCAAACGACAGATCGACTGACCCACGACGAAGTAAACGCCCGTCTGTCCGCCCGTGCCGATGGTGATAAATCGTTCTTGTGCGCCCGCGCTCGTAGCCGTGAACGCCACGGCTCCGGCGATGGCTAGTCTTTTCCAGTGCTTCATGGGATGCTCCTTTTGTTGGATTTCTGCTCAATGACGTCCCTACACTTTCAGCAGGATTTGTCACCCGATATGGGAACTGAGAACGTCGGAACCGCTTGCGCGGCCCTGTCTTTCAGGTGTTCGCTTCCAGTTAGCTTAGCACTAGAGCAACAATTGTCACGCCCTGTTGAACTTGTCCCGTCATGACGGAAACCAACCGATTTCCCCCCACCCGGGCATTCAGATTTTTGCGCCATAGTGACTTCGACGTTGATCCGCAAACACGACGCCCATCCACGGATCAGCTGGATTAATAAAACCATATGGCTGTTTAAAATATTAATCAACAAAACCGTTTAGTTCTGCAATGCGCGGGCCAGCCGACAAGCTGCGGCCGACTTTCGAATTTCGTTTAACGTTTGTTAAGTTGCTGAATCTTCTAGCAGAAACACTGCCTATCCAGTGCCGCCCGTCCGTGTCATGCGGTAAGTCTATCGTAAGCAGCAACGATCTCCGAGGCACGTTTTGCAACGTCTTCAACAGAATCGCCCGGCCGATAAAGCGAGGCTCCTAGTCCGAAACCATTCGCACCAGCAGCAAGCCAGTCGCCGAAATTGGAAGGACCTACGCCGCCAACCACGTAGACTTCGGTCAAGGCCGGAAGCACTGCGCGTAGCGCCTTTAAACCGTCTGGCCCCATCTGGAAGGCCGGGAAAATCTTTATTCCGTCGGCCCTCGCCTTTAGGGCCACGAAACATTCGCTGGGGGTCAGCGCGCCGGGGAAACTTTGCAAGCCAAGCGTCTTAGTGGCCGCAATTACCGCCTCATCGGTGTTGGGCGAGACGATCAACCGACCGCCTGCGTCGGCAACCTGCTGGACTTCAGCTTCAGTCAGCACCGTTCCCGCACCCAAGAGGGCATTCGTTCCGTGCGCTCTGGCCATCGCAGCAAGGCTGTCCAATGGTCTTGGTGAATTCAGTGGCACCTCGATCCGGTCGATCCCTGCCTCGATCAGCGCGGCCGCCATCGGTTCGGCCTCGGGGGGTGTAATGCCGCGCAGGATGGCGATCAGGGGACGGCTCATGTTTTATCTTTCCTGAGGTTCCGGTAGGCGGCGAATAATCCTGCACCGGTGATGAGATCGGCGTCGCACATCTCGACTGATACACCCTGGGCGGCGAGGGCCGTCTTGTAAATCGAGGTTAGCTTCGCATCGCCAATCAAAGAGACTTTCTGCCCCAACCAGTAGGCCCGAACCGACGCGAGCTCGATCCCGATCAAAAGGCCGGAAAGGCGGGCGTTGCCGCTGGATGGTGACAAGCCTTCTAGAAGGCTTTCGGCTCTGATTGAAAACAGCTCTGCTGCCAGACGTTCGGGTCTTGAAATCGCCTGGTCCACGGCTTGGGTAAACGCGGCGTCATCCCAGCCTTCAGCATCTACGGAATGGCGCAGAACGGTATTGCTGCTGAGGCAGGCGTATAGCTCACCGGTCATCACGGTGCGGAAGGCAGACACCAGGCCTTCGCTGATACGCACCCATTTCGTATGGGTGCCCGGCAGACACAGGATACCGTCAAACCCGGGGTTGAGATGCAGGTATCCCGCGATCTGGGTTTCCTCGCCGCGCATAACGTCGGGCGGCGTTATCTGCTTGATGCCGGGGATGACATGGACATCCAACCGGGCATCAATGGTTTGAGGGGACGCGAAGGCCACGCCGACCGGAACGCATGGGACCGCGGCATAGGATGCCTCGATCCAGCCTTGCCGCGCACCAACCATGCCGCACGCGACCACCGGGATTGGTGCGTCGGGCAACCATCCGTCCACAAGCGCAAGTAGAGCTGGCTCGTACCCGTCAGCGGTCAGGCCGCTCATTCCGCGGTCGGACTTGGCCGAGGCGATCACATCGCCGTCTGCAGTCATCGCCCAGCCCCGCAGATGCGTGGTGCCCCAGTCGACGGCAATCCAGTCGGGCCTCGAAGATGGCGCTACCATCTGAAAACCGGCACCGGGGTGGCATGGATGTCTGGCTGCATCTTCGTCCAACTTCGTTTTCTGCCCCGACCAAGTACCGGTCGCGACCTAGCTTGCAATATCTGCGAAGCCATCCCGGCTGCAAGCATTTGTCGACGGGAATTGGCGAGGAAGGGCGATCCTCGCCCGTGGCATTCCGTGGGCTGAGATTCAAATGGTCGGCGGAATGACGCCTCAATAGGTCATTGGCTGATGACAGTTTGAAATGCCTGGCAGCTTTCGGTAGGTCGTGGCGCGCTGATGGTTGTCCAGGGGGTGGGACGTGGCTGACGAAGTGGTTACTGCTTCTTTCGAAGAGCTGGATCAATTTTGCATCGAGGAACTGATCCTCCGTGCCGCCGGTATCCGGCATGCGCTGGGCCGGTTCTCGCACACAACTGAAACGGTTCCGTCCGCAAATGCAGCCTCGGTAAAAACGTCCCTTCCTGAAGTTCTTGATGAAATCCGCACGCTGAGAGAGAAATGCGACGAACTTTCAGGGATGCTCGGCAATGTCGTCCAACAGGGTGCGGTTCAGCCTGCCAACAGACCGCCCTTGATGTTGGTAAACCCGCTGGGTGAGCCGCGCCGATATGCTCTCGAGAAAGTTCTGGATAAATGGTCCGAAGCTCGGGGCTAGTTCCGGCCAAACGGCAAGTCCGGTCGACTAGTAGATCCTATCGCGGCTCAGACCGATATCATCCAGTTGCGCATCCGACAGCTGCAGCAATTCGTTGCGGGTTCTGCGCACGAGTGTCCATTCCTGGTAAAGCGCCAGCGTCCTTTCGACGAAATTGACCACGCGCAATATGGTGATCGCGCCGAGTGGGACCTTGTCCGCGTTGCTTGTGACAAACATTTCCGTTGCTCCAAAAAATCAAACCGCCTAGGTGCTAGGCGGCAAATCATGCAGGGGAATTATGTCCCGCTTGATGGATTTGCAATCCGAGGCGCTGCATAGCCGTGTTGCAAAAATCGCAGCGGTCTGATGACTTGTGAGATCTAGGGCCGCGCATCTTGAATTCCTCCCAATATATGCGTATTTATGAATATGAAATTGGCAAAGGAGTTTGAAATGTCACTCGATCGCACTGTCCTCGCCTTCGCAGGAGCTATGGTTCTGCTATCCGTCGCCCTGACTGCCTGGGTTTCTCCACTCTTCGTCTGGTTCACCGTTTTCATCGGGCTGAACCTGCTGCAATCTGCGTTCACCGGTTTCTGTCCGGCGGCAGCTCTGTTCCGTAAACTCGGCGTCAAATCCGGAACTGCTTTCTGAAAGGACACCGAATGCGCGCGATCCTGCTTCTGGTCGGGTTTTTGACTGCGGGCCCGATTTGGGCCGAAACCTTCACCTTGTCGGAAACGACGCTGACCGACTGGAAGGCTGTCTATGGCCGCGTCGAGGCGCGCGAAATGGTCGCGGCGCGGGCGCGGATCGGCGGCATCGTGGAAACGCTGTCGGTCAGCGAGGGCGATATCGTCTCGAAGGGACAGCAGATCGCGGTCATTCGGGATGAAAAGATAGATTTCCAGGTTGATGCTCTTGATGCCCAACTTGAAGCGCTAGGGGCACAGTTGGCCACTGCTGAAACCGAGCTTGAACGCGGTCAGGCACTTCTGGACCGGGGCGTTGCAACGGCGCAGCGACTCGATCAGTTGCGCACCTCAGTGGACGTGGCTCGCGGTCAGATCGACGCCACCAGGGCTGAACGTGCAATCGCAGTGCAGCGAGGCACCGAAGGTCAGGTGGAGGCACCCGGAGATGGCAGGGTCATCACCGTTCCCGCAACACTCGGCGGTGTGGTCCTTGCCGGAGAGCCCGTCGCGACAATCGGCGGCGGCGGCTTCTTTTTGCGCCTTGCGATCCCGGAACGCCACGCAGCGGCGCTGACTGAGGGTGCAGGTATCAGGATCACCGAGGCCGGGACCGAAACCGAAGGAACGATCGCCAAGATCTATCCCCAGATCGAGAATGGCCGCGTCATCGCGGATGTCGACGTAGTCGGATTGGACACCGCGTTCGTCAACGCGCGCATGCTGGTCGAGCTGCCAGTTGGCGAACGAACTGCTCTTCTCGTACCGCAAACCGCCGTGAAAACCCGGTTCGGCATTGATTTCGTCACCGTGCAGCACGGCGAGGCGATGGTCGAACGCGCGGTCGTTCTGGGTGGGCCGACCACGCAGGACGGCACGGCGTTCGTCGAAATACTGACCGGCCTCGCGCCAGGCGCTGTGGTGGTCTTGCCGTGACCGAACATCCGCTGCAACCGGGCATCGCCGGCTGGCTGACCCGCGCGTTCATCGCGTCACCGCTGACGCCGCTCTTCTTGCTGGCCGCGCTGGTTTTTGGCGTCGTCGCGCTGATCTCGCTGCCGCGAGAGGAAGAACCGCAGATATCGGTTCCGATGGTCGACATCCACATCCGTGCCGACGGACTGAAGGCCGAGGATGCGGTCAAGCTGATCACAGAGCCGCTCGAGACGATCGTCAAGGGTATCGACGGTGTCGAGCATGTCTATTCTCAGACCAGCGACGACCGGGTCATGGTGACCGCACGCTTCATGGTTGGCACCTCGTCGGACACCGCAATCCTGCGGGTCCATGAAAAGGTCCGCGCAAATCTCGACCGTATTCCCGTTGGTGTGCCGGAACCGCTGATTGTCGGCCGTAGCATCGACGATGTGGCGATCCTGTCGCTGACACTGTCGCCCGGCGCCGATGCCTTTGACGGCGTTACGGCCAACGACCTGACCCGCATCGCGCGGGAACTGCGGTCCGAGATTGCAAAAATTCCCGACGTTGGCCTGACCTATCTGGTCGGTGAAACCAGCGAGAGGCTGCGGATTGCCCCTGATCCTCAGCGCCTGGCGTTGTATGGGGTGACGCTTCAACAGTTGGCAGGAAAGGTGACCGGCGCCAATACGGCTTTCCCGGCGGGCCGGGTGCGCGACCAGGGACAAGAGATCGAACTGACGGTCGGCGAAACGCTTCGGTCGGCAGAAGAGATCGGTAACCTCCTGCTCACCACGCGCGACAACCGCCCCGTTTACGTGCGCGACGTCGCGGATGTGGCCTTCGCCGATGACGGCGAGAACCATCTGGTTGCGACGGTGACGCGGTCGAAGGACGGTATCTATCGCCGCCCCGCCGTGACACTGGCCGTTGCCAAACGCGCCGGCTCGAACGCGGTTGCTGTGGCCGAGGCGGTTCTGCACCGAGTCGAGATGCTAAAGAGCACACTGGTGCCCGAAGAAATCGGAATCGAAGTGACGCGCGACTACGGCGAAAGCGCGAATGAAAAGGCCAACGAGCTGCTTTACCATCTGGGCCTCGCAACGGTGTCGATCATTGCGCTCGTCTGGTTGG
Source organism: Paracoccaceae bacterium (assembly GCA_037968535.1). GTDB lineage: Bacteria > Pseudomonadota > Alphaproteobacteria > Rhodobacterales > Rhodobacteraceae > JAHEAO01. The sequence goes on from JBBKVT010000415.1 coordinate 8,672, forward strand.
CGATCGGTCGCCGCGAGGCGCTGGTCGTGGCCGTCGTGATCCCGGTCACGATCCTGCTGACCCTCTTCGCGTCGTGGCTGATGGGCTATACTCTGAACCGTGTTTCGCTTTTCGCGCTGATCTTTTCGATCGGTATTCTGGTCGATGATGCGATCGTGGTGATCGAGAACATCTCGCGCCATTGGGGCATGGGCGATGCGCGCAGCCGCCGCGAGGCAGCGATCGACGCCGTCGCAGAGGTCGGCAATCCGACGATTGTCGCGACCCTCACGGTGGTAGCCGCCCTGCTGCCGATGCTGTTCGTGTCAGGCCTGATGGGCCCCTACATGAGCCCGATACCGGCCAACGCCTCTGCCGCGATGATCTTTTCCTTCTTCGTTGCCGTCACTGTGACGCCGTGGCTGATGCTCAAAGTTGCGGGAAACGTTGCCCATTCCGGACAACACGAAGCTGGCCAAGGCGGACGTCTGGGCGCCGCCTATGCTGCCGTGGCACGGCCGGTGCTGGCCAGCAAGGCCCGCAGCTGGCTGTTCCTTATCGTCATACTGCTTTTGACTATTGCGTCATTGGCGCTGTTCTACACGCAGGACGTGACTGTCAAACTGCTGCCCTTCGACAACAAATCGGAACTGTCGGTGGTGATCGACATGCCCGAAGGCACCTCTGTCGAGGCGACAGATGGGGTGGCGCAGATGATCGCATCCCGCGTTCTGGAACTGACAGAGGTTCGCTCGGTTCAGACCCATGCGGGTACGGCGGCGCCTTTCAACTTCAACGGGCTTGTGCGCCATTCCTACCTGCGCGCGATGCCCGAACAGGGTGATGTCGCGCTCAACCTGACCCCGAAAGGGGAACGCGACCGCGCCAGCCACGATATTGCGTTGGAAATCCGTGACCTGATTTCGACGATTGATCTGCCCGAAGGTGCCAGCCTGAAAGTTGTCGAGCCGCCACCGGGGCCGCCTGTTCTGGCGACGCTTCTGGCCGAAATTTACGGACCTGACGCCGCGACCCGGCGCGCCGTCGCGGCCAAGGTGGAAGAGGCGTTCCGGTCGGTGCCATTCGTGGTCGATGTCGACAATTCCTATGGCAATCCGGCGCGACGCTTGCGCACCGCAGTGTCGACCGATGACGCAGAGTTCTTCGGCGTCCAGGAGGCCGATGTCTTCGACACGATCGAAATTCTGAATAGCGGCCGCACCGTGGGATATTCGCACCGCGGAGACGGGCGTCAGCCGATCCCGATCCGCATCGAGCGGCCGAAGGGCGAACAGACGCTGGACGAGCGATTTCTGACCACGCCGATCCCGGCGAACGTGCTTCCGGGCGACCGTGGCGTGGTCGAGCTGGGCGATGTTGTGCAGGTCCGCGAGGACCGCGCGTCCTACCCGGTGTTCCGCCATAATGGCCGCGCCGCCGAAATGGTCACGGCAGAGCTTGCCGGCAGCTTCGAAGCGCCACTTTATGGAATGCTGGCCGTGCAGAAGGCAATCGACGCCCAGGACTGGACCGGACTTCAGAAACCCGCCATATCCCTGAACGGCCAGCCAGAGGACGAAAGCAGCGCGACACTCCTTTGGGATGGCGAATGGGAAGTGACCTGGGTCACCTTCCGAGACATGGGCGCGGCGTTCGGTGTGGCGCTTCTGGGCATCTACATCCTTGTGGTCGCGCAATTCGGCTCTTTCAAAGTGCCACTCGTGATCCTGACGCCGATCCCGCTGACATTCATCGGGATCATTGGCGGGCACTGGCTTTTCAACGCGCCGTTCTCTGCGACCTCGATGATCGGTTTCATTGCGCTGGCGGGGATTATCGTTCGGAACTCGATCCTGCTGGTCGAATTCATCCGCCACGCGTCCTCTCCGGACCGTCCGTTGACCGAGGTGCTGATTGAGGCGGGGGCCATCCGGTTCAAGCCGATCCTGCTGACCGCGCTTGCCGCGATGATCGGGGCAGCCGTGATCCTGACCGACCCGATATTCCAGGGCCTGGCGATTTCG
>JBBKVT010000416.1:0-11727 GCA_037968535.1 Paracoccaceae bacterium
TTACGGAACAGCTTCGCGACCACTATGCCATCACTCACGTCGTCTACCATTGGGTAAACAGTAAAGGAGAAAGGTTCGGCGCCGGCACCTACACGTCAGAATGGGTCGACCGCTATCTGGAGAAAGACTATCTGCGCATGGATCCGGTCATTTTCGGCTGTTTCCAAAGGTTCCACCCGGTCAACTGGAAGCAACTGGACTGGAGCGGACGAGCGGCACAGGCGCTTTTGAAAGACGCGAAAGACTTCGGGGTCGGCAATCAGGGATACACCATTCCGATCAGGGTACCGAACCGCCAGTTTGCCCTGTTCACCGTCAGCAACAACGCGACGGACGCGGAGTGGGAGGGTTTCATACAGGCAAACGCGCGCGATCTGATGATCCTCGCGCATGAGTTCAACAAGAAGGCGCTTGATTTCGAATCCGAGACGGACGCGCTGCCGCTTCCAGCGCTTTCACCCAGAGAGTTGACCGCGATGACGTATATCGCGAAAGGGTTCAGTCGGGCGCAGGCGGCGGACGAGCTGAAAATCTCGGAACACACGCTGCGCGTTTACATCGAGGCGGCACGGCACAAACTGGGTGCCCTGAACACGACCCACGCGGTCGCGCGGGCGCTCAGTTGCGGCATTATTCTGGTCTGAGCGTTGCGCGGGCAGCAGGTGACCGCGCGGTTCGCTAAAATTCTAGAAAGATAGCCGAACGCCGAGGGATCAGATCGTTAACCAAGTCTGGCCTAGCCTTTCCGTGACCCAATGGAAAGGACCCGCCATGCTTCGCTACGTCTACGGCCATGACCTGCACCAGTTCCCCCTGCTGCGCGACACAATGTTCCGTGACCGCGCCGACCAGTTCGGAACCCGGCTTGGCTGGCAGGTTCGCGTCGACGAGGCCGGCGAGGAGCACGACGAATATGACGCGATGAACCCGCTCTATGTTATCTGGCAAAACGCGGACGGCACGCATGGTGGTTCAATGCGGTTCCTGCCGACGGTGGGATCGACGATGGTCAATGACCATTTCGGGCACCTGACGGACGGGGTGCGCATCGAAAGCCCGCTGATCTGGGAATGCACCCGGTTCTGCCTGGCGCCGGGGGCGGATCGCAAGGTTTCCGCCGCTCTGGTTCTGGGCGCGGGCGAGGTTATGGCGAACTTTCATCTCAAGCATTTCGTTGGCGTATTTGATCCGCGCATGGAACGGATCTACCGGCTGATGGGGCTGAATCCGGATGTGATCGGTACCGCAGGCGAGGGGCAGGCGCGGATCGGCGTCGGCCTTTGGGAAATGCAGGAAAAAGCATGGCCGAAGACGCTGCAACGCGTGGGGATTTCGCGCGAAACCTCGTTGAGCTGGTTCCGGCAGTCGTTTTGCCAAGGTGTCGAAGCAGAGCCAGTCGAAGCCGTTTTCGCCTGATCCACCCAAAGATGCTGGCCCCTCTGGCGGTGCCCTTGTAGGGTCGCCGCCATGGGCGTTTCGCTGGTTCAATTCTCGGAAGATCAGGCAGAAGCCTATGACCGCGTTGCCGAAATGCTGCGCGGCGCCGGGATTGATATCGAAGAAGGTCTGACCACCCCGGACGCGCCGGCGCGAGAGAATGTGCTGGCGGTCATCGGCAAGGCGGGATCGGGCAAGACGATGCTGCTGGCGCGGCTTTACGAGGCGATGCAGGAAGCCGGGGTCGAGGTGGTTTCGGGCGATTACGAAAGCCGGCGCCGCAAGGACAAGCGCACGCTTGCGATCCTGGCGCCGACCAACAAGGCCGCCAGCGTGCTGCGCATGCAAGGCGTGCCGGCGACGACCATCCATCGCATTCTTTATACGCCGGTCTATGATCCGGAATACGAGAAGGTCGCGGAATGGCTGGCCGGCGGGTCAGAACGCCCTGTGGTCGAAGGGCTGACAGATGTGGCGCTGGACCGCGCCTTCGCGTTCTTCCAGACCAACCGTTCGATCCCCGGTGCGCTGGCCACGGCGGGTCTGCGGGGTTCGGATTTCATCACGGGCTGGAAGCGGCGGGAAGAGCCGTTGGATATCGGGTTCGTCGACGAAAGCTCGATGCTGGACGAGCGCCAGTTCGAGGATTTGCAGGAAATCTTCCCGTCGCTGCTTTTGTTCGGCGATCCCGCGCAGCTGGCCCCGGTGAACCAGTCCGGCACGATGGTGTTCGACGCGTTGCCGGAACCACGCAAACTGGTGCTGCACCGCATTCACCGGCAAGATCTGGACAATCCTATCCTTGATCTGGCGCATGCATTGGCAGACGAGACGCTGCAATTCGAGACGTTCGAGCGGATGATCGCGGATGCCGCGCAGTCCGACCCCCGCGTGGTGATGGCCGAGCGGGTCGAATCCGATCTGATGGCACGCTCGCCGGTGCTGGTCTGGCGCAATGTCACCCGGATCCGGCTGATCCACGCCTTTCGCGCCGCATTTGGTGCGCCGCCCGACGCGCTTCTGCCCGGGGAGCCGCTGATCTGCGACGGTATCGAACTGCCGCTGAAGCACCGTAAGCGCCGCATTGATCTGGAAGCGCGGGGCCTGATCAAGGGTGCACAGGTGATTTATCTGGGGCCGGGCAGCAAGCCGGGATTTTCGCGTTTGCACGTCGTTGGGGCGGAAGATCCTCAGGTCGGCGCGGCCTCGATCATCAAGATCGAACTGCCCGACGAGGGCGAGCCGTTCATTCCCTACGCAGCACATATGGGCGCGACTTTCCTGCACGGGGCTGCGGTCACGATCCACAAGGCGCAGGGGTCGCAGTGGCGCGATGTGCAGGTCTTCGCGCCTGATCTTCATGCCGCAGCACGGGCAGGCCGGGTCGAAGCCGGGATTCCGCTGTGGAAGCGGCTGGCCTATGTCGCGATCACTCGGGCCGAAGAGCGGCTTTTGTGGGTGACGCGAAACCGGCTGGCGCGACCGAGTGCGCCATTGTCGGTCGAGGACTTGAATGCGGCGCCCGGCTCGTTTCAACTGGCATCGGAAACCGAAGTGGAGGGCTGACATGACCGGCACGATCATCATCACAGGCGCAAGTGCAGGCATTGGCCGCGCGACGGCGCAGAAATTTCTCGACGGCGGCTGGACGGTGGGGCTCTTGGCCCGCTCTGCAGAACCGCTGGAGAAAATGGCGGCCGCTCACGAGAATGCGGTGGCGCTGGTGGCCGACGTGACCGACGCAGGTTCGGTCGATGCCGCGTTTGACGGGTTCGTCAAGAAGGCCGGCCGGCTGGACGCGATCTTCAACAACGCAGGTCGTGGCAGCCCGGCGCAGACCATCGACGAGATCGACCCGGCGGTGTGGAAAGCGGTTGTCGACGTGAACATGACCGGCATGTTCCTGTGTGCCCGCGCCGCGTTCCGCCAGATGCGGCATCAGGATCCGCAGGGCGGGCGGATCATCAACAACGGCTCAATCTCGGCGACGATGCCGCGCTGGGGATCGGTCCCCTATACCGCGACCAAGCACGGGGTTCTGGGGCTGACCAAGACGATCTCGCTGGACGGTCGTCCGTTCAACATTGCTTGCGGCCAGATCGACATTGGTAATGCGCTGACCGAGATGACGGCGCGGATGTCGGGCGGCGTGCCGCAGGCCGACGGCACGCTGAAGCCGGAGCCGACGATGGATGTGCGCCATGTGGCCGACGCGGCCTGGCACATGGCCGGATTGCCGTTGTCGGCCAACATTCAGACGATGACAATCATGGCGACGACCATGCCTTACGTCGGGCGCGGCTAACTGCGGAGGTAGCGGAACACGGCCGAAGCGCCCCAACCCGCCGATATCGCGATCACCAGCGACAGGATGCCGTAGGCAAGCGGCAATTCATGGGCGAGGTTGAACAGCCACCGTTCCAGCCCGACCTTCTGCACGTCGATCTTGGTTTCATGCGCTGCGATGACATTGCCGCCGCGGGTCAGGAAAATCCGTGCCGTATAGGCACCCTCGGTCAGGTTCGCGGGTAGCGCGATCGCGGTGTTGAACAGCGTTTCCTGATCGACCTGAACCGTGTTCATGTCCAGCAGATACAGGCCCTTCTGACTGCGGATGCGGATCAGCGCCTCGGTGAAGGCGCGCGAATTCTGAACCGTCATCGGCGCGCCGACTGATCGGATCGCGCGCGGGATCGAGATCTTGTAGCGCAGATCGTCGATGTTTTTCAGGATCTCGCTCAGCGGTCCGCTGGTGGCGACGGCGTAGAAACTGGGCGCCGAGTCGACCTCGACCGCATCGGTGTTCACCCAGATGCCGAACCGCTTCTCCTTGCGTCGGACTATGACCGGTTTAGAGGGGCCGGCAACCGTGACGATCACCTCGAGCGGTCCGGTGCCGGGAGGTGGTTCGTCGCGCTTGACGGCACCGAAGATCAGAATCTCGGAGCCGTCAAAATTGGCGGTAATCGCCACGCGGTTCTGCGACATGCCGGCGACGACTTCCTCTTGTGCCGTCGCGGGCAGGGCAAGGGCGGGCAGGGCAAAGGCGAGCAGGAGAAGTGCGATCAGTCGGACCGTCATTGGCCGACCTCGGCCAGCGAATACAGTTCCGTCGGTTGCAACAGCAGTTCCAGCGCGAGCTTGCCGCAGACCGCCAGCACCAGCAGGGCCAGAAGGATGCGCAACTGCTCGGCCTTCATCTTGCTGCCGATCTGGGTGCCGATCTGCGCGCCCAACACGCCGCCGATCAGCAGCACGACGGCCAGCGCCAGATCGACGGTTTGGTTCGTGGTAGCATGCATCAGCGTCGTGAAACCGGTGACGAAGATGATCTGAAACAGTGAAGTCCCGACCACGACTTTGGTCGGCATGCCCAGCAGGTAGATCATCGCCGGCACCATGATGAAGCCGCCGCCAACCCCCATGATCGCAGCAAGGATGCCGACCAGAACCCCGACGACAAGTGGCGGAATGATCGAGATGTAAAGCCCCGAAGTGCGGAACTTCATCTTCAGCGGCAGGCTGTGGATCCAGTTGTGCTTGCGCCTGACGGGGCGGGCACCGGGCTTGCGGGACCGCAGGATCGCGCGCAGGCTTTCCGAAAACATCAGCCCACCGATGATACCCAGGAACACCACGTAGAACAGTTTGACCAGCAGATCGACTTGCCCGACCGAGCGCATCAGGTTGAACACCTGTATCCCAAGCGCCGATCCCGTCACGCCCCCGATCAGCAGCACCGTGCCCATCCGAAGGTCGACGGCGCGACGTTTGAAATGCACCAGCACGCCCGAGAACGACGAGGCGACAAGCTGGGTTGCGCCTGTGGCCACCGCGACGGCGGGCGGGATACCGATGAAAAAGAGCAGCGGCGTGATCAGAAAACCGCCGCCGACGCCGAACATGCCCGACAGGATGCCCACAATTCCGCCTATGCCGAAAAGCAGGAAGGCGTTCACCGAAACCTCGGCGATGGGTAAATAAATCTGCATGTTGCTGTTCCGGCAAGGAGGGGCCGTTTGGATCAGACAACTCTTTTAGGGCAGAGGTGTCAAACCCTGCGCGGCGCGGAGCCCCGTATTTTCACCCGATACGACGATCTGGCGCTATCTGGGTAGTGGAACTGGACTGACAGGGCGTCAGTAGGCGGCAAGGAACCGGCGCAGGATGCGTTCCAGTTTGGCCGCGCCGATGGGTGCCATCGCCTTGGTATGTTCGTGGCTGATGCTTTCCTCGGACAGGCCCGCCGCCATGTTGGTGATGGTGGATATCGCGGCCACCCGCAGTCCCAGGAACCGCGCCAGAATTACCTCGGGGACGGTGGACATGCCTACAGCATCGGCACCGAGTGTGCGAATTGCGCGGATCTCTGCGGGGGTTTCGAACGAGGGGCCGGAATACCACGCATAGACGCCTTCTTTCAGCGCGATGTTTTCGGACTTGGCGGCGGCTTGCAGGGCGGCCCGCATTGCTGGGTCGTGCGCGTCTTTCATTGGCACGAAACGGGCGTCGCTGGGTTCGCCGATCAGCGGGTTGAGGCCCGAGAAGTTGATGTGGTCGCTGAGTAGCATCAGATCACCGGGCGGAATGTCGGGCCGCATCGAGCCTGCCGCGTTGGTCAGGATCAGCGCCTCGGCGCCAAGCGCCTTCAGTACTTCCAGCGGCAGGCGCATCGCATCACCGCGACCGCTTTCGTAGTAATGCGCGCGGCCTCCGAAGACCGCGACGCGACAGCCTTCCAGATCGCCGATCACCAGTTTGGGGTTGTGGCCTGATACGCCCGCATGGGGAAAGCCGGGCAGGTCGGCATAGTCGATCGAGGTGCCGTCGACCTCTTCTGCCAGATGCCCAAGGCCCGATCCCAGCACCAGCCCGATCCGCACCGGCGCGTCGCCGGCACGCGCGCGGATCAGGGCAGCGAGGTCTTCAGCGTTCCTTGACATAGGGCTCGCCCCCTGCGCGCGGCGGGATCGCCTTGCCGACAAAACCTGCCAGGATCACGACGGTCAGGATGTAGGGCAGCGCCTGGGTGAATTGCACCGGGATGGTGACGAGGCCGAAGACGTTGATGTTGGGAAAGAGGTTCGAGATCGCTTCCAGAAGGCCGAACAGCAGGCAGGCACCCATCGCATACCACGGTCGCCACTTGGCGAAGATCAGCGCGGCCAGCGCGATATAGCCGCGACCTGCCGTCATTTCCCGGCCAAAGCCTGCGGCCTGCGCGGTAGAGAGGTAGGCCCCCGCGATACCGCAGAGGATGCCAGTGATGATCAGCGCGCGGTAGCGCATCCGCACGACCGAAATGCCGGCGGTGTCGACCGAGGCGGGGTTTTCGCCGACCGCGCGCAGACGCAGCCCGAACCGGGTGCGAAAAAGCACCCACCAGGTCAGCGGCACGATCAGGAACGCGATGTAAACCAGCGCGTTATGCCCCGAAATCAGGTCACTGTAGATCGGACCCAACACCGGGACGTCCCGCACCACGCGGGCGAACGGCAAGTCGATAGGCGTGAACCGCGCCGCGCCTGACAGCGTTGGGGTCTGACCGCCCTTCTGGTACCAGGCGTTGCCGATGACAACCGTCAATCCCGAAGCCAGAAAGTTGATCGCGACGCCCGAGATAAGCTGGTTGCCGCGATAGGTGATCGACGCCACGCCGTGGATCATGGAAAACACCAGAGAGGCCGCGCAGCCCGCCAGCACGCCGACCCAGGCGCTGCCGGAATGAAAGGCGGCGACAGCGGCGAAGAAGGCGGCGATCAGCATCTTGCCCTCCAGCCCGATGTCGACAATGCCCGAGCGCTCCGAATACAATCCCGCGAGGCAGGCCAGCAGCAGCACCACCGACAGCCGGATTGACATGTCGAGTGTCAGGATCAGTTGCAGAAAACTGTCCATCACGCCGCCCTTTTCTGCATGCGGAAGAATATCCGTTCAACCGGGTCGCGCACCATGTGATCCAGCGCGCCGGTGAACAGGATGATCAGCGCCTGGATGACCAGCACCATCTCGCGCGAGATTGCCGGCATTTCAAACAGCAGCTCGAATCCGCCCTGCGTCAACATCCCGAAAAGGATCGACGCCAACACGATTCCGAACGGATGCGAGCGGCCCATCAGGGCAACCGCGATGCCGACGAAACCGGCACCCTCGACGAACTCCTTGATCAGGCGTTCCTGTTCGCCCATCACGACATTGATCGACAGCATCCCCGCCAATCCGCCAGAGATCAGCATCGCGATTATGGTGATCTTAACCGCCGGGATACCGGCATATTTCGCAGCACCCTCGTTATGGCCGAAAGCGCGGATCTGGTAGCCAAGCCGGGTTCGCCAGATCAGTACCCAGACGAGAAAAGCGCAGAGAAGCGCCAGCAGGAAGCTGAAGTTGAGCGGCGCGGATTTCGAGAATTCGATCCCGAACGGCGCCAGCATTTCATGCGCTGTCGGCAGGTGCGCACCTGCGCCGAAGTTGCGGGTCTCGGCGTTCTGCGTGGCCGGGTTCTTGAGGATACCGTTCAGCAGAAAGCCGATCAATGCTGCGGCAATGAAATTGAACATAATCGTGGTGATGACGATGTGGCTGCCACGCTTGGCTTGCAGGTATGCCGGGATGAACGCCCAGGCGGCGCCAAACGCACTTGCCCCGAGGATCGCGAAGGGCAGGGCGATGGTCCAGTGCGGCCAGTCCACCGCCAACAGCACCACGGCCGCCCCGACGCCGCCGATCGCCGCCTGGCCCTCGCCGCCGATGTTGAACAGCCGCGCGTGAAAGGCGACGGCCACGGCGAGGCCAGTGAACATGTAGTTCGTCGCGTAATAGAGCGTATAGCCGATCCCGGATGTCGAGCCGACTGCCCCCTTGATCATGTAGTAGATCGCATCGAGCGGGTTCTGCCCGATCGCCAGCACCACCAGGCCTGCCGCCATGAAAGCAAGAACCAGATTGATCGCGGGGATCAGAAACAGGTCGGCCCATTTCGGCATCTTGTCCATCAGGCGGCCGCCCCCTTGTCGCTGACGCCGGCCATCAGCAGGCCAAGTTCGCGTTCATTGGTCTTGGCGGGGTCGCGTTCGCCCATGATCCGGCCGTCGAACATCACGATGATACGGTCGGACATCGACAGGATTTCTTCCAGCTCGACGCTGACAAGCAGGATCGCCTTGCCCTGATCCCTGAGTTCCAGGATTTGTTGGTGGATGAATTCAATTGCGCCAATATCGACGCCGCGGGTCGGCTGACCGACAAGCAGCAGGTCGGGATCGCGCTCGATCTCTCGGGCCAGCACGAGTTTCTGCTGGTTGCCGCCCGAAAAGTTCTTGGCCTGAAGCCGTGGATTTGGCGGCCGCACGTCAAAGCGCTGCATCTTTTCCTCGGTGTCGGCGCGGATCGCAGCATTGTCCATCAGCCAACGATTCTTCTGGTATTTCGGGTCGTGATGATAACCGAACACCATGTTTTCCCAGGCCATGAAATCCATGATCAGCCCTTCAGACTGACGGTCTTCGGGAACGTGGGCGATGCCGCGGGCGCGCCGCGACTGGCCGTCGGAATGCTGACCGGTCAGGTCGATCTGCGCACCGTTTACGGCCACGTTCCCGGTCGCGATCTGATAGCCGCCCAGGACCTCTAGCAATTCCGACTGGCCATTGCCCGAGACGCCGGCAATGCCGACGATCTCGCCAGCCCTCACGTCGAACGAGATGCCGCGCAGGCGTTCGACCTTGTCCTCATCGACGACGCGCAGGTTCTTCACTTCCAGCACTGTTTTGCCCGGCTTGGCTGGCGTCTTTTCAACGCGAAGCAACACTTTGCGCCCGACCATGCGCTCTGCCAGGTCCTCTGGTGAGGTTTCCGAGGTCTTGACGGTCGAGGTCATTTCTCCGCGCCGCATGACGCTGACGGTGTCGGTGATTTCCATGATCTCGCGCAGCTTGTGGGTGATCAGGATGATCGTCTTGCCCTCGTTCTTCAGCCCTTCGAGGATGCGAAACAGGTGGTCGGCCTCGGCGGGCGTCAGAACGCCGGTCGGTTCGTCGAGGATCAGGATCTCGGCCTGCCGGTAAAGCGCCTTGAGGATCTCGACGCGCTGCTGGTGGCCGACGGACAGATCCTCGATCAGCGCATCGGGATCGACGTTAAGCTCATATTCGTCGGCCAGCGACGTTAGCGTGCTGCGCGCCTTGGCCAGCGAGGTTTTCAGCATCGGCCCGTCCTCGACCCCGAGAATGACGTTTTCCAGCACGGTGAAGTTCTCCACCAGCTTGAAATGCTGGAACACCATGCCAATGCCTGCGGCAATCGCCGCCTGGCTGTCGGGGATTTCGGTCTTTTGGCCGTTGATGAAAATCTCGCCCGCATCGGCTTTGTAAAAGCCATAGAGGATCGACATCAGCGTGGACTTACCGGCGCCGTTTTCGCCGATGATCCCGTGGATCGTGCCCTTCTTGACGCTAATCGATATGTCCTTGTTCGCCTGCACCGGCCCGAAGGCCTTGGATATGCCGCGAAGTTCGATGGCTGGGGCGGCAGTTGCCTGCCGCCCCGTTTGGGTTTGCGTGGTCACTACAGGTCCCTAGCTGACCGGGCAGCTGTCGTCGGACATGTAGTCGTGCACCTTGATCGTCCCGTCGACAATGCCCTTCTTGGCTTCCTCGACCGCCGTCTTGATCTCGTCGGTGAAGATCTCGGCGTTGTTTTCGTCCACCGCATAATCGATGCCGCCATCCGCGATGCCGAGCACGTTGAATCCGGTTTCAAGGTCCGCACCTTGGGTAAACGCGTCGTAAACCGCCACGTCGACGCGCTTGAGCATCGAGGTCAGGACCTGTCCGGGGTGCATGTAGTTCTGATTGCTGTCCACGCCGATCGACAGGATGCCTTCGTCGGACGCCGCCTGAAGCACACCGACACCGGTGCCGCCCGCCGCTGCATAGACGACGTCAGCGCCTTGCGCGATTTGCGCCTTCGTCAGTTCAGCGCCCTTCACCGGGTCATTCCAGGCGGCCGGGGTGGTGCCGGTCATGTTCTGGATCACTGTCGCATCAGGGTTGGTGGCCTTGACGCCCTGTACGTAACCGCAGGCGAACTTGCGGATCAGCGGGATGTCCATGCCGCCGATAAAGCCGACGGTGCCGGACTTGTTGGCTTTGGCCGCCGCGACGCCCACAATGTAGGACCCTTCATGTTCGTTGAACACGACCGAGCGCACGTTCGGCTGATCGACAACCATGTCGATGATCGCGAACTTGGTGTCGGGGAAGTCCTTGGCGACGGTTTCCAAAGCCGAGGCGAAGGCGAAGCCGGTCATCACGATCGGATTGTTGCCGGCCTCTGCGAAACGGCGCAGGGCCTGTTCGCGCTGGGCCTCGGAGCTGAGTTCGATCTCTTTGTAGCTGCCACCTGTTTCATCGGCCCATCTCTGAGCGCCGGCGAATGCTGCTTCGTTGAAGGATTTGTCGAACTTGCCGCCCAGATCGAAGATGATCGCAGGATCGGCCATCGCGGCGGTAGCGGTGATCGCCAGCGATGCGGCCGCCCCAAGAAGTTTGTGCATCAGGGTCATGTGGTTCTCCCGGTTAGTTGTGGGGCGTGCGGATTTGGCCCGCGCCCCCGAAATGCGAGCAGATCGTATCTGATCATCGCCGATTAAGGCCGTAGCCGCTCAATCGGGTCAATAGCTTTTTGCTTTCAATGGTGTGCGGCCGGTCGGTTTGCTTGTGGATAAGTCGGTTGAACCCAAGTCAGGACGCCGTCAGGGACCTGGACAGGATCAGCGCGTCCGATCGTGTGCCGCCGGGCGATGAATAGTAGCCGGGGCGGCGGCCGGATTCGACGAAACCGAAGCTGCGATAAAGCGCCATTGCGGCTGTATTGTCGGCGCCAACTTCGAGAACGCAGTGATCAACCCCGGCAGCAGCGGCGGCGGCAATGAATTCGCCGAGCAGCGCGTGACCGATGCCGTGGCGACGCGCGGCGGTGCGGACGCAGATCGTCAGCAATTCAGCCTCGTCGCCCACGGCGCGTGCCAGCAGAAAGCCGTCTGCAGCGGGTATGCAAATCGTATGCGGATCGTCCAGCAGACCGGCGAATTCGTCCGCATTCCAAGGGCGCGGGACAGTAAAGCATTCCGCGTGAAGATCGGCCATCCATTCGGCCTGATCGCTCATGGAACGATGACCGGGGCCGGATTGCGCGGCGGGGCGGCGTCGGCGGGACGGACGCAGATCGTCAGCAGTTCAGCCTCGTCGCCCACGGCGCGCGCCAGCAGAAAGCCGTCTGCAGCGGGTA
>JBBKVT010000417.1:0-5299 GCA_037968535.1 Paracoccaceae bacterium
AACGTGATGTTTACCGGTGACATCGTCGAGTATCATTCGGCCTGCTACTGTGGCGACGGGCATTTTCACGACTGGCCCGGCACACTTGATGCGATCCGGGGCTGGGAACTGGACGCCATCGCGCCGGGCCGGGGCGATGCGCTGCTGGGGCAAGAGATGGTGAATGCGGCGCTGGACTCGACGGCGGACTTCGTGACCTCGACCTATGCGCCGGCGGCGAAGGTGGCGTTAGGGGGCGGATCGCTGAAGGACGCATGGGATGCGGTCAGGGCAGAATGCGACCCTAAATATGCCGATTATGCGATTTACGAGCATTGCCTACCGTTCAACGTGGCCCGCGCCTATGACGAGGCACGCGACATCGACACGCCACGGATCTGGACCGCCGAGCGCGATCAGCAGATGTGGGAGGCCCTGCAGGGGTAATGGCCTATGCCTATCAACGATTACCTTACATTCGGCCGACGGGGCTGAGCGGGCCAGAGCCGCGCCACAAGGTTGTCATCGTGGGGGCGGGGCCGGTCGGGTTGGCACTGGCGATTGAGCTGGCGAACCACGGGGTCGCATCGGTCGTGCTGGACGACAATGACATGGTGTCCGTGGGGTCGCGGGCGATCTGCTGGTCGAAGCGATCGCTGGAGATTCTCGACCGGCTGGGCATCGGGGGTCGCTGCGTCGAGCGGGGCGTGACATGGAAGGTCGGGCGGACATTTCGTGGCGAGGAAGAGGTGTTCAACTTCGACCTGTTGCCTGAAGGCGGCCACAAGATGCCGGCCTTCGTGAATTTGCAGCAATATTACATCGAACAGTTCCTGGTCGAGCGTGCGCACGAGATAGAGATGATCGAGCTGCGGTTTCGAAATCGCGTCGAAACAGTGTCTGACAAAGGGGATTTCGTAGAACTGGGGATTGAGACCCCGGATGGACATTACGCGTTGAAGGCGCAGTATGTCGCCGCTTGCGATGGCGCGAATTCACCGGTGCGGCGGGCGCTGGGGCTGGATTTCGAGGGTGAGCTGTTCGAAGAGCGGTTCCTGATCGCGGATATCGAGATGCGGGCGGATTTCCCCGCCGAACGCCGATTCTGGTTCGAGCCGCCGTTCCACAACGGGCAGTCGGCGCTTTTGCACAAGCAGCCCGACAATATCTACCGGATCGATTTGCAACTTGGCTGGTGCGCTGACCCAGAGGTCGAGAAGCGGCCGGAAAACGTGGTGCCAAGGATCGAGCGGGTCGTCGGGCATGGCGATTTCCGGCTGGATTGGGTCAACGTCTATACGTTTCAGTGTCGGCGGCTGCGGAATTTCGTCCAGGGCCGGGTGATCTTTGCCGGGGATAGCGCGCATGTTGTGTCGCCCTTTGGGGCGCGGGGCGGCAATGGCGGATTGCAGGACGTGGACAATCTGGGATGGAAGCTGGCCGCTGTCGTGCAGGGGCGTGCGGGTGCTGGCCTGCTGAAAAGCTATGACCGGGAGCGGGTGCAGGGCGCGGATGAGAACATCCTGCATTCGACCCGAACGACGCGCTTCATGACGCCCGCAGTGGGGCCCGAAAGGGTCTATCGCGACGCCGTGTTGCGGCTGGCGCAGAAGGCGCCGTTTGCACGAAGTTGGGTCAATTCCGGGCGGTTGTCGCGACCTTGCTGTTATGTGTCGGCGGGGGCGGATGAGTTGGTTCTGCCGGATGCCTCTCGACCCGGACAGGTTGCGCCTGATGCGCCGGTTGGCGGTGGCTGGTTGCTGAACGGGCTCGGTGGGGGTGTGGTTTTGCTGGCGCTCGGTCTGGAGGCGAGTCGCGCGGAGGGCTGCGATGTGCTGACACCGGAGATTACGCCCGAACTGCGTGTGCGGTATCTGGGGGATGCCGCGGCGGCGCTCTATCTGATCCGGCCAGATCAAGTGGTTGCGGCGCGGTGGCGCCACTTCGATGCGGACATTGTCTCGAACGCGATCGCGTCGCTTTGGGAGGGAAGACTTTGAAACTGATCGACACCACGAACTTGACCGACCACGATGACTTTTACGATGAACTGTTGGCGGCGCAGAAAGGCATGAGCGAGGCCGAGGCGCTGGCGTTCAACGCGCAGTTGGTGATGATCCTGGCGAACCATATCGGCGACCGGCAAGTGCTGTCCGAAGCGCTGGCGCTTGCGCGGCGCTAGGCAGTTGGGTCAGGATTTTGGCGCAAAAAGCCTTTGATAGAGACTTTGCGGCAGGAAACGGCCAAATCGGAAGACCAGCGAAAAAAGGTACGGGAAGTCGTATTTGAACCCGGTCTTCTGCATCAGATTGCAGACGATACGGCCGGCTTCTTCGGGTTCCAGCAGGAACGGCATGTTGAAATCGTTCTTGTCGGTCAGCCGGGTGCGGATGAAGCCGGGGTTCAGGACCTGCACCTTGACCCCCGTGTGCCACAGATCGGCCTGCATGGTCTCGGCCAGATGGATCATCCCGGCCTTGCTGGCGCCGTAGCCGATCGCGCCCGGCAGGCCGCGATAGCCCGAGAGCGAGCCAATCAGCACGAGATGGCCGTGGCCCCGTGCGGCGAAGCCAGGGGTGACGCGGCCAAAGACCCGCATCGCGCCCATGAAGTTGACGTCGGCCACACGCTCGGCGGTTTCGGGATTCCAGTTCTGTGCGGTCATCGGGTCGTAGGCACCTGCTAGGTAGACGATGCCATCGACCTCGCCTGCGTGCTTGATGGCTGTTTCGACCGACGTCGTGTCGGTGACATCCACCGGCACGATATCGGCGGGCTGAACGAGTGTCTGTGCAAGGGATTTGAGCCTGCCGCCAGAGCGGGCGGACAGAACCAGGCGGACGCCCAGCCGGTCAAGCTCTACTGCCAGGCAGCGGCCAAGACCTTCGCTTGCACCGATCAGCCAGTAGCGTTTTCTCGTGAGCGTGCGATTTTCCATCAGGCGAGTACCCTTTCGGGTTGCCGTCGCGCGAAGATCGCGAGGGCTACGAGTTTCAGGCCGCAGGGGACCAGTGCGTAAAGGACCGCAAGTCGGTGCAGGGCGGCCGGGTCATTCGGTTCACCAACCCGGAAGCCGCCCGATTCAAGCAGGGGCAGGACGGTTGCGGCAGCAAGGGCCAGGGTGAACTTGGAGCAGAATCCCCACAGGCCGAAGGCAAGGCCGCCATCCTCGGCGATATCGCTGATGCGCCGTGCAAAGATTGCCGGCAGCAGGGTCATGTCAGCGCCGAGTGCCGCGCCGGACGCGATGCAGATGACGGCAAAGGCGGTTCCCTGGCCGGTCGTCAAAGTGTAGGCGCCGATGAAGGCGATGATCGACAGCACCATGCCTGCGACCAGCGTGCTGCGGGTGTCGAAACGCGCCGCCAGTGACGACCAGAGCGGGGTCGAGAGGGCGGCGGAGACGAAGAACAGCAAGAGGTAGACGTCCGCTAGATGGGGCAGGCCCAGCCGGTATTCGACGAAGAACAGGAACAGGGTCGAGGTGACGGCGACGGGGGCGGCGTTGAAGAGGGCGACGATGAGAAGGCGGCGAATTTCTGCGTCGGCCAGAAGTCCTCGCCAGTCAGAGGGCTGTGCGGGTGCCGGTCCGGCCCACACGTTGTGCATCGCGAGGGCTGCTGCGAGGCCGAGGCCGGTGAACAGGATCGTGAAGCCGACGAACGGATCCCAGTCGGTGAACCGCTGCACCAGGAACGGCGCGATGGCGGCCAATGAGACGCCGGTAAGCGCGCCGAATTCGCGCCAACCTGCCAGACGGACGTGGCCGCGCGGGCCCAGTTGTGCTGCTTGCCCGATACCCAGTGCGTAGAACAGGATCGTGAGGAATGAGAACGAGGTGAACAGCAGTGTCAGGCAGACCGCCATCCACCAGAGCGGCGGAATCGGCGGCGTGACGACAAGAAGGCCGATCATCCCGAGGCAGAGACCGGCGGCGCCAAGCAGCGCGGCGAGGCCATGGCTGGCGCGCAGGCGACCGGCGAGCCTGCCCAGCAGCGGATCCTGCACCACGTCGATCAATCGCAACGCCACAAGCGCCAGGCCGATCGCGCCAAGGCTGACGCCGTATTTGTCGGCAAAGAACTTGGGCGCATGGATGTAGATCGGAATCCCGGCAGCCGCCAGAAAGGCGGCATAAAGCGAATAGCGCGGCAGGATCATCTTGTGACGTCCGGCTCCGGCGGGGTGGGCAGGGGCCGCATCCGCACGCCCTTGGATCGCAGGATCATTGCCTGATAGTAAATCAGCGCGATGACCCGCAGTGATCCGAACGGCCGCTTAACCACCGACCACAGGATATCCGCAGAGCCGAGCGGTTTGCGGGATCCCGCCAGCGTTGCGACAAGGCCCTTGTTGCCGTCGCGAAAGTCGATGCGAACGCCGAAATGCCCTGGCTGGTAGTCAAACCGGAAATCGTAGCGCCCCGTTACGTCCTGGAATGGCGAGACATAGAACACTTTCTTCGCGCTCAGCGTGTCCTTGGCGCGGATCGGGCGCAGATCGTCATGGGCGCAGAGGTATGAGTGGCGCTGGCCGTAAGTGTTGTTGACCTCGGAGATTACCGCCCGCAGGTCGTCGTCTTTGTCGACGACCAGCCAAAAGCTGACCGGGTTGAACAGGTATCCGAGGATGCGGGGCTGGGCGACCAACAGGAGGCGCATCGCGGAAAGCTCTGTCAGATCGTGGTCGACCAGCACGCCGCGGACCCAGGAGGCGCCTTCGCCCGCGTCGACCGCGCCGCCGTGGTCGAGGTCGTTGATCACGGCAAGATTGGCGCCATTGCGCGACAGAAGCATCGGCAGGGGATCGTTCGATTCGGGTTCGCTGATGACATAGTCGATGCTGTAGCGAAACGCGTTGTCAGGCCCGCCGAGGCGCTTGTGATAGGTGTGGGACTGCAAAAGCTCTGGTTTCATGCAACCGGTTCCTTCTGCCGGATCCGGTCGACGACGGCCATCGCACTGGCATATCCGTCTTCGTGGAATCCCCAGCGTGTGTAGGCGCCGCAGAAATAGGTCCGGTTCTGGCCCTGCAGTGTCGGCAGTTCTGATTGCGCGCGAATGGCGGCGGCGTTGAAGACCGGGTGGCGAAACTCGGTTTCATCGTAGATCGTCCGGGGGTCGATGTCGAAGGGCGAGTTGAGGCTGACGAACAGCGGATCGTTCGGGTCGATGCCCTGAAGCGAGTTCATCCAGTAGGTCACGCCGATCGAGGGTGCGGGCTTGTCGTCGGGCGAGTTGAACACCCAGGACGCCCAGCATTTGCGGCGGCTTGGCATCACGACGGGATCGCGGTGCAGGACCGCCCGGTTGCTTTGGTA
>JBBKVT010000418.1:0-5045 GCA_037968535.1 Paracoccaceae bacterium
GTAATCCGTAACACCGGCAGCATGGGCAATTTCGGGTAAGATTTGCAGGGCAGAAGCGGCATCGCCGTGCTCTGCCAGCAGGCGGTGGAACGTCGTCGGTCCCACGCGGCGCGAGCGCAAGAGACGAAGCCAGGCGACCCATTCTTCCTCGCTTCGGGGTGGGGTGAGGGGGTGGGGTGAAGGGAATAAATCCTTGGCCATCCTCGTCTCCGTCTCTTGCTAAAGGCAACATGCGCCGGAGATGGTTAACGGAGAGTGTAGATTCTGACGGCTGTGTTTCTTATCAGAAAAAATGTCCGCTCTGCAGGCGAAATCGGTAACCGGGGCGGGCAACGCACTTGTTCAAGGGCTTGCGCGACCTGACTTTTTTCAGATTTCACGCAGCGGATCCGCCGACCGTCAATCCGCCGATCAGCAGTGTCGGTTGTCCGACCCCAACCGGAACCCATTGCCCGGCCTTGCCGCAATTACCGATTCCCGGATCCAACTTCATGTCATTGCCGATCGCGCGAATCTGCTTCAGCGCCGTTGCCCCGTCGCCGATCAGAGTCGCCCCTTTTACCGGGGCGCCGATCTTGCCGTCCTTCACGCGGTAGGCCTCGGTACATGAAAACACAAACTTGCCATTCGTGATGTCAACTTGGCCGCCTCCGAACCCCACTGCATAGATGCCGTCCTTCACATCTGCGACGATGCCTGCCGGGTCTGCTCTGCCGCCCAGCATGTAGGTATTGGTCATTCGGGGCATCGGCGCATGGGCATAGCTTTCACGCCGACCGTTTCCGGTAGCTTTGACACCCATCAGACGAGCGTTCTGCCGGTCCTGCATGTAGCCGACCAGCACCCCATCCTCGATCAACACGTTCTTTCCGCTAGGCGTTCCCTCATCGTCCACGGTCAGCGATCCGCGGCGGTCCGGTATCGTACCGTCGTCCAGAACCGTCACGCCTTTGGCGGCGATCTGCTGACCCATCAGCTCGGCAAAGGCCGACGTCTTCTTGCGGTTGAAATCGCCCTCGAGCCCGTGACCGATCGCTTCATGCAACAAAATCCCAGGCCAGCCTGCTGCCAACGCCACATCCATTACGCCTGCGTGGGCGGGCACTGCCTGAAGGTTCACCAGGGCGATGCGCAGCGCCTCTTTGGCCGCAGACTGCCACTGCGCAGCCTCGATCATTCCGGTAAGCGGGATACGCCCACCCGCCCCATGGCCGCCGGATTCGCGGCGGCCATTTTCCTCGACGATAACCGAAACGCTGACCCTGACCATCGGGCGCGCATCGCGAACCAGCAGGCCTTCCGGGCGCAGGATCTCGACCTCCTGCATCGAGGCAGCAATGGTCGCAGACACCTGAACGACCCGCTTGTCCAGCTCGCGGGCATAAGTGTCGATCGCCTTGAGTGTTTCGATCTTGACCGGGAAGCTGGCGTCGAGCAGCGGGTCAATATCTTCATAAAGATGTCGATTTGTGGCTCGCGGCGGGGGCGCGAGCGTGCCGCCGCCAGTTCCAACAGCCAGTCGCGCGGTTTCAACCGCGCGCTTCAGCGCCGTCTCGCTGATTTCGGTGGAATGTGCGTAACCTGCCGTTTCGCCGCGCACCGCACGCAGACCAAACCCTTCGGCTGAGTCGTAACTGGCGTTCTTCACCCGTCCGTCGTCCAGGACGAGTACCTCGGATCGGCGGCGTTCGAGGAACAATTCCCCGTCATCCGCTCCGGCGACAGCCTCGCGCAGCATCACAAGGGTTCGTTCCTGATCCAAACTCGATTCGAAGGGGCGAAAGCGGTCTGCTGACATGGGT
This sequence comes from Paracoccaceae bacterium, assembly GCA_037968535.1. Classification (GTDB taxonomy): domain Bacteria; phylum Pseudomonadota; class Alphaproteobacteria; order Rhodobacterales; family Rhodobacteraceae; genus JAHEAO01. The sequence continues at coordinate 1,803 of JBBKVT010000418.1, forward strand.
TACCTCGGTTTTCGTCGGCGCTAATCGTCAAAAGCGGCCGTTTGCCGCAATGGATTTGCTTGTTTACGTCCTACTAATATGGTTTCACACGGCGCAGACACAACGGGGATTCCGTCGGATACGGCAGAGGTCCGAAGCGGGGCGCGGTGCGCCGACAGTCGAACAGGAAGTGAAAATGCGCTTAACCACAATACTTTCGGCCCTGTGGGCCAGCATCGGGATGATCTTTGCGGCTGGTGCCGTCCTGGCACAGGATGGACTAGAAGGGCTTGAGATTGTCGGCAAGCCGACGCAAGGCGGCATGGGATTCCAACCTGCAGTCACCGGCGTTGCGCGCGACATTCATTGGCTGGACGGGATGATCAACGTGATCATCGGGGCGATCGTCCTGTTCGTCGTGCTGCTGCTTGCGATCGTGGTCGTGCGCTACAACAGCCGGTCAAATCCGACGGCGGCGCGGTTTACTCACAATACGCCGGTCGAAGTTACATGGACGATCGTTCCGATCATCATCCTGGTCTTCATCGGTGCGTTTTCATTGCCGATCCTGTTCAATCAGCAGGAAATTCCCGAAGCTGATCTGACGATCAAGGCGACGGGCAACCAGTGGTACTGGAGCTACGAATATCCCGACAGCGAATTCTCGTTCGACAGCTTCCTGCTGGCACGGGACGAACTGGAGGCGAACGGCTACAGTCAGGACGAGTATCTTCTGGCCACCGACACCGCAGTTGTGATTCCGGTCAACAAGACGGTTGTCATTCAGGTCACTGGTGCGGATGTGATCCATGCATGGGCGATGCCGGCCTTCGGCGTCAAGCAAGACGGCGTGCCGGGGCGACTGGCCCAGCTTTGGTTCAAGGCCGACAGGGAAGGTATCTACTTCGGCCAGTGTTCAGAGCTTTGTGGCAAAGACCATGCCTACATGCCGATCACGGTCAAGGTGGTCAGCCAGGCGGCATACGACCAGTGGCTGCAGGGCGCGATTGCCCAGTTTGCCGGCAAGCCTGCCGCCGTAACCGTTGCGTCCAACGACTGACGCTGCAATTTCCGGGCTGGTACCGGCATGTGACCAAGGTTTGATGAATGACTGACACGAGCATCCTTGACCGGGACAAAGAGGCAAGCTTCGGCGATTATGTTGCGCTGCTGAAGCCGCGTGTGATGTCGCTAGTGGTCTTCACAGCACTCGTCGGTCTGCTCGTGGCCCCGGTCGACGTGCACCCCCTGATAGGGTTCGCCGCGATCCTTTTCATCGCGATCGGTGCCGGAGCGTCGGGTGCGCTGAACATGTGGTATGACGCCGATATCGACCGGATCATGCGCCGGACTCGCGGGCGACCGGTTCCGTCGGGGAAAGTCGGTGCAGAAGAGGCGTTGGCACTCGGCGTCGCTTTGTCCGGTCTGGCAGTGGTCATGCTGGCGCTCGCCACAAATATTCTGGCAGCCGCGCTGCTCGCATTCACGATCTTCTTTTATGCTGTCGTCTACACGATGTGGCTGAAGCGCTGGACGCCGCAGAACATTGTAATCGGCGGTGCGGCGGGGGCGTTCCCGCCGATGATCGGTTGGGTTGCGGCAACCGGCAGCGTTTCGGTCGAAAGCGCGCTGATGTTCGCGCTGATCTTCGTGTGGACCCCGCCGCATTTCTGGGCACTGGCGCTGTTCATGAAGGAGGACTATTCCAACGCGGGCGTGCCGATGTTGACTGTTACGCACGGTCGTCGCGTTACGCGAAACCACATCCTTGCCTACACGATCCTGCTGGTGCCGGTGGCTTTGGGCCTGGGCATGACCTCGATCGGAGGGCCGGTTTACATTGTGGGCGCGTTGGCGATGAACCTTTGGTTCGTGAAAGGTGCGATCGACATCCATCGCCGTGACGAAACCCAGTCCGAAGTGGATGGTTACAAGACTGAGAAAGCGTTCTTCAGGTTCTCGCTCTACTATCTTTTCCTGCATTTCGGACTACTGCTGGTTGAAGCCACGCTCCGCGGCTTGGGAATCGGGGGCTGGTAATGGGCCTGGCCAAGGAACACGAGATTCATTCCCGCCGCTTCGGGCGAAACTTGGGAGTGGGCTTGGCGCTCGCTTTCCTGGTGGCGCTGGTGTTTGGCCTTACGGTCGTCAAGGTCAAGGTGCTGGATCCCAGGATTGCGGCGCAGGAGGCCCAACAATGAAGCTGGACGGAAAGAACAAGACGGTGGCGCAGACTTTAGGCATCGTTCTGATCATGGGTGCTTTGGCCTGGGCCTCGGTGCCGTTCTATTCTTGGTTTTGTGCCGTGACCGGTTTCGGCGGCGTGCCTGGCGTGGCAACTGCCGGGTCCGACGAAATATTGGAAAAGACCATCAAGATCCGGTTTGACGCGAATACTGAACGCGGCATGCCTTGGGTCTTCAGGCCGGTCGTCCGAGAGATGGAATTGCAGATCGGGGAAACCGGCCTCGCCTTTTATGAGGCGTACAATCCAACTGATCGGACGATTGCAGGGACCGCCAGCTTCAACGTGACTCCCTATGAAGCGGGGGGGTTCTTCACCAAGATCGACTGTTTTTGCTTTGAGGAACAGGTGCTGCTACCAGGAGAAACGGTGCAATTGCCGGTGACTTTCTACGTCGATCCGGAAATAACCCGCGACCGCGATGCAAAATTTGTAAATCACATCACGCTGTCTTACACATTCCACGAAACCGACCTGCCCGAAGAATTCGCTCATCTTGCGAAATCCTCGGACCAATCCAACTAAGGCCCGAACGAGGGATCATTCATGGCGCACGAAAAGAATCACGATTACCATATCCTGCACCCTTCCATCTGGCCTTTTCTTGGCGCGTTGTCGGGTTTCACGATGCTTTTCGGAGCTGTCCTGTGGTTCCACGACGTGACACCCTTTGTCGCACTCATCGGTCTGGCGGGCGTGCTTTACGTCATGTACGCATGGTGGTCCGATGTCGTGGCTGAAGCTGAAGCGGGCGATCATACTCCCGTGGTATCGATCGGGCTGCGCTACGGGATGCTGATGTTCATCATGTCTGAGGTGATGTTTTTCGCAGCCTGGTTTTGGAGCTTTTTCAAGCATGCAATGTATCCGATGGGCCCGGATAGCCCGCTGGTTGACGGCGTCTGGCCACCCGTCGGGATCGAAACCTTCGATCCGTGGCATCTGCCGCTAATCAACACCCTGATCCTGCTTTGCTCCGGTGCGGCGGCGACGTGGGCGCACCATGCTATCGCGCATGA
>JBBKVT010000419.1:0-2590 GCA_037968535.1 Paracoccaceae bacterium
GCAACAGGATCGGGCACAGGCATGGCAGAACTCAACCGGCGCGCCGTCGCTTCACTCTGGATCGGCGACAAGCTGCATTACCTCAACCAGCTTTGCCTGAAATCACATGTCGAAGCCGGACATCCGACAACTTTGTATTGCACCGATGATGTGACCAACGCCCCCGATGGCGTCGAAATCCGCCCCGCCTCCGAGATCATGGAAATGGACATGGCGCTGGTCGGCGACACCAGCCCATCCTTCCTGTCAAACGTCTTTCGCTACAAGATGATCCGGTCCACCGGGGCCGTCTGGATCGACTGCGACGCCTTCTGCCACCGGCCGTTTCCCGACGATGAATACATCTTCGGGGTTCACGGGCTGCAAGGTGCGCTCAATTGCGGGGTCGTGGCGTTGCCCCGGCAGTGCGAGGTAATGGACCAGCTTCTCGATTATTACGACAATCTGCCCGACTATCCGGATTGGTGGAACAAGAACCAGCGCAAGAAATACGACAGGCAAAGCGACGGGCTGTCCCATGCCGCGCGGATCTACGCGACCGAACGCACCGCCTTCGGGCCGCAGGCCTTCACCCATTATGCAAAGCAAGCCGGCATCTTCGATCAGGCCCGCCCCCGAGACGTGCTCTATCCGGTGCCCTTCCAGCTGAATGATGTGTTCTACGATCCCTACGGACGGGTCGAGGGCCATTTCACCGACGAAACCCTGTCGGTCCATCTTTACACCAACGGAACCAAGCCGTGGTGGCGCAAGCACGCACCTCCAGAGGGAAGCTATGCCGCGCGGATGTGCGACCAGCTGGAAATTGATGCCGCCGCCGCGCTGGAATGAAGTGCCCTCCATGAGGATGCGACCATCAGGCTGAAACCGCATATCTCGCCACATGGCCGGACCACCGCCGTGTCGATGATGAAGGACGAAGCGCCGTACCTTCTGGAATGGTTCGCGCATCATCTGGCCGTCGGATTCACCGACATTCTGGTTTACACTAACGATTGCAGCGACGGCACCGACGACATGCTGATCCGGCTAGAAGAACTCGGCCTCGGCCACCATCGCCGCAACGTGATAGCGCCCGGAATCAAGCCGCAACCCTCTGCCATAAAGCACGCGCAGGCCGAGAAAATCGTCCAGGACAGCGACTGGGTGCTGTTGTTCGACGCCGACGAGTTCCTTTGCATCAACTATGGCGATGGACGCCTGGACAGCCTGATTGCAGCGGCCGGGACCGCCAACGGCATCGTCATCACCTGGCGCATCTTCGGGTCCGGTGGCGTTAGCGACTGGAGCCGCGCCCCGGTGACCGAGCAGTACCTCTGCGCCGCCCCGCCGCTCTGGAACAAGGGCTGGGGTGTCAAGACGCTGTTCAAGTTCGATCCCGATTTCTGGAAGCTCGGCATTCACCGGCCATCGATGAAGGCCAAACACCTTCAAACCGTTTACCCCGATAGCGTGCACTGGCTGAACGGTTCGGGATTGCCGATGGAGGATTACTTCAAGTTCCGCGGCTGGCGCAGCATCCGGCGCACGATCGGCTATGACTGGGCGCAGATGAACCATTACGCGGTGAAGTCGATCGACGCCTACGCGGTCCGCAAATTCCGCGGCAACGTCAATTTGAAGTCGGACAAGTACAACGCCGACTACTGGGCGCTTCAGGACCGCAACGAAGTCAGGGATACCAGCATTCTTCGGTATTCGGACGCCCGGGCCAGGATCATGGCAGAGCTTCTGACAGATCCGGTTCTGAACCGGCTGCATCATGACGCTCTGGATCGGATCGAGGCGCGGCTGGCAGAATTCAAGGCAACCGAAGCGTATCAGGCGCTGAAACAAAGCCTTGTCGAGGCCTCGCTGATTCCTCTGACGCAGATTCAGGCAAAGCCTCCGAAAGCCCGCGATCCTGCCAAGATCGCCGCCCTGATGTCGGACGTCGAAAAGAACGTGGCGGCCAGCCCTAAGTCCAAGCGGCGCAACGCCCCGATCGAAGGTTTTGGTGGCGAAGCGGACCCGACCGACCCCTATCTGTCTGGCGTAATCGACCGGTCAACCGACATTGCGTTCGAGATGCTGCCGAACCACGATGTGCTCTTGCCCGCCGATCCCAGGGTCTTCAACCCGGTAGCACTGGCCGAACTGGTAGCCGGCAAGTTCGATCGACGCGCCGCACGCTACCGCGCCCAATTGGTGACCTCGACCGACCGCCTGCTGGAAATCGGCGCTGGTATCTGTTTCTTGCCGATCCTCGCCTGCCAAGCCTATCCTAGGCTGGTCGCGATGGCACAGGAAGAGCGCGCCGAACTGGCGGAACTCGGCCGGGAAACGGCCGTCGCAAACGGGATCGCGGACTCCTCGCGATTGAAGGTCACCAACGGCCCGATTATTTTCGCCGGGGATGAAGGCGACCATGCCAGCGGGTTGGCCGCACTTGTTCAAGATTTCGCGCCGACAGTGCTATATCTGAACGACCGAAGAATTACGCCGGGCATGCTGGCAACATCGGTTGCATCATGCCTGCGGCGGATCATCATTTCGGAACGGCTTTTGCCAAAGATGAACACGGACGGATTGGATTTCGCCATGGCGCTAC
>JBBKVT010000420.1:0-5382 GCA_037968535.1 Paracoccaceae bacterium
TCGAACTTGTCGACGGCCTTCATCAGGCCGATGTTGCCTTCCTGAATAAGATCAAGGAATTGCAACCCGCGGTTCGTGTACTTCTTGGCGATGGAAATCACCAGCCGCAGGTTGGCTTCGACCATTTCCTTTTTCGCCTGACGGGCTTCCTTTTCACCCTTCTGGACTTGGTTCACGATGCGGCGGTATTCGCCGATATCGACGCCGACATATTGCCCGACCTGGGCCATTTCGGTGCGCAATTCGGCGACCTTGTCGGAAAAGCGTTCGATGAACGCGCCCCAGGCCCGGCCTTCGCGGTCGGCCATCCGTTCCAGCCAAGTCGGATCCAGTTCGTAGCCCCGGTAGGCGTCGATGAATTCGCGGCGGTTGATCCGCGCCTGATCGGCCAGCTTCACCATGCTCGAGTCGATCGACATGATCCGGCGGTTGATGCCATAAAGCTGGTCGATAAGCGCCTCGATCCGGGCGTTGTGCAGGTGCAGTTCGTTGACCAGCTCGACGACTTCGGACCGCAACTTCTGGTACTTCGCCTCTGCCTTGTCCGAGAACGAGCCATCCTCGTTCAGTGCCGCGGACATCCGCAGATCCTGCATTTCCGAGAGTTTCTCGTAATTGCCGGCAATGACCTCGAGCATTTCCAGCACGCGCGGCTTGAGCGCGGCTTCCATTGCGGCCAGCGACATGTTGGCCTGCTCGTCATCGTCCTCGTCGTCGTCCTGGCTGATCGGGTTGCCGTCGGCGTCAAGTTCGGGCTGTTCGGTCTTCTCTTCGTCCTTGGTCTCTGTGTCGAGCCCGTCGACGACCGGTTCCACCTCGTCCTCATCGCCGCGCCCGAAGGTCGCTTCGAGATCGATGACATCGCGCAGAAGGATATCCTCGTTCAGCAATTCGTCGCGCCAGATCGTGATCGCCTGGAACGTCAGCGGGCTTTCGCAAAGCCCCGCGATCATCGTCTTGCGGCCGGCCTCGATGCGCTTGGCAATCGCGATCTCGCCCTCGCGGCTGAGCAGTTCGACGGAGCCCATTTCGCGCAGATACAACCGCACCGGATCATCGGTGCGATCGAGTTTCTCGGTCTCGGTGGCGGCGACGGCGACTTCGCGGGAGGCGGAGGCTTCGACCAGGTCGGTGGCGCCTTTGGCCTCGTCGTCTTCGGCTTCGTCATCCTCGATCACGTTGATGCCCATTTCCGAGAGCATCGACATCACGTCTTCGATCTGTTCGGACGAGACCTGATCGGGCGGCAGCACGTTGTTGAGCTGGTCGTAGGTTATGTAGCCACGCTCGCGCGCTTCGGCGATCATCTTCTTGACCGCCGTCTGACTTACATCCATCGACGCGTCTTCGTCCTGGTCCTGCGGCTTCTGGTCGTCATTATCTTTGGCAGCCATTCGACACTCCTTACAACGGCGGGGTGATTCGCGAATCGGTAATGCGAATCAATAAACCCGAATCAGTGATTCGCACACCCACTTAAGCGGTTTTCTTTAAGACCTGGTTTACCAAGCCCCTATTCGGGCGGTCGCGTTCCCTTGGCAAAGTCGATCTGGTCCAGCAACTTGTTCAGCGCCGTGCGTTCGTCGCGGTCGATCCGCGCCCCGTTGGCGCCAGTTTCATATCGCGTCTTGTCTTCGGTTTGGCTGCGCTCTGCCCGGTTCAGGGCCTCGGCCGCCTGCGTCAACCGCCATGTAAGTCCTTCGTCGACGAAGTCATCCATTTCCTGCACGGCATCATGAATTTCTTTCGCGACACCGCGTCGCGCCAGCAGTTTCGCCAGTTCTTGCGTCACGCACAGGGTCGCAACCTCGTCATTGCCGGGGTTGCGGACCGCGGGCGAGATACGCACATGGCTGATCGCCATCAGCTTTTCAAGGGCCGGCGTCCCGACCTCTGCCTCGATCGCTGCCTTGAGATCGGCCGCATCGGCATGGTGCAGGATCGCCGCGCGCAACGCCTGATGTTCGGGCGAGGCCAGATCGAGCCATTCCAGCGCCGTCTCGAACTGGCGCAGGACGGCGGGATTGGTGATCAGCGTCGCCAGGATCACCGCCTCGCGCAGATAATCCTCGGTGCCGGTGGCGCTGCTGCCGCTGGCGGCGAGATAGGAAGTGCGGGTGCTTTGCATCGGTTGCAGGGGGGCTGCCTTGCCGCCGCGAAACGGCCCGCGCGCCGGCCCGGACGCCGCCGCGCCGGGGCGGAACAACTGCCAGCGCAACTGCTTGATCTCGTCGCCGTAATGACTGCGGATCGAGGGATCGGTGATCTTCTTGATCGACTGGCGCAAGCTTTTGTCGAGCCCCGCCTTGCGTTCGGGGCTATCGAACACCTTGCCTTCGGTTTCGCGCCGCCACAACAGCCGCACCATCGGCAAGGCCTGATCGAGCAGCTTCTGCATCGCGCCCGCGCCTTGCGCGCGGATCAGGTCGTCGGGATCCAGACCTTCCGGCATGATCGCGAAACGCAAGCTCTGCCCGGCTTCCAGCATCGGCAGCGCCAGATCGATGACTCGCATCGCGGCGCGCAGACCCGCGGTGTCGCCATCAAGCGCGATGATCGGTTCGGGGTGAATCCGCCACATCAGGCGCAGTTGATCTTCGGTGATCGCGGTGCCAAGCGGTGCAACGGTGGCGCCGAAACCGGCCTCGACCAGTGCAATCACATCCATGTAGCCTTCGGCCACGATCAGCGGCTGACCGTTGCCGGCGGCTTCGCGCGCCGGTCCGTGGTTGTAAAGACTGCGGCCCTTGTCGAAAAGCTCGGTTTCAGGCGAGTTGAGGTATTTCGCGCGCGCATCCGCCGCCATCGCCCGCCCGCCAAGTGCTATACACCGCCCGCGCGGGTTGCGGATCGGAAATATGATCCGTCCGCGAAACCGGTCATAGGGCGTGCCGCCGTCATCGGGCTTGGCGCAAAGGCCGGCATCGATGATCAGATCGGCGGCCACACCCTTGCCCGTCAGATGCGACCACAGCGCCTGCCGGCTGTCGGGCGCAAAGCCGATGTCGAAGCGCGCCTGCGTCGCGTCAGACAAGCCGCGCCGCGCCAGATAGTCGCGCGCCTCGGACGCGGCGGCGGTCTTGAGTTGCAGCCGGTAGAATTGCACCGCCTGTTCCATCACATCGGCCAGCCCGGTGCGCAGATCGGCCTTTTCCTGCGCCTTGGGGTCGCGGTCGGGCACCTGTAGTCCGGCCTCGCGGGCAAGAATCTCGATCGCTTCCATGAAGCCGACATTCTCGGTCTCGCGGATGAAGGAAATCGCATCGCCCTTGGCGTGGCAGCCGAAGCAATAGTAAAACCCCTGCCGGTCATCGACATGAAAAGACGCGGTCTTTTCCTGGTGGAACGGACAGGGCGCCCACATGTCGCCCTTGCCCTGATTGGACTTGCGCTGGTCCCACATCACCTTGCGCCCGACCACCTGCGAAAGGCTGGTGCGGGTGCGCAGTTCATCCAGGAAACCGGGAGGCAGACTCATGTCGCCAATATCCCCCCGCGCAGGCGCAGAGTCCAGCACCGGCTGAGGCTTTGGGGCTGCGGCTTCGGTGTGCGGCCCGCGCGGCGGGCGGGGTTTGGGTTGCAGGGTGGCTAGGCTTGCGCGGCGACCGATTTCATCGCGACATGCAGTTCGTGCACCGCCGTGGATGCCATCGAGCGAAACACCATGATGTCAAAGCTGGTCGCCCCGACGCGGGAGATCGAACAGGTCATATGAAAGAGCATGGTCCGCGCGGTGTGGCCGCGCTTGAAGGTCGCCGCACGCAGGTCAACGGGCACCAGCCGGGCCAGCACCGCCTCTGCCGCCGCACCGTCGAGCCGCATCACCGCCCAGGCGTCGGACTGGTCGGTCAGCGCCGCCCCCGGAAGTGCGGCGGGTGCCGCACCCAGCAGCAGGGCCTGTCCGGCGCCCGACCAGACCAGCCGGTTGCCGTCTTTGCCGGTCGCGCGGTTGGGTGCGGGGAATGTCAGCCCGATGGCCTTTTTCAGCGCGTCCGACACCGCCCCTGCCCGGCCCCGCGCCGGCATCACCGAAGTAGTCGCCGCAGGTGTGATCTCGGTCAGCGTGCAGGTGCCCGCCGTCACCGGCAGCAGGCCCTCGCACGGGGTTCTGGCAATCAGGTTAGCCACGTAGCCGCCCTCCGTCCGGATCGACACTGACCGGGTCGGTCACTTCGCAGAGCACGTCGAGGCCGCGCAGGTGATCGACCACGCGGATCCGTTCGCCATGCCGGGCGCGGCCATTTTGCAGGAACCCGAGCCCCAGGAAATGGCCAAGCGTCGGCGAGTAGCCGACCGAGGTGACATAGCCCAGATCGTTGGTGCGCACCGGCTCTGCGCCCGGTTCGAACAGATGCGCCCCGGCGCTAAGCTGCTTGACTGCCCCCACGGGCCGCAGCCCGACAAGCTGCTCGCGCTCCGGCCCCGTCAGACCGGGACGGGCCGCCATCGTCTTGCCAATGCAGTCCTTCTTGGCGGAAACCATCCGCTCGAACCCGATGTCGAAGGCGGTGGTGCGGCCGTGAATCTCGGAATGCGTGATATGGCCCTTCTCGATCCGCAGCACGTTCAGCGCCTCCATCCCGTAGGCACCGCCGCCCAGCGTTTCAGCATGCGTGACCAGCAGCCGGAACAGGCTGTCGCCATAGCGGGCGGGCACGGCAACCTCGTAGGCATGTTCGCCCGAGAACGAGATCCGGAACAGGCGCCCGGCGGTTCCCATGATGTCGAACTCGCCGCAGGCCATGAACGAAAAGTTGTCGTCATCGACGGGCTTGTCCAGCAGTGCGTTCAGCAGTTCCCGCGATTTCGGACCGGCGACGGCGAATTGCGCCCATTGTTCGGTGACCGAGATCAACTGGACGTCGAGATCTGGTTTGTGGCATTGATGCACGAATTCCAGATGCTTCATCACCGCCCCGGCTGCGGCCGTCGTGGTGGTGGTCACGAAGTGGGTCTGGCCCAGCCGCGCGGTCGTGCCGTCATCCATCACGAAGCCATCCTCGCGCAGCATCAGCCCGTACCGGACGCGCCCGACCTTGAGGGTCGAGAACGTGTTTGTATAAACGAAATCAAGGAATTCCGCGGCGTCCTTGCCCTGGATGTCGATCTTGCCAAGGGTCGAGACATCGCAAACCCCGACCGACTGGCGCACCATGTTGACCTCTCGGTCGCACGACTGTCGCCAGGTCTTTTCACCGGGACGCGGGAAGAACGACGGGCGGAACCACAGGCCCGCCTCGATCATTGGCGCACCGCGCTCTGTCGTGGCATTGTGCGAGGTCGTGAAGCGTTCCGGCGCAAAGCCGTGGCCATGGCCGCCCGCGCCCAGTGCCGCGATCGAGACCGGCGAGTACGGTGGGCGGAACGTCGTGCTGCCGGTCT
>JBBKVT010000421.1:0-4324 GCA_037968535.1 Paracoccaceae bacterium
GCCGGTCTGCTGGCGCTGCTGGGCCTGCAACTTTACATGCTGGGCTCGACCGGGTCGATCAACCTGCCCTACGGATCGGGTTTCGTCAGTTTCGGGCAGTTGATGATCATGCCCGACTGGCTGTCTTTCAGCCTTGCGGCAATCCCTGGCGTGATTGTTCTGATTGCCGGACTGCGCACCAATGCGCAGCGCCGTGCGGCCAACCTGTCGGCGGGCAGCACTGGCGGGCTTGTCGTCAAGTCGGTTGTCATCAGCCTTGGGCTGATCGCGATCGTTTTCTACCTGAACCTCGGACGCGGCGTGCCGTGGATGTTCGGCCTGTTCGTCGCACTTGTGGTGATCATGAATTACATGTTCACCCGCACCAAATGGGGCCGCTCGATGATCGCGGTGGGCGGCAATGCAGAGGCAGCGCGCCGCGCCGGCATCAACGTCAAGCGGATCTACGCCAGCGCCTTCGTCACCTGCGCCATGTTCGCGGCACTCGGCGGCGTGCTGTCTTCGGCGCGACTTGCCTCGTCCAGCCAGCAGGCCGGCACCGGCGATGTGAACCTGAACGCCATCGCGGCGGCGGTCATTGGCGGCACCAGCCTGTTTGGCGGACGAGGGTCCGCCTATTCCGCGCTGCTGGGCATCATTGTGATCCAGTCCATTGCGAACGGTCTGACACTGCTGAATCTGTCGTCGTCACTGCGCTACATGATCACCGGTGGCGTGCTGGCGATTGCGGTCATCGTCGACAGCCTCGCGCGTCAGTCCCGTGTGTCGCATGGCCGCGCCTGATCACTGCCAGTCAAGGGGAACCAGATGACTTCGCAATTGAACGGCAAGGTCGCCGCCGTCACGGGTGCGGCCTCGGGGATTGGTCTGGCTTGCGCGAAGGCGATGCTGGATGCCGGCGCGACGGTCGTGCTGATCGACCGTGCCAAAGACCGGCTTGTCGCGCTATGCGATGAACTGGGCCCGAGTGCTATTCCGTTGGTGGTCGACCTTCTGGATCCGGCAAGCGTGGCCGGGATGATGCCCGCCATTCTTGAAACGGCGGGCGGGCTCGACATTTTTCACGCCAACGCAGGCGCCTATATCGGCGGCAACGTCGTCGAGGGTGATCCGGACGTCTGGGACCGCGTGCTCAACCTCAACATCAACGCGACGTTCCGCACAATCCAGGCCGTTCTGCCGCATATGGTGGCGCAAAAAAGCGGCGACATCATCGCCACCAGTTCCGTCGCCGGGGTCGTCCCGGTGGTGTGGGAACCGATCTACACGGCCTCGAAGTTCGCGGTCCAGGCGTTCGTGCACACGGTTCGCCGCCAGGTCGCCCCGCACGGTATCCGCGTTGGCGCGGTTTTGCCGGGTCCCGTCGTCACCGCCTTGCTGGACGATTGGCCAAAGGCCAAGATGGACGAGGCTTTGGCCAGCGGCAGCCTGATGCAGCCCAAAGAAGTGGCCGATGCCGTCATCTTCATGCTGACGCGGCCCAAGGGCGTTGTGGTTCGCGATCTGGTGATCTTGCCAAACAGCGTGGACCTTTAGGCATGGGCGGGGCCATGGCGAAGCAGGCTTGCTACATTGGCATCGACGTGGGCACCGGCAGTGCGCGCGCCGGGGTATTTGACGCGGCTGGAACGATGCTTGGCTCGGGCAAGACTGACATCACGCTCTACCGTGAAAAGGGCGGAATAGTCGAGCAATCCAGCGTCGAAATCTGGCAGGCGGTCTGCAGCGCGACCCGCGCTGCCCTGGCGCAGGCCGGGGTCGATGCGGGGCAGGTTGCGGGCGTCGGTTTCGATGCCACCTGTTCTATGGTCGTATTGGGGCCGGACGGTGCGTCGCTGCCAGTTGGTCCGTCCGAAGATCCAATCCGCGATATCATCGTCTGGATGGATCACCGCGCCGTGGACCAGGCAACGCGCATCAACGCCACGGGCCATTCGGTGCTAAAATATGTCGGCGGCGTGATTTCGCCCGAGATGGAAACGCCCAAGCTGTTGTGGTTGTCCGAGCACCGGCCACAGGTTTTCGCCGCTGCCTGGCAGTTCTTCGATCTCACCGATTTCCTCACATGGCGGGCAACGGGCAGTCTTGCACGCTCGATCTGCACGGTGACGTGCAAATGGACGTATCTTGGCCATGAAAATCGGTGGGACGAAAGTTACTTTCAGACCATCGGTTTGGGCACGCTTGCAGACGAGGGCTTCGCCCGCATCGGTAAAGAGGTCGTTGAGCCCGGCAGCCCGCTGGGGCAGGGGCTTTCAACCGCCGCTGCGACAGATCTGGGTCTTATTGCGGGCACGCCGGTCGGGGCGGGCCTGATCGACGCTCATTCGGGCGGCGTTGGGACCGTTGGCGCGATGGGCGAGGACGGCGACCCGACCGAGTGCATGGCCTATGTGTTCGGCACCTCGTCCTGCACGATGACAACCACCCGGAAACCGGCCTTCGTGCCCGGTGTCTGGGGGCCGTATTATTCCGCGATGCTGCCCGACGCCTGGCTGAATGAGGGCGGGCAATCCGCTGCCGGCGCCGCGATTGCGCATCTGCTTTCGATGCACCCGGCGGCGGGCGACGCCCGGCAGAAGGCCAGTGCCGAGGGCAAGTCGCTTCCCGTCTGGCTCGCCGATCTGGCGCAACAGAAGGTGGCGACGCTTTCGGACGCAGTGCAACTGGCCGATGGCCTGCATGTTGTTCCGGAATTCCTGGGCAACCGCGCCCCGTTCGCGGATCCGCATGCGCGCGCCGTAATTGCCGGACTTGGCATGGAAAGCGACATCGACAGCCTCGTCGCGCTCTATATCGCGGGACTTTGCGGCATTGGCTACGGATTGCGCCAGATCATCGCCACGCAGGCCGAAAACGGCGCGCCGATCAAGCGCATCATGATCAGCGGTGGCGCCGGGCAACAGGATTTGGTCCGCCAGTTGTTGGCCGACACTGCCGGCGTCCCGGTCATTGCGACCCGCGCCGACGAACCGGTCCTCTTGGGCGCCGCAATTCTTGGCGCGGTCGCGGGCGGCGGCTTTGCCGACATGCGGGCGGCGATGGCCGCAATGTCATCGCCGAAGACAACCTACACGCCGGCCGTGGGCACGATCAGGAAGACGCAGGACGCGCGGTTCAAGGCATTCCAGCGGCTTCAGGCCGTGGCGCGGGATCTGTAGTCTGAATAAGTCCTGCCGGTGCCATCGTTCACGTGACATGCGCTGAACGCCTGTCATCCGCATGGTGGAACCGGATGCCGACCTGATACGTTCCGACGCCAATGTCCACGCGCGGGCAGCGAGCCAGAGTGGCATCGGGATCATAGACAATGTCATCGCACGGAAGTCTTCAGTATTTTCCAGACTCTCGCCCCGGCATCCGGCGTGAACGACGCGGGCGCGGGTTTTCCTATATTGCGCCCGATGGAAGCCGTGTCCCGGCAGGCCCCGAACGCGACCGTATCGATGCGTTGGCGATTCCGCCGGCCTATGAAAATGTCTGGATCGCGCCCTTGCCAAATGCCCGTCTGCTGGCCACCGGCTTTGATGCGCGGGGGCGCAAGCAATACAGGTATCATCCGCTGTGGTCCGAGGCGCAGTCAGAGACCAAGTTTGCCTCACTGGTAGAGTTTGGGGCAGCGTTGCCGGCAATCCGCCGCCGGGTGCACCGCGATCTGACGCTTGATCCCGGCCAAGAGAGGTTTGCGATCGCGGCTGCCGTCAAACTGATCGACCGGCTTTCTCTTCGCGTCGGCAACACCTTCTATGCCCGCGAGAACGACAGCTATGGTGCGCTGACCCTGAAACGGCGACACGTCCGTTTCAGTGACGGTGGAATCCGTCTTTCATTCAAAAGCAAGGGCGGCAAACGGGTTCGACGGCAGTTGGCAGATTCGAGCCTGATGAAGATACTCGAAAAGATCCGCCACCTTCCCGGCGCAGAGTTGCTGAGCTGGATCGATGACGAAGGCACACCCCATTGCGTCAGTTCCACCACCCTGAACGAGTATCTCTGTGACGCCGGCGGGTCCGATGGGTTTTCGGCCAAGACATTTCGAACCTGGGCCGGAACCGTTGCGGCGTTCACTGTGGCGATTGAGCAAGACAAACCAACGATCAAAAAGATGGCTGAAGCGGCCGCCAAGAGACTGCACAACACCCCGACAATCGCGCGAAAAAGCTACATCCATCCCGACGTGATCGCGTTGACCGAGTCCCATCCCGACCTACCGCCCCCGGAACGGATCGCCGGCCTTGTTTTGGCGGAACGTCGCTTGCTGGCGTATCTGAAAAGCACCGGACGCAAGCAGGAACCGCTGCGAAAGAGCGCTTAGAGGCATTTT
>JBBKVT010000422.1:0-2854 GCA_037968535.1 Paracoccaceae bacterium
GCCTGACACTGGGCATCGCACTGCCAACTGTCAAAACCCACAGAAGAAATGCATATGCAAAATTGCGCATCAGTACCCAACAGCAATTGCTCAACGCTTTTCTGGAATGGCAAGAGACCGCGACCAGACGCAAATAGCAGACATTGGTTGATAATACATCATTGTTCAACAAGGGCTCTAGCACTAAATCGCTCCGCGATAGGGGCGCTTGTGGCGGGTGTTGCGTTGAACCGGGATTTGTTGCGCGGTTTTGGATGTTGGGTGTGTGCTGTTGGTCGAGGTGATTTTGCCTCGATTGACAGAGGGTTTCCCGATGAACATTCAGCATTCTACACCAATTACACCGCTTCGCGCCCGCATGATTTCGGACATGACAGCGCGCAATCTCGGCCCTGCATCTCAGACAAGTCACCTGCGCGCCTGCAAGCGTTTGGCGGCTTGGCTGGGGCGCTCGCCAGAGACGGCGACGCCAGATGATGTGAAGTATTTCCAGCAGCATCTAATTGAAAGCGGCACCAGCATCTGCACCCGGAACCAAACGATGACCGGGGTGAAGTTCCTGTTCCGGGTGACCCTGCGGCGGCACGATTTGGTGGCTGAGATCTTTCACCTGAAGGAACCGGTCAAGGTTCCGCTGGTGCTGAGCAAAAAAGAGATCAAGCGCATCCTGGCCATGGCTCCGAGCCTGAAGGCGCGCGTGATGTTGTCGCTCGCTTATGGGTGCGGGATGCGTGCAGGCGAGGTCGTTCGGCTGAAGGTTGGTGATATCGATAGCGCTCAAGAGATCATCCGGATTGTCCAAGCCAAGGGCCGTAAGGACCGCAACGTGATGCTGCCGTCGGACATTCTGGACCTGCTGCGCGACTGGTGGAGAGAGCGGCCCACCGATCAGGACAAGGATGTGCCAGCGCCCGAGCGAGTCCTCTTTCCCGGCTATAGTGGCAAGCACCTCTCGGCCCGGCAGATTTCCCGACTATTTAAGGAGACAGCGCGGGAAGCCGGGATCACAAAACCGGTCACGCTGCACACGTTAAGGCATAGTTTTGCCACCCACCTGCTGGAACGCGGCGTGGATATCAGGGTCATTCAGGCGCTGCTTGGGCACACCAAACTCACGACCACGGCGCGCTATGCCAGCGTGGCCACCGGTATGATCGCGGCGGTGGACAGTCCGCTGGACGACCTGAACCAAACCAAGCGCAAGAAGGGCAAGGCCAGACCTTCATAGGCTGCCATGTCCAATCCATTGCTGGAGGTCGCGGATATTCTCAGCACCCATGGTGCTGCCTGGCGTGCGGCAAACGCAGGGCACATCAGCCTGACCCAGTTGAAGGTCATGAGCGCGATCGAGCGATGCCGCACGGCCGCGCTCGGCGGGCATGTGGCACGGTGCGACAACTGTAAACACGAGCACATCTCCTACAACTCTTGCCGTAACCGTCACTGTCCCAAGTGTCAGTCAGGAGCCGCAAAAGCCTGGCTATCCGCTCGGGAAGCAGAACTGCTGCCGGTGCGATATTTCCATCTGGTTTTCACCCTGCCAAAACCCATTGCTGACATCGCGCATCAAAACAAGCGCGAGATCTACAATATGCTGATGCGGGTAAGTGCTGACACGGTGATCAAGATTGCCGCTGATCCGAAGCACCTCGGTGCCCGGATTGGGATCACATCGGTGCTGCACACCTGGGGGTCTGCGATGACCCATCACCCGCACGTCCACATGATCGTGCCGGGCGGGGGCCTGTCCACAGATGGCTCGGAATGGATCGCCTGCCGCAAGAACTTCTTCCTGTCCGTCCGGGTTCTGTCCCGTTTGTACCGGCGGCTCATTTTGGAAGGGCTGGCCAAGCTGCACAACTCGGGGAAACTGCAATTCTTCGGCGATCACGTGGACCTCGTCGACAAGACCGTCTTCGACGATTTCCTCGAACCCCTGCGCAAAATCGACTGGGTCGTCTACGCCAAGGAACCCTTTGCTGGACCCAAAGCTGTGCTGGCCTATCTGTCGCGGTACACCCACAGAGTTGCGATCTCCAACAGCCGATTGATCCGCATGGGCGATCAGGGCGTCACCTTCCGCGTCAAAAATTACCGCGTCAAAGGCGCAGGCCGCCACACCACCATGACCTTGGCCACGGACGAGTTCATCCGCCGGTTCCTGATCCATGTTCTGCCAAAAGGCCAGCACCGCATCCGCCACTACGGCTTCTACGGCAATGGAAACCGCGCGGCCAATATAGCCAGGATCAGGCGCTTGCTCGGGGCCAATACGCCGGGCCAGGAACGCGGTGATGACGACAGCCCCGGCAAAATTGACGAGCCCCATGTCTTGGCACTGCCTTGTCCATGTTGCGGTGGCCAACTGATCATCATTGACACAATCGCGCCCGCGCAACATCCCAGAGCACCGCCAACAAAAGCGAGGACCGCTGCATGACACGTGCGCCGCAGATCGAGGATTGCAACCTCAGCCGTCCTGCCCACCGCCTGCGGTCCCATGCCTATGCGCCAATCCATTTAACGACCGCGCAACAGACGCCAGACTCCGAGGTGCAAAACACAAATCGGCCAAAAACCCGCGAAACGCCTGCTCACGTCGCCCCCAAAAGCGCCAAGCCTCTCGTGCGAAAGAGCAAAGCCAAGGCACGCGTCACCCTCAAATCCCCATAACCACGAAGTTCCACCAAGCCCAACCCCGCGATTTCCCGCTTGAGCGCTTCTCCGACGCCAAGCGATGCTCCGCGTCACCCAAACGTCGCGCGTGGCGTCCGAGAAACCTGCACCTGACCGGACTCTCGATTTGCTCCCCGACGCCGCGCTGCGGCTTCCCGGCCATCAACCGCGGTCAGGC
>JBBKVT010000423.1:0-2893 GCA_037968535.1 Paracoccaceae bacterium
CAAAGCTGAGTGCTGTCGCCAGACAGCTCAACGAACGACCTCGAAAGACGCTGGGATACGAAACTCCCGCAGAGCGTTTCAATGCATGTGTTGCGTCGACCAGTTGAGCCCGCCGGACAGAGCTGCCCTTCGCCAGGTTGGGAGAAATAGTAACTTCCGGCCCAAAGCAGACTTTAGTGCTGTCTGCAGCGAATGTCCGCTCCGCAGCAAGTCAGCCTTCGGCACGGAAGGCAGCACGACTTCGCCGCTGCTGGATTCTTACATAGGGGGATGAAAAATCGACATTTGTGCTGGCCGCCGTCCTTTAGAAAGCTAATCTATGCGCACTCTGTGGGTTGGAGAGGGCGCAATGCTCAGGTCATAGGTGATCAAAAGCGAGGGCTATGGTGCAAAACGTGGTGGACATGACGAGCGACCGGCTGGGGCGTATCGTCGAAGATGCTGTCAGCGAAGTTTACGTCTTCTCGGTGGACGACTTTAGGTTCTCTCTGGTTAACCGGGGAGCTCGTGACAACCTTGGGTTCACCATGGAAGAGCTTCGGGCCAAGACCCCATGGGACCTTAAGCCCTCGATATCACAGCAGGAATTTCTTCAGTTGGTTGATCCTCTCCTCAAGGGGGACCGCTCCGGGCTGGAATTCGAGACATTTCACCAGAGAAAAGATGGCTCACGCTACGACGTCTGGGTCCACTTGCAGCTGATTTCCACGGACGGTGAGAGCGTATTCTACGCGGCCATCCAGGACATCACGAACCAGAAGGAGACAGCAGCGGCCCTGACGAAGGCGTCAACGCGGCTGGACGCCATCCTGAGCAACACCACCATGGCGATCTTCATGATGGATGAGCGGCAACATTGCGTGTTTATGAACAAGGCCGCCGAAACGTTCACAGGCTACAGGTTTGAGGAAACTCAGGGCCGGCCCCTTCATGATGTCATCCATCACACCCACCCGGACGGACGGCATTTTCCCATCGAGGAATGCGAGATTGATCGCGCCTTTCCCGAGGACCACCAGGTCGAGGGCGAAGAGACTTTTGTCCACAAGGATGGAAGCTTCTACCCCGTGGGGTTCACGGCCTCCCCCATGAAGGACGAAAGCGGAAAGACCATTGGGACAGTCATTGAAGCGCGGGACATCACCGAGGAATTGAAGGCTCGGAACGCCGAAATCGAATTCAGCAACGCGCTGAAGGCCCGGGTCGAAGAGGCGATGGCCGAGCGCGACCGCCTCGAGGCGCAGCTGGTCCAGTCGCAGAAGATGGAGGCGGTGGGTCAATTGACCGGCGGTGTGGCGCATGATTTCAACAACCTCCTGCAGGTGATCGGCAGCAACATTCAGTTGTTGCTTAAGGAACTTTCGGGTGGCGACCCGAAGAGAAAGTTTGCCGAGAACGCGATGACCGGCGTATCGCGAGGCGCAAACCTGACCGCGCAACTACTGGCCTTTAGCCGTCAGCAACCCCTCGAACCCAAACCGAAGAACGTCGGCCGACTTTTGCGCGGGATGGATGATATGCTGCGACAGACCCTGGGAGAAGCGATCGAGATTGAGACGGTCATTGCCGGCGGGCTGTGGAATTGCCTCGTCGATCCGGTCCAGCTGGAAAACGCCATCCTCAATCTGGCTATCAATGCGCGCGATGCGATGAACCACTGCGGCAAACTTACCATCGAGGCGGGCAACGCTTCGCTCGACGATGCCTATGCCGAGGCGCACCCGCATGTCGTGCCCGGGCAATATGTGATGCTGGCCATCACCGATACAGGAAGCGGTATTTCTCAGGACATCATCGAGAAGGTCTTTGACCCGTTCTTCACGACGAAGGCGACCGGACAGGGCACCGGGCTGGGCCTCAGCATGGTGTATGGTTTCATCAAGCAATCGGGCGGTCACGTCAAAATCTACAGCGAAGAAGGCCATGGCACCACGGTTCGGGTCTATCTGCCGAAAACGCGAAGAGAGGAAGACATGCTGCAGGTGCTGCCCGGAACGGAGACGCCCAAGGGGCATGGAGAGATCGTGCTCATCGTCGAGGACGATCATGCGGTGCGCGAAACCGCCGTCGATCTGTTACGCGATCTCGGCTATTCTGTTCTGACCGCTGAAAGTGCCGACAGCGCACTGGCCATCGTGAACAGCGGCGTGAAGATCGATGTCCTGTTCACCGACGTGGTCATGCCCGGCAGGCTGCGCAGCCCCGATCTTGCCCGCAAGGCCAAGGAGCGACTGCCCGGTATCAGGGTTCTTTTCACGTCGGGCTATACACAGAACGCGATTGTCCATGCCGGACGGCTGGACGACGGTGTGGACCTGCTCAGCAAGCCCTATACGCGTGAACGCTTGGCCCAGAAGATCTCCGAAATACTCGAGCGACGCTCGGCGCCGGTGCCGCAGGAACGCCCGCAGGGGATGAACGGCGATGTGGTCAACGGATGCGATCTGCCCTGCAGGGGGGCGCGCGTGCTGCTGGTGGAAGACGACGTCCTAATCCGTATGGCGACTGCGGAAATGCTGGCCGATTTGGGCCATGAGGTTGTCGAAGCCGGCACGATAGCGGAAGCCTCAGCATTGCTGAGTAGTGAGGCCTTGCAGGTGATGCTCACTGACCTTGGCCTTCCTGACGGGCATGGCATGGATCTGGTGCGCCGCGTTTCAGAAACCCATCCAGACATCGCGGTGATAATCGCCTCGGGTGCTGCTCTGCGTGAACATATAGCGGGCAGCAAATTGGGGCGCCCCATAACCGGTTTGGTCAAACCCTATGATCAACGTTCCTTGGCGATTGCGCTTCAGCAATGTGTCGAAAAATCATGAGGGTCACGTTTATTAATCGAGATTTTTTCGAGGCTCGCGGATGGATGAGCGCAAACGATGGGCCACCTGCCTCC
>JBBKVT010000424.1:0-5648 GCA_037968535.1 Paracoccaceae bacterium
GTTGCTCCCGTAAGGGAATGCACGGGTTTATGTTTAATTTCCAATCGTTTGTTGGAATCGTGTGCGCAGTGTGTGTAACATGAAGTCGCCCCATGTTGCTCTCCGTCGGCCATTCGGCGGTTACATGGATATTGCAAAGCTGAAGAGCGTTTTGAATTTTGATACTCAGGGTCGTCTCAATAAACTTGCCGAGGGCGTCTCCTCTTGTTCCACCTCCTTGCAACGGGTTTCACGCAAAACAAGAGTGGAATTGCGAGAGGAGGCAACAGCAGCCATTGCGTGCGAGCCGCGGGCCACAGGTTGCCAACACAGGGATTTTTCAATGCCTATGTATGCACGCTTGAATGTGACACCGATTTGCTGATCTGATCGGTATTGTCGGCAACACTGGTTGAACGGGGGACGCACGCATGTTTCTGGACAGTATAAAAAGAATCCCGTTTTGGTGGGAAGGCATGAACTTTCCACAAGTGGAAACTGCGCCGCCGGCAAGTGTCGATCTGGTGATCGTCGGTGCGGGTTTTACCGGACTTTCTGCGGCTCTTGTGGCCGCGAAAAGCGGGTTGAGCGTTGCGGTTTTGGAGAAGGGCGCACTTGGTGACGGTGCTTCCAGCCGAAATGGCGGCCAGATATCGGATGGGATGAAATCGTCGCGTGCGCAGCTAGCCAAACGTCTTGGCACGGAGATCACGGGCAAGATCTATGATGACGCCACCAAGGCCATCGCATTTGCCGAGACGCTGGCAGACGAGCTGGGCGTGCCGGAAAGCCATCAAAAAAACGGCCGGTTCTGCGGCGCACATACGCAAAGACAGTTCGACGTTCTTAAGCGTCAGGCCGACGAGGCGGCTCAGGCTGGACGGACGAACCTGAAAATTGTCGAAAAACCCAACCTGCATGATGAAGTCGGCACGGATCGCTATTTTGGCGGTCTGGTCAATACCGATTTTGCCTCGCTTCACCCGACGAAACTTTTTGCCGCGCTGGTTCGTGCCTGTCTGAACGCTGGTGTGCATATCGTGACAGAATGCCCGGCAGAGGCGATTTCGCGTAAGGGCAATGGGTTTCACGTAGAGACCAAACAACGGGTTGTTGCGTCGCGGAACGTCCTGGTTGCCACCAACGGCTACACCGACAAGGTATTTCCCTGGGCCCGGCGGCGCATCATTCCGATCACCAGCCATATATTGGCGACCGAGGAGCTGCCCGAGGATCTGCAAACCTCGCTCATCCCCAATCGGCGCAATGTGGTTGATACGCGCAAGGTCGTTGTATATTATCGATATTCTCCAGACGGAAAGCGCCTGCTGTTTGGGGGGCGTGCAGGGTTGTTCAACGCCAACCCAGCCAGTTGTGCGCCCCGGCTGCGATCCATGATGCTAGACATCTACCCGCAGCTTTCAGATATTGGGTTCTCGCATTTCTGGTCGGGTCTGGTCGGATTCACATTTGATCGGATGCCACATGTCGGATGCCATGATGGTATTCATTATTGCATGGGCTACAGTGGCTCTGGTGTGGCGAATTCGCTGTATTATGGTCATCTGATCGGGCGGCGGATCGCAGGGCAGCCGGTGAACATCGCGCTTGAGAATGTGCCCTTCAGGACTGCGCCGCTTTACAACGGCGTCCCGTGGTTCCTGGGGCCGACAATGATGTATTACCGCATGAAGGACGGGTTCTTTTCTTAGCTCTCGGTTACTAGTGTCCTGGGCCCCGGCGTTGACCAGAGTTGAAAACCATCCGGGTCGGTCTGAACATCTGACTTCAGTCGGACCTGCCACGTTATAAGAAAACACGCACGTCTGGCGATATTATGGTTTTGTAATAGCATGTTGGATGTAATTCGGCGTCGTGAGACGCGGCGTTTTCAGCATTTGTTACCGGATTAATCAGAAAAAGGATATTGAGCGTTGACTGAAATGCACAGTTGGTCCATCCATTGAATGATCGTTCAGCGGGAGCACTGGATGACTGGCCGCGAACCGCGGCTGACCAAAAGTGGGGTTGGGATTGTCTTGGCAAACCAGTCGCGGGTCAGAAAATGGGAGGAAACACAAATGGATGTTCTTGATCAATTAGGTGCAGTGCGGGAAGGTAAATTGAGCCGCCGCGCTTTTTCACGTTCGCTGCTTGCGGCAGGTGTCGGAATGGTAGCGGTGCCGATGGCCGGGCGACGGGCGCTGGCCGCAGCCGAGGATGAGGCGACATTTTTTACTTGGGGCGGTTACGACATTCCCGAACTGTTCGGCGCTTACAAGGAAAAGCACGGCGCGTTGCCAAACTTTGCGGTTTTCGGCGGATCAGAGGAGGCGCTGACCAAGATGCGCGGGGGTTACGTGGTTGATGTCTCGCATCCCTGCAATCAGGCGCTGCCACGCTGGATCGCCAGTGATCTTTTCCAACCCATCCAGGTGGACCGGCTGTCCAACTGGGGCGATGTAATCCCAGAACTTGTCGATCTTCCCGGTAATGACGCCGCAGGTGACAACGTCTGGATGGCACCCTTTGACTGGGGTCAGACCTCAGTCACATATCGTACCGACATGTTCGAGCTCGAAGGCGAGGAAACCTGGGACATGCTCTGGGATGAACGCTACAAAGGCCGTCTTGGAAGCTTGGCTTCGGGCGGTGACGCCTGGTGGTGCGGGGCGATCAAGGCGGGGGTCGACTTCAAGAATATCGACACACCCGAAGCCTTCGAAAAGATTGCGGCAGCGATGCGCGCACAACGCCCGCTGATGCGGCTTTATACGGATGACACCACCACGCTTGAACAGGCGCTCGCCTCGGGCGAAATGGTGGCGGCCATGACGTGGAATTCGTCAGCCGTTCAGTTGAAGTCAGAAGGCGTGCCGGTGAAGTTTGCCAAGCCCAAAGAAGGCGCGCTGACCTGGGTGTGCGGTGTCATGATTCATAAAGATGCACCGAAGCTCGAGCGGGCCCATGACGTGATCGACTCGCTGCTGAGCGTGGAGGCGGGCAAGTTCATGATCAACGACTATGGCTATGGACATTCTAACAAGAAGGCTTTCGAGGCGTTCGATGATGCGACGCTGCAAGGGTTAGGTCTTAGTTCGAACCCGGTCGAAATCCTGAATGCAGGGCATTTCCAGGTTCCCCAGTCGCAGGAATGGGAAAGCAAGATGAACGCGCTGTTCGAGGAAATCAAAGCGGGCTTCTGAAAAACAACTGGTTGCGACACTTCTGCGCCCCGGACTTGATCCGAGGCGCAGGGATTGCGCTTTGCCACACTTTAGGGGCTGGCAAGGGTCGGCACGTTATTGAGATATGGGCAGGGTGACTACAAAAAATGACAAAGTCGGCGTCCATAGCAAGCACTATTCAACAAGGGAGAACGCCGGGGCGTAACCGGTTCCTGCGACTGCTGGACCGGTCCGAAGCGGCGCGTGGGCTGGCGTTGCTGTCGCCGGCATTAGTGATCATGGTTCTGGCGCTTTTGCTGCCGTTCGGCATTTTGCTGGTGATGAGTTTCTGGACCTCTGAAGGGTTTGGATTCGACACCACACTGACCCTGAACAACTATCGGCAGGTGCTCGAGCGCCCGGTCTACGGCGCCCTGCTGGAACGGTCGATATTGATATCAGGGTCTGTCACCATTGCGACGGTCATCCTGTGCTATCCGATGGCCTATTATGTCGCGTTCCACGTGCATCGCCACAAGATGATCTGGCTAATCTTCATCACTTTACCCTTCTGGACCAGTTACCTTTTGCGCGTATTCGCTTGGAAGGTGGTGCTGGGCTATGAAGGCGTGATCAATTCCGGATTGATGTCGGTGGGTCTAATTGAATCGCCGCTTGAATTTCTGCTTTACAGCCAGTCTGCAGTGGTCATCACCCTGGCCCATGCCTGGGCGGCATTTGCCATTCTGCCACTCTACGTGTCCCTTGAAAAAATCGACAAGTCGCTGCTTGAGGCGGCCACCGACCTGGGCGATGGTCCGGTGGCCCGGTTTCTGCGGATAACCTTGCCATTGTCCCTGCCAGGCGTGATTTCGGCCAGCCTGCTTATTTTCATTCCCACCACAGGCGACTACATCACTCCAGCACTGTTGGGCGGGCCAGACGGCGCAATGATCGGCAACCTGATCCAGAAGCAGTTCGGCTCGATCAATAACTGGCCGATGGGCGCAACTCTTTCGATTGTGTTGATGCTGTGCATCGCGGTAATCAGCGCGATCTTCGTCCTGCTGACCATGCTTGTCAGAAGGCGGATTTCGTAATGTCTAAACGTCGTTTCAATGAACCGAGCCGGTCGCTGCGCATATATGCGATTGTCTTCCTGCTCGTGCTTTACATGCCGGTGCTGTTCCTTCCGCTCTTCAGCTTCAACGACTCGATCTATGTCAAATTCCCGCTGACCGGCTTCACCTGGCAATGGTACGGTGAACTGTTCCACCGCGAACCGGTCTGGAATGCGCTGATGAACAGCTTGAAGGTGGGGGTCAGTGTATCAATTCTATCGACGACGATTGGCATTTTCGCTGCCAAGGCTATCACCCGCTACCGATTTCCGGGGCGCGCGCCGGCGGTTGGTTTCATCATGTTGCCGCTTGTCATTCCGCTGATCATTTTCGGCGTGGCGCTTCTGATCTTGTTTAGCCAGATGGGCGTGCCGCTGTCGCTGTACACGGTGGCGATGGGCCACATGATCGTCTGCCTGCCATTTTCGGTCGCCACGTTGATCCCGAGGTTTGAAGGGTTCGACAGATCCATCGAAGAGGCATCTGCCGATCTGGGTGAAAACGCTTTCTGGACGTTCTGGCGGGTCACGCTGCCGATGGTATTTCCCGGTGTCGTGGCCAGCCTGATCCTGACTTTCACAGTGTCTCTTGACGAATTCATTATGGCGTTCTTCCTGAGTGGAACTCAGCCAACGCTGCCGATGTACATCTGGGGTCAGCTTCGTTTTCCCAAGGAATTTCCGTCAATTCTGGCGTTGGCATCGATCATCATTGCCGTGTCGTTCACGCTGGTATTCTTAGGCCAGTGGATGAACCGCGGTGCCCACGTAAGCTCTGTGAAAAGGTGACTGACGCAATGGTGCAAGACGCGTTTATTTCGGTACGCAACATCGACAAGTTTTTCGGCAGCTTCCAGGCCGTGCACAATGCATCGGTCGAAATCGGGCACGGAGAGTTCTTTTCCCTGCTTGGCCCGTCGGGCTGTGGCAAGACCACGCTGTTGCGAATGCTTGCCGGCTTCGAGGCACCATCCTCGGGTGACATTCTGATCGACGGGCAGTCGATGATTGACGTGCCCCCGCACCTGCGCCCGGTCAACATGGTATTTCAGAACTATGCGATCTTTCCGCATCTGAGTGTGCGCGACAATATCGCTTACGGCTTGCGCAAACAAAAGCTGTCGCGGGCGAAGCGCTATGAGATGGTCGAGGAAATACTCGAACTGATCAAGCTGCCGGGATATGGCGAGCGTCGGTCCAACGAATTGTCAGGCGGTCAGCGCCAGCGCATCGCGCTGGCCCGCGCGCTGATCCTGCGGCCCAAGGTTTTGCTGCTGGATGAACCTCTTGGGGCTCTGGACAAGCAGTTGCGCGAACAGATGCAGCTGGACATCCGCGATCTGCACCATCGGCTGGGTCTGACGATCATCTTCGTTACCCAT
>JBBKVT010000425.1:0-3818 GCA_037968535.1 Paracoccaceae bacterium
GGTGATCGGGATACTTCGCGGTGACTGAAACAGACAAAGGAAACATAACATGACTACATTATTGAAAACGCTGGCAGTGTCGGCCCTCGCGCTAGCGGCATCAGGTGCCATGGCGCATCAGATGACGACTGAGGTTTCAGCCCGGATCGACGCCTCCTCGACCCCTGAGGCGGGCGAACTCTCGCTTGCCGAAGTGCGTGCCGCCACCGAACGGTTCCGCGATGTCAAGGTCGCTCTGGCCGAAGGCTATCTCCGCGAACCTACGAACATGTGCGAAACCGCCAGTATGATGAACATGCCGCGTGAACTGGGCGGGATGGGAATCCACTTCTTTCGCCCTGACCTGCTTGGGATCACCGCACCACCCAATCCGCAGGTGGACGGCAACGGCACCCACACCAACTTCAGCCAGCCATCGATCCTGATCTACGATCCGCATGCGGACGGATCGCTGGGACTGGTCGCAGTTGAGAACCTGGTCTTCATCAAAGGCTGGGAAGCGGCCGGAAACACCGATGCCCCCTCCTTTCACGGCGTAGCTTTTGACACGATGCAAGACGACCCCGCCACCGCCATCGACGAGGCGCACGGGTTCGAGCCGCACTACGACCGTCACGTATGGCTTTACCGCGAGAACGCGAACGGGGTCTTTGCCCAATTCAATCCCACGGTGACCTGCGAACACCACAAGAACGGCGCCGCCTACGACGACTCGAGTTCCTGAGCGCGCCTCAAGGGCGGCTTTGGAACCGGTACAAAAACCAGTGACGATGCCGCCACTATTTCACGAAAAAGCATGCTTGAAAGGATTGCGACATGCAATTGACAGCAACGACACGAGAATACCGCAACTTTGACAGAGCTCCGCAGATTTTCCTGCGCTGGATCGCGACAATCGCGGCCCGGAATGCAGAACGCCGAAAGCAACGCTCAACCCGGCGAATTCTCGAAAGTCTCCCGAACCAGCTTCGGCGCGACATTGGATTGCCACCGGTCACTCGGCCGAACAATAAGAACATGGTGATCTGGTAGCGGCGCTTGGCTTATCCACCTCAGGATTGCCCTGCCCGCCTCCATCAAACGACAAGAAGTCCGCCTGGGTTTTGCCGAGGCGGACTTTTTCACACGGTCCAACCGACAGTTCGGTTGCTGAGCAAACTCAATTCTTCCTAAACCACCGTGATCCGTTCGGGATCGCCTATTTCTTCGAGGGTGATCCGGCTGGTTACGACCAGATGGAAGCGCCCACGCCCGCCCTTTTCGATTCGCAGGCACGCACTTCTTTCCTCCAGCCGCTTGCGCAAAAGAATGAGGCGCGCGTCAAGGTTCTCCGCATGAGCCGGCAGTCGCAGCGTAGCATCCAGCCGCAATTCGCGCAGGGTAAACTCTGTGCGGCCCGTTGCGACATGTTCGCGCACCAGACGCCAGAGTATCGCGCCAGCAACACCCTTGATTAGGTAATCGTTGCCGAAAAAGACGCTTTGATCAAACGGATGAAAGCGAACATTGATCACGCCGGAGAGTGGAACGACGGCTGGAGAACTCTCGGCGGCTTCCTCAAGGTCCTGGCGGCACATCAGTGCGATACGCGAGGCGATTTGGCCGGCAACAAGCGACAGGGCGTCCTCTTCTTCAAAGCCGAAACGCATGACCTCTTCGGCTTCTACCAGCAGTACGCCCAAGACCTGCGCACCAGCTGAAATCGGCACCGCCATTTGGCTGCGCGGAGCGGGAAGCCCTGGAAACGGGATGCCAGGGCGCTCTTCCCCGACGATCCCCGCCCGCCGGGCGGTGTCGCTCACCGCCGCGCTGTAGCGATACTCGCGCGTCATATGGCCGATGCGGATCGGCACGTTTTCGCGGGCGGCAACTCCGATGACTCCTTCTCCGAAAGCCACCTCGGAACCGATTCCCGAGATCGCGTAGCCGTGGGAGGCCAAGGTATATAGCCGGTCTGCATGATCGTCGACCATCAGGATCATCGAGTGGCAGATGCCGAAATCCTGATTGAGGTGAATGGTTACGCAATCGAGCAGTTCCTCAAGATCCGCGCAGCCGTCCATTGCTGCGCAAGTCCGACGAGTGGCGGCCAGCAGCGGCCAGATCTCGACTGAGAGCGGCACGGTGGGACCGGACACCGCCTCGATCGCGCGGACTCGAAAAATGTCTGCGCCCAGAAGCCGAAACACATTCTCCATGCCGTGATGCGAGGCGATACCGGCCAGTTTTGCCTTCATGCTTTCAAAGACCGGTCCGGCGGTCTGGGTCCTTTCGTAGTCAAGAACCATCCTGTGATGCGCGAAAGTCTCGGGATCGACGATCTGAACCGACGCTTGGCGGGTCTGCAACAGATTTCGCCGCGTCTTGTTAAAGAACTGGTAGGACAACGCAACCCGGTCCCGATCAACATAGTGGACCTGGCTAATCATCGAGACGTTTGGCACCCCGTCGCTGTCGCAGGTGGCCAGAACTGAAGCCACTACCCCTTCAAGTGACCGACGAAGCACACCAAGGCAGATCTCCGTCATGACACAAACTCCGCGCCAGCGCCTGGGCCGGGTGTTTGAGTGAAAACCCGCTCAGGACGAAACTCGATCGCCTGTAACTGGGTCGCGTCGAACGCGCTGAATCCTGCCGCGAGAGCGGGGGAAAAACCAATCTCGACCAAACCGTCTCGAAACACCGCGCATTGGCGCGTCATCTCTGGTTCGTCGTCAGAACTGGCCTCGCAGATTGTGGCCCGGGTCGCTTTGACCTGAAATGCACGGTGATCCGGCGCCGCCGTGAAAGTGACGGATACCGCGCTGCCGTCCCGGATCGCGTCGAGCGCCTTTGTGTTGGCGGCTCTGCTCAGCACAACCCGCATCGTCCCGTCGGCGCGCATCCGGCATCCTATGCCCATTCCGACAATCGGACGGCCATCAGCGCCGCGGACCCCGAGGGAAACGTGAACACCGCTTTGCGCCAAGGCAACGAGATCGGGCGTCAACAGGGCGTTAGGCTCGCGGCTGGCGCTTTGACTGCGCCATGCGACAAGATCAGCCAATGGGCTCGCGGGGCGGGACGACACGGGCATAGCGCATCAAACCGGTAAATGTGTACGGATCAATTCTCCACCTTTGTCAAGGTATTCCCAATCGCCCTTTCCGGCAACGGAATTTTGGTCTCGGCCAGCTTATCCCAATTCAGTACGGTCAAAATTGTGCGATTGCAGCTTGCCTCAGCCAAGTGCCACTCCGCCGGCCAGCGGCGCTGCGACCGGGACTCTGCAATACCGCAGACCCCTACGGCGGCATCACGGCTTCCTGCACCGATGTGACGGACCGTATACAGCGCCAGCTGCCGCGACGGTCGCGGCGGGATGCAGAACGGAAAGCAAGCATGACCAAAGTCATAATCAACAAGGCCGTTGTCGCGGCCTATGTCGAGGCGATGAATACGGGCGACTTCCCCCGACTCCTCGCGCTCTTTACCCCCGACGCCCGCATTCAGGGCGTCACCGGCGCCGGTGGAATCGACTTCGCCCTGCCCATCTGGAAGCAGCTTCACGAGGACCTGAACATGCGCCTCGAAGCGCAGGAGATGGTCGCAGAAGGCGACCGGGTCGCGGTGCGCTACCGAGAGCATGGTCGCTGGACCGGTCCGTTCCTCGGCTTCACCAAGCCGACCGGCCGGGCCTATGAGCTCGTGGCGATGGAGCTGTTCGAAATCCAGGACGGCCGGATCTCGGGACGCTGGGGCGCGCGCGACAGCGCCGCCCAAGCGCGTCAGCTCGGTTTCCCGGCCACCGCCGCCCCTGTCGGCAAGGCGGTGGCAGC
>JBBKVT010000426.1:0-3324 GCA_037968535.1 Paracoccaceae bacterium
GCCGCTGTGATGCCGCTCGCATTGGCGGCGATGACATAGAAGGGCAGCGCCATCAGCGTCGCGCCGCCGAGCCACTGGGAATTGAGAAAAAGGCGGAACCGGATGTCGCTCTTCATCACCTGCCAACCGCCGCGCAGGAAGGCCCGCGCGCCCTGCGGTACTTTGCGCGCGGCCGCGCTGGCCGTCATTGGCGGTTCTCCGGCCGAGGCAAACAGCGACGAGGACACGATCATCAAGACGGCGGCGAGGCCGAAGATCAGGGCATAGGCCTGAAGGTTGGGCAAGAGGTCGAGGGTCAGGCGCACGAAGGCCGCGACCCCAAGCGCAAAGACGCCTCCGCCGAAGAACCGCCAAGCCAGCATCCCGCTGCGCGAACCGGACGGGATCGCGCGGCCGACGATGTCGTTGTAGGGCACCGCGACGACGCCGCTGACAAAGGCGTATAGGGTCCAGAGCGCAAGAAACGCCAGTCCCAGCACTGCCGGAGCCATGCCGCTCCCGAACCAGAGCAGAAGCGCGATCAGCCCGGTCATCAGGGCCCGGCCGTAAGCACCAAAAACGTAAAACGGCATGCGCAGCTCGGTCCTTTCGGCGAGAAAGCCCACGACGAGCTGCGGCAGCAGCCAGCCCAGACGCAGCACCGCGCTGGCGAAGCCCACGGCAAGCGCGCTGCCGGTCAGGTGGAAGACCAGGCTCGCCACAATGGTCGCCGAATCGATCGCGGCACTGCCGGCCTGAAAAGCGGCGCCGGCCCCCGCGATGCGCCAGAAGCGATGACGCTCGCTACGCGGCGCATCAGTATCAGAGGCGGACATCGGCGGCCTCCGCTTCCAATCGCGCGCGCCGGATGTCGAGCCCCGACTGCCACAGCACAATCAGCCCGCCGCCGACGACCACGATGATCGATATCATCCAGTTGAACAGGATCATCAGTAGCGCCTGATCCTCGGGCACGCTGAGCAAGTCGAAGGCCAGTGCCGAGCCGATGACGAAGCCACCCGGCACCCGGACGAAGCGCGAGAGCACGAGCGAAAACCCGGCAAAGACCATCAGGAAGAGATAGTCGAAGGGCGCGAGCACCACGTCCACGGCGAGCCCGGCCCAGACGTAATGCGTGGCGGAGATCAGCTTGGCCGCGATTGCACCCAGCAGCACGCCCAGCCGGCGGCGCGGCGCACGCGGCCAGATGACGCCGTCACAGAGCGAGCCGCGCAATCTGGCACCATTGGCGCGGAACCAATTTGCCACCCGGTCAAAAATGCGGCAAATTAACGGATCGCCCCGGGCAAGGAGCGTCCGAAACCGGAACATCGCCCAGAGAAGTCCGCCGAACAATACAAAGTTCGCTGCCCCAGCCACCGCGAGGCCAAGCTCCAGATTGCCACCGATCTGCGGCACCTTGCCTGCCATTGCAATGAGCCCCGCGAACAACGCAAAAACCACGCCGTCGATGAACCGCGCGATGATCGTGGTGGTCAGCACCGTCCCCATTTTGAGGCCTTCCATCCGGGCGATCAGCCAAGATCGCACCAGGGGGCTGATCCCCAGCGGCACAAGGACGTTGGCCCCGTATCCCGCCAAGAGTGCGCCGGTCAGCCGTAGCGTCCGCACCGGCTTTACGTCGTGCAGGATCTGGCGCCACTTCCAGCCGTTCACGACCTGTTCCAGAAGGATGGCAAGGGCCAGCACCGCGATCCAGCCAACATGCGCGTCTCGCAGGCCAATCAAAAACAGACCGAAGTCGAGGTCACGATAGAGCCAGAAGATCAGCGCCAGGGCCACGACGCCGCCGAGAATGGGCGGCAGCCAACGCCGGACGATGCGTCCGGGCATCGGTTTTGCAGGAAGTATGTCCATGATGCTTCTCCGATCTGGTCGTAGCGAAATGAAGTGGTGTTTATTGTAGGACGTTCGTCTGCCAGACTACGAGGGTCGGCGGGGAAACCTCACCGACCAGTTATTGATGCGCTGTGCATTCATTTGAGCGATGTGCGAGCCCCGTCTCTTGTTACCTAGCCCCCGAGCCACCCGGCATAGTAGAAAGACTGGTAGGTGAAATACGCAGCTGCTGCGAACATGAGCACGGCGCCGCCACGTTCGACCAAACGGGTCAGGTGACGTGTTCGGGAACATTGTGTCGCGGCACCCGCCAACGATCCTGCGATCACGATTGGCACGCCGCGGGCGATACCGAATGTCGCCATCAAGACGGCACCCATGAGCGGATCAGCCGAACCCGCCGCCGCGGCAACCACAGGCAGCAACAGCGGCGTGCAGGCCGGGCAGGTCGAAAGCCCGAACGGCAGCCCGAGAAGAAAGCTGCCGACAAAGCTCTTTGCCGGGCGCGCCGACGGGTTGAACAACGGCACGACAATATGGATCACTCCGAGCAACGCCAGACCGGTGACAATAAGCATGACTGCCAGCAGCGCATAGGCGACGGCCAGATATTGCACCAGCACCCGCAGCACCGCAAAACCCAGCAGGCCGAACAGCGCGCCAAGCATCATATCGACGCTGGCGATCCCGAGCGCGAAGCCGACGGGGCGCCAAATCCCGGCCCAGCGCCCGTCGGTCCGCGCCGCATTTTGTCCGGCCGATAACCCCGCAGCGACAGAAATTAGCGGAAATGAGCTGGGCGCCACCCCAACCACCAATCCGGCAAGGGCGACCAGTGCGACCAGTGCGACGGTGAAAGGAGTCAGGCTGGTGATGTTCTGCAACAGCGGTTCGAGGTCGGTCATGCTGGCGCCTCGGCTTGCCTGCCCACGTTCAAGATCGCCTGGATGACGAAACCTGGGCGGGCCAAGAGCGACTTGATAAAGATCGTTGTGACGTTGACCGCCATCGCAACCGTTGCCCAGACCGGAAAGATCAGCCTGGTCGGCGCAAGCATCGCGATACCGATGTTGGGCTGCATCAATGCCGATGTGTCATTAATGCCGTCGCCGACCATCGCGGTACGTCCCCGCCTTTGAAGATCGCGGACAAACTCTGCCTTCTGTCCGGGCAAGACCGAGGCAAGAATTTCGTCCATCTTCAACTCATTGGCAACGTGCTTGGCCACCCGAGTGTTGCCTCCCGTAACGAGGATTGTCCGAATCCCGACCGTGCGCAGGAACGCGATGGTTTCGGCGGCACCGGGGGGACTGGCGTCACCAAGGGCAATCAGGCCGAGCAGTTCGGCGCCGAGGGCAACGGCGATAACTGTGTGGCCCCTGACCTCCTGTCCGCCGATACGCGCCCGAATCCGGGCCTGGTCAGGACACTGGGAGGAGGGCCCCTCACTCCAAAAGACCGATGTGTCTCCGATCTGGGTTGCAA
>JBBKVT010000427.1:0-2517 GCA_037968535.1 Paracoccaceae bacterium
CAGGGAGGGTTGGGGTATTTTCACCGTGGAACTTTACAGGAAGGTCCGTCTGGCCTGTGCTGACGGGATGAGCGCGCGGGCGGCAGCACTGCATTTCGGGATTTCGCGCGACAGTGTCAGGAAGATGCTGAGTTTCTCAGTCCCACCGGGATACCGGCGACGGGCTGAGATCAAACGTCCCAAGCTGGATGGGTTTGCCGAGATCATCGATGCCTGGCTTGCCGAGGATCAAGGCCGGAACCGCAAGCAGCGCCACACCGCCAAGCGGGTGCTGGAACGGCTACGCGATGAGCATGGGTTCACCGGCGGCTACACCATTGTGAAGGAGTACATCCGAGAGCGCGAACGGCGGGGGCGCGAGATGTTCGTGCCGCTGACCCATCCGCCGGGCCACGCGCAAGCCGACTTCGGCGAGGCGGCGATCATCATCGGTGGCGTCGAACAGAAAGCCCATTTCTTTGCCTTCGATCTGCCGCACAGCGATGCCTGTTACATCAGGGCCTATCCCGCAGCGACGTCCGAGGCTTGGGTCGATGGCCACGTTCATGCCTTTGCCTTCTTTGGGCGCGTGCCGGTGTCGGTGCTCTACGACAACGACCGCTGCCTGGTGGCCAGCATCCTGCCCGACGGAACCCGCAAGCGGGCCAAACTGTTCAGCGGGTTCCTGTCCCATTACCTGATCCGCGATCGCTATGGCCGGCCCGGCAAGGGCAACGACAAGGGCGGCGTCGAAGGGCTGGTCGGCTATTCGCGTCGCAACTTCATGGTGCCGGTGCCGCGCTTTGCATCCTGGGATGAGTTCAATATCTGGCTCGAAGAGCGATGTCGCAAGCGACAGGCCGACATCCTGCGCGGTCACGGCGAGACGATCGGGCAGCGGCTGGACCGGGATCTGGAGGCCATGGCCGACCTTCCGGCCGCACCCTTCGATGCCTGTGACCAGACGAGCGGGCGGGTCAGTTCACAGGCATTGGTGCGCTACAAGACCAACGACTATTCCGTGCCGGTCGCCTATGGCCACCGCGATGTCTGGCTGCGCGGCTATGTCGACCAAGTGGTGATCGGTTGCGGTGGCGAGATCATTGCCCGCCATCCACGTTGTTATGATCGCGAAGACATGGTCTTCGACCCGATCCATTACCTGCCCCTGATCGAGAAGAAGACCAACGCCTTGGATCAGGCCGCTCCCTTAGCCGAATGGGACCTGCCGCCCGAGTTCCAAACCCTGCGACGGCTGATGGAAGCGCGGATGATCAAGGCGGGCCGCCGGGAATACGTTCAGGTCCTGCGGTTGCTGGAGACCTTCGATCTGGACGACCTGCATGTCGCGGTGAAGACCGCCCTGCGCATGGGGACCATTGGCTTCGATGCGATCAAGCACCTTGTGCTGTGTCAGGTCGAGAAGCGGCCGCCCAGGCTCGACCTCGATTTCTACCCCTATCTGCCACGGGCCAATGTCGGAACGACTTCGGCGGCCAGCTACATGTGCCTGATGGCGGGGGATGCGTCATGACGGACGCCCCCGAACTCCTGCTGGCGTATCACCTCAAGACACTGAAGCTGCCGACCTTCCTCAGGGAATACGACAAGCTGGCGCGCCAGTGCGCTGCCGAGGGCCTGGACCATGTCCGGTTCCTCGCCCGACTTGTGGAACTCGAACTGATCGACCGCGAACGGCGGATGATCGAGCGCCGGATCAAGGCGGCGAAGTTCCCGGCGGTCAAAAGTCTCGACAGCTTCGACTTCAAGACGATCCCGGCCTTGAACAAGATGCAGGTGCTTGAACTGGCCCGCTGTGAATGGATCGAACGGCGCGAGAATGTCATCGCCCTCGGCCCGAGCGGCACGGGCAAGACCCATGTCGCCCTCGGCCTTGGTCTCGCTGCCTGTCAGAAGGGCTTGTCGGTCGGCTTCACAACCGCGGCGGCCCTGGTGCACGAGTTAATGGAAGCGCGTGATGAGCGGCGGCTCATGCGCCTGCAAAAGCAGATGGCCAATTGCAAACTTCTGATCATCGACGAGCTCGGCTTCGTGCCGCTCAGCAAGACCGGCGCCGAGTTGCTGTTCGAACTGATCTCGCAACGCTACGAGCGCGGTTCTACCCTGATCACCAGCAATCTGCCCTTCGATGAATGGACCGAAACCTTCGGGTCAGAACGCCTGACCGGCGCGCTGCTCGATCGATTGACCCATCACGTCAACATCCTCGAAATGAACGGCAACAGCTATCGACTGGCTCAAAGTCGCGGCAAAAAAAGCCCAGCCATCAACTGACCCCCACGCCAGATTGGCCCTGGCGGGCCAACGCACCCAGCCACCCGCCAGCTATATGGAGAGCGCGGGCACCTGGGCGCGAAACTCATCCCTGACGCCGCACTCTGGAACCCTCAAGTGGCCTACTTTTGCGCCGCCACATGGTCGGTTTTTGCTCCGCCGTTGACAGGTCGAGAACATCCCGCATGACAAGCGCCGCTTGCTCGTCAGGTGGCAGCGAACGTCAGACGCAGGCAAAACAAT
>JBBKVT010000428.1:0-5453 GCA_037968535.1 Paracoccaceae bacterium
AAGGATCAAGCTGTTGTACCACCGCTTCCGAGATCAAACTTTGGACATGTCAAACCCTGACGCCCTCTTCTCGGACGGCGAACGATATAACCAGTTGTGCGACCATCAGCGAGTATAACAATTCTGCTTCTCAACGACCCGACGCAATTGGCACCGTCTGTCTCGGAAATTATCTCGCCATCAGACGATCTTTGCTTCCGTGGCTTTTATCATCTCGTCGCGCGTCACGCCGTCGGCCAGTTCGACGATGTGCAGACCGCTGTGGGTGACGTCAAGGACGCCGAGGTTTGTTATGATCCTGTCCACGACACCTTTGCCGGTAAGCGGCAGGGTGCACTCTTTCAAGACCTTCGATTCGCCGTGCTTACTGGTGTGGTCCATGACCACGACAACACGTCCGACCCCGGCAACAAGATCCATCGCTCCGCCCATTCCCTTCACGAGCTTGCCGGGGATCATCCAGTTTGCCAGATCCCCTTTTTCGCTGACTTCCATCGCACCGAGGATCGCCATGGCGATCTTGCCCCCCCGGATCATCCCGAAGGACTGTGCGCTGTCGAAGTAGCTCGTCCGATCCATCTCGGTGATTGTCTGCTTGCCAGCATTGATCAGGTCCGGGTCTTCCTCGCCTTCGACGGGAAATGGTCCCATTCCCAACATCCCGTTTTCCGACTGCAGCGTTACATCGACACCCTCGGGAATGTAATTCGACACCAGCGTCGGAATACCGATGCCGAGGTTCACATACATCCCGTCTTCCAGTTCCTTAGCCGCGCGTGCGGCCATTTGATTGCGGTCCCAAGGCATGGTCAGACCTTCGCTTTCTGGCGCACGGTGCGCTGTTCGATTCGCTTTTCGTGGACGCCCTGAACAATCCTGTGCACATAAATACCGGGAAGGTGGATGCAGTCCGGATCGAGCGATCCGCGCGGGACAATTTCTTCCACCTCTGCCACACAGACCTTGCCGCACATCGCGGCGGGCGGATTGAAGTTGCGGGCAGTCTTGCGAAACACGAGGTTGCCGGTGTCATCGGCCTTCCACGCTTTGACGATCGACAGGTCCGCGACGATTCCGCGTTCCAGAATGTAGGTCTGGCCGTCGAAATCCTTGTGGTCCTTGCCTTCCGCTATCACGGTTCCGACGCCGGTCTTTGTGTAAAATCCCGGAATGCCGGCGCCACCGGCCCGCATCCGCTCGGCCAGCGTGCCCTGCGGGTTGAACTCAAGTTCCAGTTCGCCGGACAGATACTGCCGCATGAATTCTGCATTCTCGCCGACATACGAGCTGATCATCTTCTTGACCTGCCGGGTTTGCAGCAAAATGCCGATTCCAAAATCGTCAACTCCAGCATTGTTCGACGCAAAGGTCATTTCCTTTGTTCCGGCATCTTTAATCGCCTGCAAAAGCAGTTCGGGGATACCGCAGAGACCAAACCCGCCCGCGGCGATCAACATGCCGTCCTTCAACAAGCCGTCCAAAGCTTCGGACGCCGTGCTATAAACTTTCTTCATGAATTCTCCCCTCGACTGCCGATACCCCGGTTTTGCCGAAGGCATTGTGGCGAGTCAATCTCTGCACTGCAGCGTAATTTCCGAGCACTCAGCTCAACTGTCTTTCTTGGCCAGGGACTTTTTCGTCGGAGTCTTCTTTTTGGCCGCTGGTTTCTTTGCCGGCTTCTTTTGCGGCGCGGCTTTCCCGCCACCCTTCTTTGCGGATTTCTCGGCGATCATCTGCAGAGCCTGTTCCACCGTGACATCCGCTGCCTCGACCCCTTTAGGCAAGGTCGCGTTGACCTTTCCCCATTTGACATAGGGGCCGTATCGCCCGTCCATTACAGCAATCGGTCCGCCATCTGGATGCTCGCCCAGTTCTTTAAGCGCTTTCGCCGCTGCCCGCGACCCGCGAATGGCTTTCTTCGCCAGTTCCTCGACCGCGCGATTCATGCCGATGGTGAACACATCATCGACCTCGGACAGGTTGGCGTAAACCCGACCGTGCTTGACGTACGGCCCATAGCGTCCGATCCCGGCCTCTACCGGCTCGCCATCCTCGGGATGAGAACCGATCTCGCGGGGCAGGTTAAGCAACATCAACGCCTTTTCAAGGTCTAATTCAGCCGCGTCCCAGCCCTTTGGCAGGCTGGCGCGGGGCGGTTTCGGAACTTCTTCCGTTGCTTCGCCACGTTGCACGTAAGGCCCGAACCGACCGTTCCGCAGGCTGATCTCGTCGCTCTGATCGCTTCCCAGAACCTTTCCATCCACCATCCCTGCCTCGTCGCCGTTGGGCGCGGTCAGGGGGCGTGTAAAGCGGCATTCTGGGTAGTTCGAGCAGCCGATAAATGCACCGCCAGAGCGTGCAGTCTTCAAACTCAACCTGCCTTCGCCGCAATTGGGGCAAGCACGGGGATTGCTGCCATCCTCTTTCGGCGGGAAGATATGCGGCTCGAGCACCTCGTCGATCTTGTCCAGAACCTCGCCGATTCTGAGGTCTGCGGTTTCCGCGAGTGCAGCCGAGAAATCTCGCCAGAATCCGCCCAGCACTTCCTTGTAATTCCGCTCTCCGGCCGAGACTTCGTCCAATTGGTTTTCCAGATCGGCGGTAAAGTCGTAGCCGACGTACTTACGGAAATAGTTGGTCAGGAAAATTGTGACCAACCGCCCCTTGTCCGACGGCGTCAAACGGTTCTTGTCCTTGGTCACATATTCGCGGTCCTGGATCGTGGTGACGATCGAGGCGTAGGTCGAAGGCCGACCGATGCCCAACTCTTCCATCCGCTTGACCAAGCTCGCTTCGGTGTAGCGCGGCGCCGGCTGCGTGAAATGCTGTTCCGGATCAACCGACTTCTTTGCCGCGGGCTCGCCTTCCGCGATTTGGGGCAGGCGCTTGTCATCGTCATCGATGACGGCATCGTCGCGGCCTTCCTCGTAGACTTTCATGAAGCCGTCGAACATCACCACTTGTCCGGTGGCGCGCAGCTCGACCTGTTCGTCGCGGCTGCCGATATCGACAGTCGTGCGTTCCATCCGTGCCGCAGCCATCTGGCTGGCGATCGTGCGCTTCCAGACCAGATCATACAGTTTGCGTTGCTCGCTGTCGGAGACCTTCAGCTTATCAGGCGACAAAGTCATTTCGGTCGGCCGAATGCATTCATGCGCCTCTTGCGCATTCTTGGCCTTGTTCTTGTACATCCGGGGCGACGATGGCAGATATTCCGCGCCGTATCGGTCCTTGATTGCATCCCGCGCCGCCATTACCGCCTCTGGCGCCATGTCGATCCCGTCGGTCCGCATGTAAGTGATATAGCCAGCCTCGTATAACCTCTGTGCCAAACTCATTGTCTGTCGCGCACCGAAGCCGAATTTCCGGCTGGCCTCCTGTTGCAAGGTCGAGGTCATGAACGGCGCCGATGGGTTTCGGCTCACCGGTTTCGACTCGACCGATTGTACCGTCAGGTCGCGGCTGCTGATCGCCTGAACCGCGAGTTCGGCCTGAGTTGCGTTCGGGATATCGAACTTTTCAAGTTTCCTGCCCGCCAACACGGTCAGCCGTGCCTCATATTCCTGCCCGCGTGGCGTCGCGAGCAGCGCTTTGACGGTCCAGTACTCCTGCGCCTTGAACGCCTCGATCTCCATCTCGCGCTCGACGATCAACCGCAGACAAACAGATTGCACTCGGCCCGCGGATTTCGCACCCGGCAGCTTGCGCCAGAGAACCGGCGACAGGTTGAATCCCACAAGATAGTCCAACGCCCGCCGCGCCAAATATGCCTCGACCAACGGCCGGTCGACCTGCCGGGGGTTCTTCATTGCCTCGGTTACGGCAGATTTTGTGATCGCGTTGAACACAACCCGGCTGACCTTGGTATCCTTGCCGATCGCCTTGCGCGCTGCCAGCGCCTCTTCCAGATGCCAGCTGATCGCTTCGCCTTCTCGGTCCGGGTCTGTCGCGAGGATCAATTCATTGTCGTCTTTCAGCGCGTCGACGATCGCCTTGACATGCTTCTTGCTGTCACTCGCGATTTCCCATTTCATCTCGAAGTCATGCTCGGTGTCGACCGATCCATCCTTCGGCGGTAGATCGCGGACGTGGCCGTAAGATGCCAGAACCGTAAAGTCGTTCCCCAAATACTTATTGATTGTCTTGGCTTTAGCCGGGGACTCAACGACAACGACGGGCATGAACTTCCTTTCGACTCGGGGGCTGGTTGTGGCGCGGGACCATGTGGGGGCGGTAGCGGAAATGTCAATGCGCCTGTCAGCGCCGGGCCCCACCGAGTGCGAAACAAGTCATCGAAGCCGGGGGTAAGGCAGACGTTCCGATCGCCTGCCACGACGGTGCTCCGCTGGTGATTACCCGGCCAGTGAAACCATGCCGCCCGCCTGACGCAGGATCTGGCCGTCGAGTTCCAGTGCCACCAGTTCCGGTGCGACATCGCTGGCCGAAAGCTTCAGATCCCGGATCAGTTGATCCTCGGCCACCGGGCTGGGTCCGAGCCGTGACAGAATCTGGCCGTGCAGTGCTGACATGTCGCTCAACGATCGGGTCGTTTCAGGCTGTGTAGCTGGTCGCAGGGCTTGAACAGGCGCGGGGGTGCCGATCTGGGCCAGAATGTCTTCTGCGCTGCGCACCAAGGTGCCGCCGTCGCGGATCAGCATGTTGCAGCCCGACGCCCGAGCGTCGAATGGATGTCCGGGCACAGCCAGGACTTCTCGGCCTTGGTCGAGCGCGGTTCTCGCGGTAATAAGGCTGCCCGAGCGGGAAGCAGCTTCGACAACCACGACTGCCTTGCACAGTCCGGATACGATTCGGTTGCGCTGCGGGAAATGGCGGGCATGCGGTTGCATTCCAGGTGGTTGCTCCGACACCCGCAGACCTTTCTCGGCTATTTCCTGGGCGAGAACCGCATTCTCGACCGGATAGCAGACATCGACACCTCCGGCCATCACAGCGACCGTGCCGCGAGGTAACGCAGCCAGGTGTGCGGCCGCATCAATTCCGCGGGCCAGCCCGGACACCACGATGTAACCCGCTTCACCCAGGCCTTCGGCAAGTTTGCGGGCCATGCGAGTACCAAGGCTTGACGCATTGCGTGCGCCGACAAGCGCCACCATAGGTCGTTGCGACATTTCAAGATCACCCAACATCCATATCATCGGAGGCGCATCGGAAAGCTCTTGGAGCGCTGCAGGATAGTTGGGTTCACCGGTCGCGACCAGTTTCGCCCCGGCCAAACGACCAGCCTTGATTTCGGCCAGAACCACGCCTTCCGGACACAATGTGTAGTTGGATACGCCGGCGGCCGCCGCGACGTTGGGCAGCGCGTCAAGAGCCGCCGCAGCAGTTCCATGTTCCGCCATCAAGCGAAAGAACGTGGCAGGCCCAACCCGGCGAGATCGCAAGAGACGAAGCCAATTCAGGCGATCATCCTCTTCGTGGGGTGGGGTGGGGTG
>JBBKVT010000429.1:0-7309 GCA_037968535.1 Paracoccaceae bacterium
ATGACCGGGTTCGCGCGACCTTCGAGATGATCTTTCTGACCGGCTGGGCACCCTCGGCGGATCAGCCGAAACCGTTGCGACCGGGGTCCGCCACGCAAAGGCTGGCCGACGCGCTGGGCACAAGCGAAACCCCTGCGGGCGACGCCGCGACACCGGACCGGGTTTGACCACGGCGCGAAATCGTCTATCTGCCGGGGGCGACTCAGTGACAGGATCCCAAATGCTCGACACCAGCGACGCGATGACGCCTGCGGCCACCCAGCCCGACCATGCTCCGGATGATCACCCGGCGTTTCCGCGACCCAGGATCGGTGTTCTGCTGGCCAATCTGGGCACGCCGGACGCGACCGATTACTGGTCGATGCGGCGCTACCTGAACCAGTTCCTGTCCGACCGGCGGGTGATCGACTATTCGCCCTGGCTTTGGCAGCCGCTGTTGCAGGGCATCATCCTGTCGCGGCGGCCGTTCAAATCGGGGGCGGCCTATCGGTCGATCTGGAACAACGAGGCCAATGAAAGCCCGCTGATGACGATCACCAAGGCGCAGACGGCGGCGATTTCAGCAGCTATGGAGGCGATCCACGGCGCCGAGGTCGAGGTTGATTTCTGCATGCGCTACGGCAACCCCTCGACCCGCTCGAAGGTCGAGGCGATGGTGGCGCGGGGATGCCGCAAGATATTGTTTTTCCCGCTTTATCCGCAATATGCCGGGGCCACGACCGCGACTGCGAATGACGAGTTATTCCGCGTGTTGATGGATCTGAAGTGGCAGCCGCCGGTGCGCACCGTGCCCGCCTATTCCGCCGAGCCCGCCTATATCGACGCACTGGCGCAGTCGGTGGAACGCGCCTATGCCGCGGCGAAGGACCAGCCCGATATTCTGGTGGTGTCCTATCACGGCGTGCCCAAACGCTACCTGATGGAAGGCGATCCCTACCATTGCCAGTGCCAGAAAACCACGCGGCTGCTGCGCGAACGGCTGGGCTGGGACAGTGAGCGGATCACGACCACTTTCCAGTCGAAATTCGGACCAGAGGAATGGTTGCAGCCCTACACCGTCGAAGAGGTCGCGCGGCTGGCGAAGGCTGGCAAGAAGCGGATCGCGGTGATTGCGCCGGCGTTTTCAGCCGATTGCATCGAAACGCTGGAAGAAATCAACGAGGAAATTCGCGAGAGTTTTGAACATTCGGGCGGGGAGAGTTTTACCTACATTCCCTGCCTCAACGACGATCCGGCCCATATTGACGCGCTGGTCGGGATCATCCGCGCCAACCTTGCGGGATGGATCAATTAACGTCCGCGACGTGTCGGAGGTGAACCTTGCGGAAATGAAAAAGGCCGGGGAAATCCCCGGCCTTTTCCATAAATTCAGATCGAATTAGGAAGCAG
The DNA here is from genome assembly GCA_037968535.1 of Paracoccaceae bacterium. GTDB lineage: Bacteria > Pseudomonadota > Alphaproteobacteria > Rhodobacterales > Rhodobacteraceae > JAHEAO01. Next base: position 1,390 of record JBBKVT010000429.1, read on the forward strand.
CGGCAACAGCGCCAGCAACCAGAACGAGAAGCAGCAGCGGAACCAGAAGACCGCCGCCCGAGGAGCCAGTCGACTCTTCTACGATTACGGGAGCTTCCATTACGGGCTCGGCCATTCCGCCAGCGTAGGCGGTGGAAGCAGCGGCGGTAAGTGCGGCAGCGAGTACAAGTTTCTTCATTTTATCCTCCAGAAAAGCGGGGCAATTGTGTAAATGCACCAGCCATTAACGGTACGTTGTATAAACCGTATAGGCAGTTAAGCGTTGCGGAATCCAGAAAAATTTTAGGGGCGGCTGTCATGATTCAAGTATTTGTCGTCAAATAAGCAACACCTGCGTCCCGACGCTGGCAAATCCGAAGAGTTCCGCGATGTGCTGGTTATAAAGTCCGATGCATCCGTTCGAGGACCGGCGCCCGATCTTGCGGGTGTCATGGGTGCCGTGAATTCGGTAATATTGCCACGACAGATACAGCGCATGGGTGCCCAGCGGATTATCCGGGCCGGGGGGCACATATTCGGGCCATTCGGGATTGCGGATCCGCATCGCGGGCGTCGGACGCCAGTCCGGGCCAACGACCTTCTTGACGACTTCGGTGCGACCGCGGCGGGTCAGATCCTCGGTCAGCGGCACGCTTGTGGGGTAGAGCTTGTAAAGGCCGCCGCTGTCCGACCAATAATGCAGCGCCCGCGACGTGGTATCGACAAGGATTGCGCCGCCGCTGAGCGATCCGAAATAGGGCTGCCAGTCAAGCGTGCGGAAGCTGGATATATTGTGCCGGACCGGGCCGTTGACATCGGATTCCATCTCGACCGTTCCGGGGCCGGTTTGCGCCAGCGCGGGACTGGCCAGCAATCCGGCGGCCGCTGTGCCAAGCAGAAATCCACGGCGATCAAGGGCGGCGCGCTTTGTGTCAGACATCGTCATACTCCGTAGCTGACGCAGGACGTGGCGCGATGATATGGGCGGACATCGGTTGTCGCAATTCAAACTACTGTCAGATCATCGAGCTTGGGTTTGTATAACGTCGCGTGTCGTTATAAAGCGAGTCAGAACAGTTCATGTCCGGTGTGCCGATGCTTCGAGTTTTCGCCCTTTGTCTAACCTCGCTGATCTTCCTGGTCAGTTGTTCGGCCCCGCCTGCGACATTGGGCGTGGACGGCAAACCTTTGCCGAAAGCCTATCAGATCTCGCAAAAAGAAGCGGGCACGATCAAGTTCCGGATGCTTGATTCGGTCAATCAACTGCGCAGGGCGGCCGGCGCGCGGCCGTTGCAACTTAACGCCCAACTGACCGCCGCCGCCGCAACCCATTCGCGCGACATGTCGGTGCAAAACCGGCCCTGGCACTTCGGGTCTGACGGATCTTCGCCGCTGGACCGGGTTCAGCGTGTCGGTTATTCCGGCGGGCTGCTGGGCGAAAACATCTCGGAAACCTACGAGACCGAGCTGGATACCCTGGCCGCATGGATGGAACAGCCCGACACCCGGGCGATCATCATGGACCCGCGCGCGACGCAACTGGGATTCGATTGGTTCCAGGAACCCAACGGCAAGATCTGGTGGACCCTGATCACAGGCAGCTAGTCGCCGGCAGCTAGACCGCCGCGTCAGGGGATCAGGTCGATCTGCGTGCCCTCGCGCACCATCGCGTAAATATCTTCCATTTCGCGGTTGCTGACCGAGATACAGCCCCATGTCCAATCCGCACCGCGCCGGTCCTGCTTGCGCCGTGCGCCGTGGATGAAAATATCGCCGCCCGGATCCGTTCCCAGCGCCGCCGCACGTGTCACATCCGCTTCATTGGGATACGACAGACCCAGCGACAGATGGAAATCGCTGCGCGGATTTCGCCGGTCGACGAAATACGATCCTTCGGGCGTCTTGCCATCTCCCTTGATCAGCTTGTGACCCACCGGCGCGAAACCGAGGTCGATATCGTAAGCCTTCAGCACATCCTGATTATGCATCAGATACATCCGACGCTGCCCCTTCATCACGACGATTCGGGTAACCTCGGGGCCGTTATAGGTTCGGAATTTCGACGCGCAGGCGGACAGGAATGCCATCGCCGCGCCAGCTAGAAATAATCTGCGTTTCATTGGTATCTGCCGCCTCGTTGTCTTTTTTTGTGATCCTACACCAGCGTCTGAATCGACGGAACCCATAAGCCGCGCACCTGTTCACAGTTTCGCGAGCGTCAGGGTTGCGCATCTCAGATCACCGTTCGAAGCCCGCAACGAGTTCGACATGCGGCGACCAGCGAAACTGGTCGACGACCTCGATGCAGGTCAGCGCAAACCCGGCCTCGGTCAGAATCCGGGCATCGCCGGCGAAGGTCACCGGGTTGCAGGACACGGCGGCGATGCGTGGAACGGTCGAGGCCGCGAGTTCGGTCATTTGCGCCTCGGACCCGGCGCGGGGTGGGTCGATGACGACGGCTTCATAGCGCTTCAATTCGTCCGGCATCAGCGGCCGGCGAAACAGGTCGCGGGCCTCGGTCGTGACGCGCTTGAGGTCGGTCGCATGACGCCAGCCGCGATCCAGCGCGGCCAGCATGTCGGGGTCGCTTTCGACGGCGTGAACTTCCGCGGTCTCAGAGAGAGGCAGCGTGAAGGTGCCGCAGCCCGCAAACAGATCGGCGACGTGACGGGCGGGGCCGACAATGGCACGGACCGCCTGTAAAAGAGCCGCTTCTGCGTGGTCGGTGGCTTGCAGGAAGGCGCCGGGCGGCGGCAGGATCTTGGCCCTGCCGAACTGTTGAAGCGGCGGCTGACGTTCTGCGACAGTGTCGGCGTTCCAAGTCAGCCGAGCTAGATGATGCTGTTCGACCAAACCCGCCAGCAAGACCCGCAACGGACCGTCGAGAGGCTTGCCGCCGATGGCCGACACGTCGATGCCGCCGGACGACTGCGTGATGGTGTAGGCGATCTCGCCCTTGCGCGAAGCACCGGCGACGGTCAGCGCCTGCAACGCCGGAATCGCGGCGATCAGGTCGGGGTGCAGCAGGTGACAATTCGGGATCTCGATAATCGTACCCGACGCGCGCGCATGTAACCCGACCAGCGCACCGTGCTTGGTGCGACGCGCCGATAGCGTGGCCCGGCGACGAGAACGGGGCGGCGAGGTGTGGATGGCGGTAATCTCGGCGGAAATGCCTTGAGCAGAGACTGCTTTGCGCACGACATCGGCCTTCCAGCCAGCAACGAATTCATCTGAGGCATGTTGCAGGCTGCAGCCACCACAGGATTTGAAATGCGGGCAAGGCGGTTTGACCCGAATCGTCGACGGGGTGATGATTTTCGGCGCCGGCATCCGGTCCTTGACTACCTCACCCTCGACCACCTCGCCGGGCAGGGTGGTCGGCACATAGACCGGGCCGCGCGCGATGCCTTCGCCCAGATGGCCCAGTCGCTCGATGGTCAGTATCATTCGGCGGCCTCGGCCTCGGTCACGCCGATGAAGCCGCCCGACTGGCGGTTCCAGAACCGGGCGTAAATGCCGCCCTTGGCCAGCAGATCCGCATGCGTGCCCTGTTCGACGATGCGGCCGTCTTCCAGCACCACGATCCGGTCCATATGCGCGATGGTCGAAAGCCGGTGCGCGATGGCAAGCACCATCTTGCCCTCCATCACCGCGTTCAGCGCCTTCTCGATTTCCGCCTCGACCTCTGAATCGAGCGCCGAAGTTGCCTCGTCCAGGACCAGGATCGGCGCGTTCTTGAGGATCGCGCGGGCAAGCGCGATGCGCTGTCTCTGGCCGCCGGACAGTTTCACGCCGCGTTCACCGAGGTAAGCGTCGTAACCCTTGCGGCCCTTGAAATCCTGCAAGCCCAGGATGAACTGATGCGCCTCGGCGCGTTTGGCAGCCGCGATCATGTCCGCTTCTGTGGCGTCGGGGCGCCCGTACAGGATGTTGTCGCGGGACGAGCGATTGAACATCGCGGTTTCCTGCGTGACCATGCCGATCTGACGCCGCAAGCTTTCCTGCGTGACCTTGCGGATGTCGGTGCCGCCGATGGTGACGCGGCCCGCCTCGGGGTCATAGAGCCGCAACAAAAGTGCGACGAGCGTCGATTTGCCCGCCCCCGACGCGCCGACGATGCCGATCTTTTCGCCCGGTTCGATGCGCAGCGAAACAGTATCTAATCCGCCGGAATCGCGCCCGTAGGCAAAACTGACGTGGTCGAACTCGATGCCGCCATCCACCGCCAACTCGGTGGCTTCCGGGTCGTCGGTCAGCGTGTGCAGGGGGGTCAGGGTGCGCATCCCGTCCTCGACCTCGCCGACGCTGGCATAGATCCCCATCAGCGCGAAACTGACCCAGCCGGTCATCTGCGCGATGCGGATCGCCACCGACCCGGCGGCAGCGATATTGCCCGCCGTCGCATGGCCTTGGGTCCACAACAGCAACGACCCGCCGATCAGCAGAACCGGCAGCGCGCCGCCGATGGTCATCAGCACCAGCCGGAACCACGCGGCGACATTGCCGAATTCCAGCGCGCGTTCGCGAAACAAGCCCATGGCGGACAGCGCGGCACGGTCTTCATGTTCGGCATGGGCAAACAGTTTGACTGTCTTGATGTTGGTGATCGTGTCGACGACCTGTCCGGACACCATCGCCCGCGCCCCCGCTCGCGCGCCCGACCGCAACCGCACCCGCGGCATGAACCAGCGGATACTGCCGAGGTAGATGACAAGCCAGATCACCAACGCAAGCGCGATTCGCCAGTCGATCGTAAGCAGCAGCACCGCAGAGCCGACCAGCGAGGCCAGCGCGAAGGCCACGACGTTGATCGTTTCGACCGTGACATCGGTCAGCGCGCGGGCGGTTTGCATCTGTTTCTGCGCGATCCGGCCGGCAAAATCATCGTCGAAGAATGTAACCGCCTGACCCAGTGTCCAGCGGTGCAGGCGCGACAACACCAGCGGGTTCACATTTGGCCCGACGACGATGCTGTTCGCAGCGGCGCTAAGGCCGAAGATCAGCGGTCGGATCACCAGGAAAAATGCCACAAAGCCCATGATCAGAGCCGCATTCTTGGAAAAGAACTGATCCGGACCGCTGGTCAGCGCGGTGTCGATCACGGTGCCCAGCAGCATCGCTGTCACGACCTCGAGCGTACCTGCCGCGCAGGACGCGATGGTGGCCACGATCAGCACCGGCATCGACCCCCCGAGCGCCCAGAGAAAGAACCGCCACAATGTTTGCGGTGGCGGGCCTTCGGCCTCGGCGAACGGGTCTATCAGGTCGCCGAGCCTCATTTGGCAGCCTCATCCGTGCGCAGGAATCCACCCGATTGTCGGCCCCAGAAGCCGGCATAAAGCCCGCCCTGCGCCAGCAATTCGGAATGGCTGCCTTCTTCGACGATGCGGCCGTCGTCCATGACCAGAATACGATCCATACGTGCAATGGTAGAGAGCCGATGCGCGATGGCAATGACCGTCTTGCCTTCCATCACGCCATATAGCGTGTTCTGGATCGCCGCCTCGACCTCTGAATCGAGCGCCGAAGTGGCCTCGTCCAGCACCAGAATCGGCGCGTCCTTCAGGATCATCCGCGCGATGGCAATCCGCTGGCGCTGGCCGCCGGACAGTTTCACGCCACGCTCACCGACATGCGCGTCATAGCCGCGACGCCCTTTGGGGTCGGCGAGTTGCAGAATGAAATCATGCGCCTCGGCGCGCTTGGCGGCAGCGACGACATCCGCGTCGCTTGCTTCGGGACGACCGTAAAGGATGTTGGCGCGAATCGAGCGGTGCAGCAGCGAACTGTCCTGCGTGACCACACCGATCACCCGGCGCAAGCTGGCCTGAGTCACCCCGGCAATGTTCTGGTCGTCAATCAGGATCTCGCCCTGTTCGGCATCGCGGAAGCGCAAGAGCAGGTTCACAAGCGAGGATTTGCCCGCGCCTGACCGGCC
>JBBKVT010000430.1:0-7592 GCA_037968535.1 Paracoccaceae bacterium
TAACCGTAGCCCAATGCGCCCGAGTAGATGCCAATCGTTCGATCGCCAGCACTTGTTGCCTGAGCGATTGCCCAAGGATGCAACTGGTCGCGCATTGGCGAAACATAGGGTTCCGTCAGGCCTTCTTCTGCTGCTTGCAGGTGCGGGTCGCCGGTACCACCCCACCAGACATCACCTTTGGGATTGGCTTCTTCGGCCTTGACCTGTGCAAAGGTTTCGCCCGAACTTTTTCTGGTCATGTCGACATTGATGCCGGTCGCATCCTCGAATCCGCGCGCCATCAACTGGCACCACTCTTCCTGCGCGCTACAATAGAGCGTCAAGTTGGCAGCAGAAACGGACGTGGCCGCGAAGCTGGTCATGGCCGCGAGCGCCATCGGCATAATTACGTGTATTCTCATGGTCTTCCCTCCCAGGATTGTTGCTGCTCTTTGTTGCAGCTTTGCGACAGCGTAGGAGCGAGGAGCCGGTCTGGCAACGAAAATCGGCTTGCACTTGCAGACGTGAGCACAGCGCGCATCAAACCGGAAACCGTGTGTAAGTCTCGGCCCAGCGACCTCCGACCGTCATCATCGCCAAAGCGTCAAGCGTCGCGCTTTGCGATCCAATCATGGTCGGGGTGGTTTTTGAAACGCCATTTGCGCATCGGACCCGCCATCACGTTCAGATAATACATCTCATACCCGTAGGGGGCCGCACAGGGATGGTGTCCTTTGGGGACGAGAACGACGTCATGGCTGCTGACCGACATGGTTTCATCAAGCGTGCCATCCTCTGTAAAGACCCGTTGATGGCCATAGCCCTGATCAGGGTTCAGGCGGTGATAGTAGGTCTCTTCCAGATAGGTCATATCCGGGAAGGTATCTTCGTCATGTCGATGCGGCGGGTAAGACGACCAGTTGCCTGACGGCGTAAAGACCTCGGTCACCAGCAGACTGTCGGCCACGTCAGTCTCTTCCATCGCGATAGGGTAGATATATCGGGTGTTACCGCCTTTGCCGCGCGTCACCTTTGCCGGGCTGGGCAACACTTGGGCGGCATGCCCGCCCCGCCCCGGCGCGGCGCAGACTGCCAAGGTGCAAGCGGTGGTGGCGGTCGCTGTCCACTCGGCCCGGTTGGGGACATAGACACTGACGGGCGGCGTCTGCTCGAACACGTTCATCCGGTCGCCCAGCTCGCCAAAACTTTGCCGTGCCGCGTCGATTGCTGCCTTGCCCTCGACAAGCACAAGGATTACTTCGGTCTCGCCGGTTTGTTCGGCAACACTCTGGCCCGCCGCCAGCCGGTAAAGTCCGAAACCGACATAGGACCAATCGGCACTTTGCGGCCCTTTGGCGCTTTGGACCGTGATGTCGTGGACTTTGCCAGCCTTTCCGGTCGGCTTGCGCAATAGGTCAGTCATTGTCACTTTCCCTGTAGTTGGCCGGATCGAAAATTACGAAGAATTCATAAGCGCAATAGGCAGCCACTGCACCGAACATGATGGCCCATCCGGGGCTGCCGCTGAACATTTCGATCAGCGCCCAGCCAACCAACAGACCAACGGTCAGCACCCGCCGCCAGAGGGGCAGGAAAAAGGGTTGGCGCAGGTCAAAGAACTTGGTCATCCGCAGCCCTTCAGGTCCGACCGTCGATGGTAAGACCAGAGCTAGCGCAGATATCGACGATGTGGTCATAGCCCATCTTGGAATAGTCATAGGGCGGGGCCTTGGCAGGGTCTTGTTCCGCCTCGACGACGATCCAGCCGGGGTAGCCCATTGCCTTCAGTTCATCCGTGATTTCCTGAAAATTGATGCAGCCATCGCCGGGAACAGTGAAAGCGCCTGCAAGCACGGCATCAAGGAAACTTCGGTCAATGTCGCGCACATCGCGGACGACATCGGGGCGAATATCCTTGAAGTGAACGTGATGAACACGCTCGCCCCAGCGCTTCAGCGTCGCCATGATATCGCCGCCACCGAACAGAAGATGGCCGGTGTCAAAGCACAGCGTAACCTCGGCCGAGGATCCTTGCATCAGCCAGTTGATGTCATCTTCATCCTCAATCATCGATCCCATGTGGTGATGGTAGGCCAGCGGCATCCCTTGGTCAGACATCCATTTTGCCAGTTCGCTAAGCTTGGCGGCGTAGGCCTGCACATCGTCGCGTCCCAGTTTCGGACGGTTGTTGACAGGAGTGGCGATGTCACCCTGCACCGTGTTGGAACATTCGGCGTAGACAAGGCAGGGCGATTTCAGCGCCACGAATTGTGACACCTGCTGGCGGACGGCGGCGATTTCGGTCGCAACATCGTTGACCAGCAGATTGCCAGAACACCAGCCACCGCAAAGCGCCATGTCGTTGGCATCCAGATAGCCGCGCAGGCCTTCGGTGTCTTGGGGCATCCGGCGACCGCGTTCCACACCGGTATAACCGATTTCGCGCGCCTCTTGCAGGCACTGCTCCATCGTATAGGCGGCGGTCAGGTCTGGCAGGTCGTCGTTCTGCCATGCAATCGGGGATATGCCAATCTTCACACTCATCGTCTGGTCCCCCTAGTTAGCGCTTTGCGCTTTGCGGTTTTTGTCATAGGCGGCGCGGGCGGCATTCACCTGTTTGCGGTCCGAGACCTCCGGCACGGCAACGTCCCACCACGTGCCACCGGCCTCGGTCGAGGGATAGGGATCGGTGTCAATCACAATGAAGGTCACCCCTTTGCCTCGGGTAGCAAGGGCTTCTTCGAGTTCGACGACATTGGCGACCTTTCGGGCTTTCGCCCCCATCGCCCCTGCGTGTTGGACAAAATCGATTTGCGACGGTTGTGCCTGGACCGTGTGGTCCAGCAGGTTGTTGAACTCTGCCCCGCCGGTGCCCATTTGCAGCCGGTTGATGCAGCCGAACCCGCGGTTGTCGGTCAGCACGACCGTGAAATCGATGCCCATCATCACCGCTGTCGCGAGTTCCGAGTTCGCCATCATATAGCTGCCGTCGCCAAGCATGCAGATCACGTCTCGACCCGGATCGGCCATCTTGATGCCCATCGCTCCGGCAATCTCATAGCCCATGCAGCTAAAGCCGTATTCCATGTGGTAGCCACCCGGTCGGGCGGCTTTCCACAATTTGTGCAACTCGCCCGGCATGGTTCCCGCCGCACTCATGATGACGGTGTCATCATGGGCCGCGCGCTGAACCGAGCCGATAACTTCCATATCCGTCGGCAAGCGGTTGCCGTCGTCGGGGCCTTTAGTGACCTCCTCAACCGCGGCGTACCATTCGGTGCGCAGTTGCGAGTTCGGTCCGGCGAAACGGTGGTCCCCAAGGGCATCTGTCAGCGCTTCCAACCCGACCTTCGCATCGGCGACAAGACTTTGCGCCTTATGTTTGCCTGCGTCAAAAGCCTGGACGTTCAGGGCAAGCAATTTGCGATCCGGATTCTTGAATAGCGACCATGACCCGGTGGTGAAATCCTGAAACCGCGTTCCGATACCAAAGACCAGATCAGCATTCGCACAGATCGTATTGGCAGAGGACGCCCCAGTCACACCAACCGGACCAAATGCCAGATCATCGTCCCAAGGCAGCGCGGATTTGCCTGCTTGGGTTTCGACCACGGGGATCTGATGGCGTTGCGCAAATCGGCGCAGCGTTTCGCAAGCACCCGAAAAATGGACGCCGCCGCCGGCCACGATGACCGGGTTCTTCGCGGCTCTCAGCGCGTCGACTGCCGCGGCCAGTTCGCGCGCGTCAGGCGCGGGTCGGCGGATGTGCCAGTCGGTTTCATCGAAGAAACTGAGCGGATAATCGTAAGCCTCGGCCTGCACGTCCTGACACAGCGCCAGCGTCACCGGGCCGCAGTCAGCCGGATCCGTCAGGAAGTGAAAGGCGCGTGGCAGGGCCGTCAGCAACTGCTCGGGTCGCAGTATCCGGTCGAAATAGCGGCTGACCGGGCGAAAGCAGTCATTCGCGGTCACAGTGCCGTCGCCAAAATCCTCGATCTGCTGCAACACCGGGTCCGGACGGCGGTTGGCAAAGACATCACCGGGCAGAAACAGCACCGGCAAGCGGTTCACATGGGCCAATGCGGCGGCGGTCACCATGTTGGTCGCCCCTGGCCCGATGGAAGAAGTGACCGCCATCGTCTGTTTGCGGCGCGATTGTTTTGCGAAAGCAATCGCAGCATGGGCCATGGTCTGTTCGTTGTGGCCCCGCCATGTCGGCAGATCGCCCTTCACGGTATGCAGCGCCTCGCCCATGCCCGCAACGTTGCCGTGCCCAAAGATGGCCCAGACGCCCTCGATAATACGGTGTCCGCCTGCGTTCTTCTGGTTCTGAATAAAGCGGACCAACGCCTGCGCCATGGTCAGTCGGATTGTCTTTGTCATGCTGCCTCGCTTTTCGAGTTTGCGCGTGCCTGATCCCAGGCCGTGCAGAGGTCGCGGTATATGTCTGCCATTGCGGTTATCGCCTGATTGTCTGACATCTTTCCCGCCAGCCAGTTACGGGCAGCGGCGCCAAAGATCGTGCGGCCCACAGCAAACCCCTTTACCAAAGGAAACGACGCGGCTTCGGCAAAACAAGCCGTTAGGTCTGCCATCGGCGCATCAAGTCCAAGGATCACGATACCACGGGTGTTCAGGTCATTACGCTCAATTGCGTCGACTGTCTGGCTCCAGGCCGCGCGAGAGGCCATTGGCTCCAGCTTCCACCAATCGGGGTAAACACCCAGATCATAAAACCGCTGAATGATCTTGGCGGTGGTATCGTCTTTGACCGCGCCGACCTTGGACGGAATAACCTCCAGCAAGAATTCCAGACGGTTACGGCGGCAGGCGTGAAACAGACGAAGGACGGTGTCTTCCTGCGCTGCCCAAGTGACTGCATCGTCGTCAGGGTGGCAGAAGCACAAAGCCTTGACCACATGCTCGGCTGGCCATTCGGACAGGCCGCCGAAATCAGGCCCAATCTCAGGCTCCAGCGTCAGGGGGCGGGACGCGGGCCATTCGACGGGATGACCGATCCAAAGCCCCTGCCCCGCCGCTTCCCAAAGCGCCGCGCGGCCCAGGCGACTGTCGCACAGTAGACCGTAGCCGGACCTGCCATCGGCCACGATGGTCGTGGCGCGCAGGCAGAGTTTCTTGAATTCGCCAATCCGGTCGTGCGTGACACCTGCCACATCGGCCATGTCTTCAAGTTGGGCACGGTGGTCAAAGGCAAAGACCCGCAGGTCCGGCCATTCGCGGTCGCGGTTGGTTGCCCAGTGGACCTGTTCCAGTTCTGCATCCTTGCGCAACGCGCGGTTCTTGATGCCGCGGTTCAGGAAAAATTGCAGCTCGTTCCACGACGGATAGGCTGGCGTACAGCCATGCCGCGACACCGCGAACGCGCCACAAGCGTTTGCGTATTTCAGGGCCGTTGCCCAATCCTCGTCGTCCAGCCAGCCCTTGAGCAAGCCAGACATGAACCCGTCACCCGCGCCGAGGACGTTGAATACCTCGATCGGGAACCCCTGTCCGTCGGTTCCTTCATCGAGGCTGTCCGGAATTTTGCAATCAAACGCAATGGCCCCTGCCGCCCCGCGCTTGCACACCAGCGTGGCGGTCGATACGGTCCTCACAGCCCGCAGGGCCGCGATTGTGTCGGTTGTGCCGCCCGCGATGTGAAACTCTTCTTCGGTGCCCACAATCAGATCAAAGAAATGCAGAACCGATTGCAGCTTTTTTGTTACCTGCTCTGACGCGATGTAGCGGTTTTCGCCGTCGCCATGCCCCGACAGCCCCCAAAGGTTGGGGCGGTAGTCGATATCAAGCGCTGTGCGCGCGCCGGTTTCCCGCGCGACACCCAGTGCCTTAACCACTGCCGCCTCTGTCATCGGGTTCGACAGATGGGTTCCGGTGGCCACAACTGCACGAGCCTCGGCGATGAAATCAGCATCGATATCAGCTTCACCCAAAGCCATGTCAGCGCAGTTCTCGCGATAGAAGATCAGTGGAAAATGGTCCTCGTCCCGGATGCCCAACAACACTAAGGCCGTCAGACGGTCGGGGTCCGTCACAACGCCACGCACGTCAACCCCCTCGCGCTGCAACTGCTCGCGCACAAACCGGCCCATGTGTTCGTCGCCAACCCGGGTGATCACGGCCGACTTCAGCCCCAGCCGCGCTGTGCCTGCGGCGATATTGGTGGGCGAGCCCCCGATATATTTCTCGAACGAGCGCATATCCTCCAGCCTGCCGCCAATTTGAGCGCCGTAAAGATCGACGGACGACCGGCCAATTGTGATCAGGTCAAGCGGCTTGCTCATCCCAGAACCTCTGAAAGTTTGACCGCACGACCAGTTTCGACCGATTTCACGGCAGCATCCGCAAGCGCCAAGGCCATCAACCCGTCGTGGCCCGTGGTCACCGTTTTGCTGTTGGTTTGGATCGAATCGACGAAGGATGCGATTTCGGCCGCATAAGCCGCCATGTAGCGAGACATGAAGAAATCCAGCAGCGGCGGGCGAGTATAGCCCTTCTCGTTGGCCACTTCGATGCGCGACTGGCGGTGGTTTTCAACTGAGACCGAACCTTTGGAGCCATGCACCTCGATCCGCTGGTCATAGCCGTAGGTCGCGCGGCGGGTATTTGTAATGGTGCACTGTTTTCCCGAAGCAGTCGTCAGAACGACGTTGACGCTGTCATAGTCGCCAGCGGCACCAATTGCGGGGTCAACAAGGTTCGAGGCAGCTGCCATGACGGTTTCAACTTCTTCGCCCAACAGCCAACGCGCAACATCGAAATCGTGAATCGTCATGTCGCGGAATATACCGCCCGAGCGTTTGATATATTCCATCGGCGGTGCGCCGGGATCGCGGGACGTCAGCGTCACCATTTCGACATCACCGATCGTGCCGTCGTCAATTGCAGCCTTCAATGCTTGGAAATCCGGATCAAATCGACGCTGGAAGCCGACCATCAGCGTCGCTTTTGTCTCTGTCACCGTCTTGAGACATGCCCGCACGCGAGCCAGATCCAGATCGATGGGCTTTTCGCAAAACACCGCCTTACCGGCCTTGGCGAACTGCTCGATCAGGTCCGCGTGCGTGTCTGTCGGGGTGCAGATAACCACGGCGTCCACGTCATCCGATGCCACAATCTCGTCAATCGAACGGATATCGCAGCCATAGGCGTTTTGCACGGATTTTGCAGCTGCGGCAATCGGATCGGCAATCGCCACAAGCTTTGCATCCTCCACAGAGGCAATGGCGCGGGCATGCACCTGACCAATGCGCCCGGCCCCGAGAACTCCGAATTTGACAGTCATCTCTTCTTCCTTTGGGTGTAGTTATATTCCGGATGGGTCACGGCGATGTTCTTGATTCATGCAGGCGCCAAATGCCTCAAGCGGCACCATGTTTCGCGGCGCCAATCCCTGCCATGAAGCCCGCGAATTCGTCATCTTTGATCGCGACGTTGTGGCCCGCCGACGGATATGAACCGCTACTGACGTCAGCACGAAATTCACCGAACGCCGCGATCCGCTCTGCCTGCAACCGCGCGTATTCCGTACTAAAGTCGCGATAAGTCTTTGCGTGGCGGGGTTTGTGCCCCTTGGTGCAGCCCAGCACGTCCTC
>JBBKVT010000431.1:0-2866 GCA_037968535.1 Paracoccaceae bacterium
CGATTTCCACTGTATCGCCCGCAGAAAGCTCTGCCGCATCCGACAGGCGGATGTTCAACAGCACGGTATCGACGACAAAACGCCCGTCGCCGAAATTCGCGAAACGGTCTGGCATGGCACGGATAACCCGGATGGCTTGGGCCGGATCGGTCCCGCCAAGTCGCAGCAGCGCGTCGGCGGCACCGGAACCGGCAAGTCGCACCTGGCTGCGTGTTCCACGTGATGGCGGGCATTGATTCCACGGGATGATGGGCACGGATTCCACGCGATCGTGGGCGCTCATTCCACGCGATGGTGGGCAGGTCTGACCGACAATCAAAAGGTAGAGGTGGTGGCTTATGAACAGCCAGGAGCCACCATGCCAACCGAGAGATTGTCGATGCGCCGGATACGGGACTTGTTGAGACTGAAGTATGCCCAAGGGCTGAGCGAGCGGGCTATTGCGGTGTCTCTGGGGCTTGGGAAGGGCACGGTCGGCGGCTATCTGGCGCGAGCGCGTCAGGCTGGATTGTGCTGGCCTTTGCCTGTTGATCTTGACGACGACAATCTCGAGCTTTTGCTGTTCCCCAGCCCGACGGCGATGTCGCTCCGCGAGCGGCCGGTGCCGGACTGGGCGGCGATGGACCGTGAGTTGCGTCGCCCCAGCGTGACGCGTGCGCTGTTATGGGAGGAGTATCGAGCCCAATTCCCAGACGGGTTTGGCTATGCCTGGTTCTGCCAACACTTCGAGGCGTGGAAGGGCCGGGTGCGGCCGACGATGCGCCAAGCCCATGTGGCCGGTGAGAAGGTCTTTGTCGATTTTGCGGGCGATCCGGCGGAAGTGATCGATCCGGTGACGGGCGAAGTGCATCGGGTCAAGCTGTTTGTCGCGGCGATGGGGGCATCGAACTTCACCTATGCCGAGGCAGTGGCCAGCGAGGGGCTGGAGGACTGGATCGGAGCGCATGTCCGGATGTTTGCCTTTCTGGGCGGCGTGCCGAAGGCGGTGGTGCCTGACAATCTGAAGGCGGCGGTGATCAGGGCCGACCGGTATGATCCGGGTCTGAACCGCACCTATGCTGAGATGGCGGCGCATTATGGCACGGCGATCTTGCCTGCGCGGCCCCGCAAACCTCGCGACAAAGCGAAGGTCGAGGTGGCTGTTCAGGTCGCACAGCGTTGGATTCTGGCACGTCTGCGCAACAGGGCGTTCTTCTCGCTGGCTGACCTGAACGCGGCGATACGGCTTTTGCTCAATGAGCTGAATGCCCGGATCATGCGGGGCTATGGTGCCAGCCGCGCCGATCTTTTTGCTACACTGGACCGGCCCCATCTCCAGGCGCTGCCGTCTGAGCCTTACATCTTCGCCCGCTGGAAGCGCGCCCGTGTTGCGCCCGATTACCACGTCGAGGTCGATAGCTCTTGGTATTCCGTGCCTTTCGGCCTGATCAAACAAGAAGTTGACGTCCGTATCGCGGGGCAGACGGTCGAGATATTCCATCGTGGTCATCGGGTTGCCAGCCATGCTCGCACGCCAGGGCGGCGCAGCCATGTCACCGTGGCCGACCACATGCCATCCGCGCATCGGCGGTTTGGCGAATGGACGCCCGCCCGGATGCTGGCGCAGGCCACAAAGATTGGCCCCTCCGTTACAGCATTCTGCGAGATGGTCATGGCGGACCGCCCTCACCCCGAACAGGGCTTCCGCACCTGCCTTGGCGTGCTGTCCTTGGTTAAGACCTATGGTCCGCAACGCGTGGACGCCGCCTGTCAGCGTGGGATCAGCATTCGTGCGCGCACCGTAACGTCGATCCGCTCCATCCTGAAGACCGGCCTCGACAAGGCCTTCCTTGAGGATCCCAAAGATACCTCCCCCCTTCAGCACGCCAACATCCGTGGCGGCGGCTATTACCACTGAGAAAGGAAAAACTTGTGCTGACCCATCCCACCCATGATCGCCTGGTGGCCCTCGGTCTGACGGGCCTTGCCAAGGCGCTCGAAGAACAGCGCAGTTCATCAGCCTTCGACGATCTCTCGTTTGAAGAACGTCTCGGCCTGTTGATCGACCGCGAGGCCGCTGAGCGTGACAACAAAAAGCTGGCCTCCCGCCTCAGGTTCGCGGCCCTGCGGCAGGATGCCAGCGTGGAAGATCTGGACCTGCGCACCCCACGGGGAATGGACCGCGGCGTTATCGCCCATCTTATCGATGGCGGCTGGATCGCGCGCCATGAAAACCTGCTGATCACTGGCCCCACAGGCCTCGGCAAAAGTTGGATCGCCTGCGCGCTCGGCCACAAGGCTTGCCGTGATGGGCGACCTGTCCTTTATCAGCGCGCACCCCGCATGTTCGAAGCCCTCGCCTTGGCGCGCGGCGATGGACGCCACGAACGCATCCTCAAGACCATCGCGCGGATGGGCGTGTTGAACATCGACGATTGGGGCCTCGCCGTTCTCACGGCCCCGGAAAGACGCGACCTATTGGAAATCCTCGAAGACAGGCACGGGCGCGCATCGACCATCGTCACAAGTCAGCTGCCGGTCGAGCATTGGCACGAGGCCATCGGGGACCCAACGCTCGCCGACGCCATACTCGACCGCCTCGTCCACAACGCCCACAGGCTCCAACTCACCGGAGAAAGCATGCGAAAACGCGCCGCCCGAAACTCAAACCTTGACGCGTCAGCACAAGCCTGACCCAATGAAACCGTCGGTCAGATCAGCTGCCCACGATGCCGTGGAACAAGTGCCCACGATGCCGTGGAACAAGTGCCCACGATCGCGTGGAATGACTGCCCATCTTCCGTGGAATGCGCAAGCATCTCGTATTCGACACCGTCATAGGAGAGCGAGCGGGCCGTGTAGAGACCAAGGGAGCGCAGATCGCGGG
>JBBKVT010000432.1:0-3079 GCA_037968535.1 Paracoccaceae bacterium
AGGGTGTTTTGCTGTGCCTCGTCCAAGGTCTTCATGAACATCGCGTTGATCGTGCTCGCTAGGGTCTTGACCTTCCGGGGCCGGGAATGGCCGCGGGAGGACAAGCTTGCGACAATCGCATCGATTTTTTCGTCGAGCGAGCTGGCTGTTGATTTCCACCGAGAAGTGACCCGGGTAGGCGCATAATTTCCATTGAGAATTGACCCATGTGACCTTCCCCCAAAGCAGCGGGCGGCGGGGGACAACGGAGTGATCCACATGGGACTTTTGAACATCATCAGGCGTATGGCGTTGCGAGAGAAGTTGCCGATCCGAGAGATCGCGCGACGGACCGGCCTGTCGCGCAACACCATCAAGAAGTATCTGAATTCGGGTGCGATCGAGCCGAAGTTCGTTGCACCCGATCGGCCCAGCAAGCTCGATCCTTTTGCTGAGAAGCTGGCGGGCTGGCTCAAGACGGAGGCTGGAAAGTCACGCAAGCAGAGGCGCAATCTCAAGCAGCTCCATACTGATCTGACGGCCCTCGGCTTCACCGGGTCCTACAATCGGGTCGCCGCATTTGCCGGTGTGTGGCGGGCCGATCGGCAGCGGGAGGAGCAGACGACAGGACGCGGCACCTTCGTTCCATTGTTCTTTCGCTCTGGTGAGGCGTTCCAGTTCGACTGGAGCGAGGACTATGCGGTCCTCGGCGGCGAGCGCACGAAGCTTCAGGTCGCCCACATCAAGCTGTCGCACAGTCGGGCTTTCCTGGTCCGGGCCTATCTGCTGCAAACCCACGAGATGCTGTTTGATGCCCATTGGCATGGGTTCCGCGTCTTCGGCGGCGTCCCGGGGCGTGGAATATATGACAATATGCGCACCGCGGTCGACCGCGTGGGTCGCGGCAAAGAGCGGAAGGTCAACGCGCGGTTCCTCGCGATGGCGAACCACTATGTGTTCGAGCCAGAGTTCTGCAATCCGGCCTCGGGCTGGGAGAAGGGACAGGTCGAGAAGAACGTGCAGGATGCCCGGCATCGTCTGTGGCAACCAATGCCGAACTTTCCCGATCTTGCGGCGCTGAACGACTGGCTGGAAAGGCGCTGTGTCGCGCTATGGCACGAGATCCCGCACGCTGCGCTGCCCGGCAGCGTTGCCGATGTCTGGGCCGAAGAACAAGCCGCGCTCATGCCGCTGCCACCTGCCTTCGATGGCTTTGTCGAGCTGAGCAAGCGTGTCTCGCCTACCTGCCTGATCAACTTCGAACGCAATCGTTACAGCGTCCCCGCGTCATTTGCGAACCGCCCCGTCAGCCTGCGGGTCTATCCCGACCGTCTGGTAGTTGCTGCCGAGGGACAGATCCAGTGTCAGCATGAGCGGCTGATCCAGCGCTCGCATCACCTGCCGCCGCACACCATCTATGACTGGCGGCACTATCTGGCGGTCCTCCAGCGCAAGCCGGGAGCATTGCGCAATGGGGCGCCTTTTGTCGAATTGCCTCTGGCCTTCAGGCAGTTGCAGGAGCAGATGCTGCGCCGCCCCGGCGGCGATCGTGAGATGGTCGATATCCTGGCGCTGGTTCTGCATCATGATGAACAGGCAGTGCTGAGCGCCGTGGAGCTGGCCCTGGCCGAAGGTGTCGCGACCAAAACCCATGTGCTGAATCTCCTGCACAGGTTGATCGACGGAAAGACGACCGGCGGGCCGGATATCGACACGCCACAGGCGCTGATCCTGCAGCGCGAACCAGAGGCGAATGTCGAACGCTATGATGGCCTGCGCGTCCGGAACGCAGGAGGCCGCCATGCGTCATGATCCTGCCAGCGGCGCCATTATCATTATGCTTCGCAGCCTCAAGATGCACGGCATGGCACAGGCCGTCACAGACCTCATGGAACAGGGGGCGCCGGCATTCGACACCGCAGTGCCGATGCTCTCCCAGTTGCTGAAGGCTGAACTGGCCGAGCGCGAAGTCCGCTCCATCGCCTATCACATGAAGGCCGCACGTTTCCCGGCCTACAAGGATCTGTCCGGCTTCGACTTTACCGCCAGTGAGATCAACGAGGCCACGGTCCGGCAGCTTCATCGCTGTGAGTTCTTGGATGGAGCGCAGAACGTCGTGTTGATTGGCGGCCCGGGAACCGGCAAAACCCATGTCGCGACAGCCCTCGGCATCCAGGCTGTCGAACATTACCGGCGCAAGGTTCGCTTCTTCTCGACCATCGAGCTGGTCAACACCCTCGAGCAGGAAAAGGCCAAGGGCAAGGCTGGGCAGATCGCAGAAAACCTCACCCGGCTTGATCTCGTGATCCTGGACGAACTGGGCTACCTGCCGTTCAGCGCTTCGGGCGGCGCGCTGTTGTTCCACCTGCTGAGCAAGCTCTATGAGCGCACCAGCATCGTCATCACCACGAACCTGAGCTTCAGCGAATGGGCCACGGTCTTCAGCGACGCAAAGATGACGACAGCGCTCCTCGATCGGCTCACCCACCGCTGCCACATCTTGGAGACCGGAAACGACAGCTTCCGGTTCAAGGCCAGCACGGCCGCAGCAGCGCGGAAAAAGAAGGAGGACAATCATGCCTTGACCCAAGCCTGACCCACGAAACATAACTTACAGGTGGGTCAGTTCTCGATGGAAACCCCGGGTCACTTCTCGGTGGAAATCAACAGGCCGAGCACAGGTTCCGCCTCCTGTTGCCAATCAACTACATGCTGGAGCTCGACAAGAAGGACTACAAGATCTTCGTCGAGAGCCTGGGGGAATGGCTGCCGGTCCCAGCGAACCTGTCGGATGACTCCTCGAAGCAGCGCTCCAAGAAATGGCTGTCCAACAACGCGGGGGCCTTCCACTACAACGAGGGAACTCTCGTGGATTGTCTGCCGTTCATCCCAAGGACTTCCCGGAATGAGGACCACCAAAAGCAGATGCAGGGGCTCCAGTCGCTCGATAACCTCGAGCGCTGGTTCGCGCCACGCATCGCCATGGGGAACCGCAACAACCAGATGATCAAGTTCGCCCTGGCTCTGGCCGACAGCGGGATGAATTTCTCCGACATCGAGAGCACGGTCTTCGCTTTCAACGGGAAACTTTCCAACGCAC
>JBBKVT010000433.1:0-3250 GCA_037968535.1 Paracoccaceae bacterium
GTCGAAACGCCGCCCAAAGTCACTTCGGCGGTGCGGTAGCCTTCAGAGCCGGTGGGCGTCAGTTGCCAGCCGGTCAGTTGGTCGGTGAGGGCCTGCAAGGCTGCGTCGGATTGATCGGCGAGATTGCCGGTCAGTTTCCAGTGATCGGCGAGGGCTGCGGCGAGGCGAGAGGGCAGCAGCTCCGTCAGAACGGTCGACACATTGCGACGACCGGCCTGGCTGCGTTTGGCGCGCAGGGTGGCGTACACGTCCTGACCGGGCAGCAGGTTGACATGGATCTGGTCTCGTTCGCGCCAATAGCTGGAGACTTGCAGGATGGCGGGGCCGGAAAGGCCGCGGTGGGTGAACAGGATCGCCTCTGCAAATGTCGCGCCGTTGCAGGTGACGGCGGCGGGCAGGGCGACGCCGGCGAGGGGTTTCATCAGCGCAAGGTCGGATTCGCCAAACGTCAGCGGCACGAGACCGGCGCGGGTTTCGGTCAGCGGCAGGTCGAACTGCCGCGCGATCTGGTATCCAAAGCCGCTGGCGCCCATCTTCGGGATCGACTTGCCGCCGGTGGCGATCACCAGTTTTCGGCAGGTCAGCGTGGTGCGATCCGACAGGGTAAGGATGAAATCGCCGTCCTTGGCGATCTCGGTGACCGAGATATGCAGCCGCAGGTCGGCAGGCTTCATCTCGGACAGCAGCATCGCGATGACGTCTTTCGCGGTGGTGTCGCAGAACAACTGGCCGAGGGTCTTCTCGTGGTAGGGAATGCCGTGTCGTGTGATCAGGTCGATGAAATCCCATTGCGTGTAACGGGCGAGCGCGGATTTCGCGAAATGCGGGTTTTCAGACAGGAAGTTGGCGGGGCCGGAATGCAGATTGGTGAAATTGCAGCGACCGCCGCCGGAGATGCGGATTTTCTCGCCGGGTGCCTTGGCGTGGTCGATCACCAGCGTGCGGCCGGCCTTTGCGGCAAAGGCGGCGCAGTGCAGGCCCGCGGCGCCGGCGCCGAGGATGATGGTGTGATATCGGTTCGACATGATCCCGATCTGTCCGCCCGTGTCAGAGGCGGCCTTGTCGCACCCATCGGGCGTCGGGATCAATCCGGTTCGGGCCGAAGGTTCAGGGGCGCAGGCGATAACCTTGCTGGTCGCGCATCGCGGTGACCGCCTTGAACAGGCTGAAGTGTTTGGTTTCCACCGGGTCGGGATTGCGCGGGGTGATCCGGGCCGGCTTGCCGTTGGTGCGCTTGAGCAGCGCGTCGATCGGCAGGATCGTCAGGTTTGACGCACGCAGGGCCAGTGAGGCACTACCGTCGTAAAGCGTGGCAGCAGCGCGACGCGAGCGAAACATCACTGGTTTGGCGGGTTTGACCTGCGACGAAGTCTGTTCATCCGAACTGGCGTCAGACGCGGTGTTTGCGAAATCCATATCAGTCGTCCCAATAAGCCCCGACCCATAGACTATTGGAAAACACGGCAAAATTGTGGCGTCGCGGAGATTGCCCGCATAGGGGGCGGCGGTTCGCCTACATCGAGAACGAGGTGCCGCAGCCGCAAGAAGACGTCGCGTTGGGGTTCTCGACGACGAAACGCGCGCCGATCAGTTCTTCAGTGAAGTCGATGGTGGCGTTCGACAGGAACGGCAGCGAGACGCTGTCGACAACGACCTTCTGGCCGTCCGCTTCGAGGATCAGGTCGTCTTCGGCGGGGTCATCGAGCTTGATGTCATACTGGAATCCGGAACAGCCGCCACCATCGACAGCGACGCGCAGGGCCTTGCCGTCGCCGGTTGCCTCGTTGATCTCTGCAAGCCGCGCAAAGGCGCGTTGGGTGACTTTGGGGGGCAGGTTCAGGTCCATCATATACTCTGACGTTTCGGTTTCTTCATGGCTGCAATATATGGGGGATGGGACAGAGCGACAAGAACAGGCGGCAAATATGCCAAAAAGTTATGCAAGCGACCCAGGCGAGAGCCGTGGGCGACAGTTTCCGGAGGCGGTCAGCACGTTTCGCAGCGCCTTTCAGCGCGACCGTGACCGGATCATCCATTCCAGCGCGTTTCGACGGCTGAAACACAAGACGCAGGTGTTTGTGGAACATGAGGGTGATTATTACCGCACGCGCCTGACGCATTCGATCGAGGTGGCGCAGGTGGCGCGCACGGTGGCCGGTGTTCTGGGGCTGAACGAGGATCTGGCCGAGGCGGTGGCGCTGTCGCATGATCTGGGGCATCCGCCGTTCGGCCACACCGGCGAGGATGCGCTGCATGTGCTGATGGCGCCTTACGGCGGCTTCGATCACAACGCGCAGGCGATCCGGATCGTCACAAAGCTGGAACGCCATTATGCGGATTTCGACGGGCTGAACCTGACCTGGGAGACTTTGGAGGGGCTGGCCAAGCATAACGGGCCGGTCACCGGGCCGTTGGCGACGGGGTCTCATGCTGTCGGTGAGGGGGGCGAGATGCCCTATGCGCTCAAGGAGTTCAACGACCAGTATGATCTGGAGCTGGACACCTATCCCAGTGCCGAGGCGCAGGTGGCGTCGTTTGCCGATGATGTCGCGTATAACCATCACGATCTGCATGACGGGTTGCGCGCGGGGCTGTTCACCGAGGCGGATCTGATGGAATTGCCGGTGACGGGACCGGCGTTCGAAGAGGTCGACCGGCTTTATCCGGGGCTGGGGTCGATGCGGCGGCGGCACGAGGCTTTGCGGCGGGTGTTTGGGGTGATGGTCGAGGATGTGATCGCGATTGCCGAGAACCGGCTGGCCGGGGCGGGGGCGCAGTCGGCTGACGATATCCGTCATCTGGGCCAGCCGATGATCCGGTTTTCCAAGAAGCTTTACATGGAATTGAAGTCGATCAAGGCGTTCCTGTTCACCCGGATGTACCGTGCGCCAACGGTGATGGCGGAACGCGCGCGGGTGACGAAGGTGATCGAGGATCTGTTCCCGGCATTCCTGACCGATCCGGGATTGCTGCCCGAGGACTGGGCCAGTGATGTCGCCGCGGCGCGCGACGAGACCGCGCTGGCGCGGGTGGTGCTGGATTACGTGGCGGGCATGACCGACCGGTTCGCGATCCAGGAGCATGTGCGGTTGGGGCTGGGGGAGTGAGGCGGTTTTTCGGCCCGCGGAAGTATTGATCCGCCTTACTTTGGTGATGTGACCCGGTTTCCTGCCACAAGCACGGTTTTCAAGCTGTGTCGGATTCCAGAAGTACAATCGACTGCTGAAAGAGTTATATTAAACAATAAATT
>JBBKVT010000434.1:0-9092 GCA_037968535.1 Paracoccaceae bacterium
CGTTTCGCAGATAGGGCCGCACCAGCGGCCTTCTGTTGCACCTTTGATTTTGCAGGCATGGCTTGCGTCCTTTCTTGTGGCTGTGATCGCGTAACGCTGATCCCAACCGGACCGTTCCCGAGCGCAATTGAACCGGATGAAAATTTGCCAGTTGCGATGCGTTGGCCAGAACCGGCGCGACAGCGGCGTCCGGTTGCATCCGGCCATTCGCCGGTAGTCAGTCGCCGTGACTTGACGCAGATCAACGATACTGACTTTGGCGGCCGTTAGAGATTGGCAACCTCAGACGAGCAGGAAATTTCATGCCCAAGGATATCGTTCACCTGATCTGGTTCGACAATCTGACGCGGGGCGACGGGTCGCTCGTCGGCGGCAAGAACTCCTCGCTGGGCGAGATGGTGCAGAAGTTGAGCAAGGCCGGAATCAAGGTCCCGCCGGGATATGCAACGACTGCGGACGCGTTTCGTGCCTTCATCACCGCAAATAATCTGCAAGATTTCATCGCGCAGCGATTGGCAGCGTTGAAAGCCGAGAAGGTCTCGCTGGCTGAAACGGGCAAGTCGATCCGCGCGGCGATCGTCGCGGGCGACTGGCCAAAGGATACCCGCGACGCAATCGTTGCGGCTTACCGGGAGCTTGGCAAGCGCACCGGCAGCACCGAACCATCAGTCGCGGTGCGATCCTCTGCAACCGCCGAGGATTTGCCGGATGCAAGTTTTGCGGGCCAGCAGGAAACCTTCCTGAACGTGCGTGGTGAAAGGGCGCTGCTGGATACGTGTCGGCGTTGTTACGCGTCGCTGTTTACCGACCGTGCGATCACCTACCGGACGCTCAAGGGGTTCGACGAGGTCGAGGTGGCGCTGTCGATTGGTGTGCAGTTGATGGTGCGGTCGGACCTTGGAGGGTCGGGCGTGATGTTCTCGATCGACACGGAATCCGGCTTTGACAAGATGGTGCTGATCAACGCGGCCTGGGGCTTGGGCGAGAACGTCGTGCAGGGTGCGGTGATGCCGGACGAATATCAGGTCTACAAGCCGTTCCTTGGTAAGCCGAGACTGGTCCCGATCCTTGAGAAAAAGCTGGGCGACAAGGAAAAGAAGATGATCTACGCGGGTCGCGAAGGCGGCGAGATCAGGAACGTTCCGACCTCGAAAGCCGAACGCGAGGCTTTCGTGCTGTCGGACCCGGAAATCCTTGAACTGGCGCGCTACGCCGCGACCATCGAAAAGCATTACGGCCAGCCGATGGATATGGAATGGGCGCGGGACGGGGAAACCGGCGAACTTTACATCGTTCAGGCGCGGCCCGAAACGGTGCAGTCGCGCGCCGATGTGGGTGCAATGAAAAGTTATAAGGTCACCAAGCCGGGCAAGATCCTGTTGAAGGGCCTGTCCGTGGGGTCGGCTGTGGCAACCGGGCGCGTTTGCCTGATCGAAAGCGCACGCGATATTGATCTCTTCGTCGACGGCTCGATCCTTGTGACCTCGACCACCGATCCCGATTGGGTGCCGATCATGAAGCGTGCCTCTGCCATTATCACGGACTCTGGCGGGCGCACATCGCACGCCGCCATCGTAAGCCGCGAACTTGGGGTGCCCGCGATCGTGGGAACCGGAACCGCGACCCATGTGCTGCATGACGAACAGGACGTGACCGTGTCCTGCGCCGAGGGCGACGAGGGGTTCATTTATGAGGGCTTCGCCGATTTCGAGGTGGAAGAGCTTCGCATGGATGCGATCCCCAAGACCGACACCAAGATCATGCTGAACCTCGGCAATCCGTCCGCCGCAGCGCGCTGGTGGCGGCTGCCCGCGGATGGGGTGGGCCTCGCGCGGATGGAATTCGTGATCAGCAACACGATCAAAGTGCATCCGATGGCGCTGGTCGAGTTCGACAAGCTCAAGGATGAAGCGGCACGAGCCGAGATCGAGCAACTGACCAAGGGCTACGGCGACAAGACCGATTACTTCGTCGACCACCTTGCGATGGGCCTGTCGCGGATCGCGGCCTTCCTTTACCCCAAGCCGGTCATCATCCGGATGAGCGATTTCAAGACCAACGAATATGCAGAGCTTCTGGGAGGGCGTCAGTTCGAGCCGCACGAGGAAAACCCGATGATCGGCTTCCGCGGTGCTTCTCGTTATTATTCAGACGCTTACCGCGCGGGCTTCGCTTTGGAATGCAAGGCGATCCGCAAGCTGCGCGAAGAGATGGGGTTCGACAATGTCGTCGTGATGATACCGTTCTGCCGATCGCTGGACGAGGCTGACAAGGTGTTAGAGGTTATGGCCGCGAACGGGCTGAAGCGCGGCAAGAAGGGGCTGGAGGTCTACGTGATGTGCGAAATCCCGGCCAACGTCATCCTGGCCGAGCAGTTCGCCGACCGGTTCGATGGCTTCTCGATCGGCTCGAACGACCTGACGCAACTCACGCTGGGCGTCGACCGCGACTCGGGCGAACTGGCGCATCTGTTTGATGAGAATGATCCGGCCGTGACCTGGATGATCGAAACCGTCATCGCCAAGGCGCACAAGGTGGGATCGCATGTCGGGCTTTGCGGTCAAGCGCCCAGCAACAATCCGGCATTTGCCCAGGTTCTGGTTAACGCCGGGATCGACTCAATTTCGGTGACGCCGGACAGCTTCATCGCCGTCAAGCAGCAGGTGCAGAAGGCTGAGGCGCGGCGGAGTCGGAAGAAGTAATGCCCCGCTTCATGGGCTGGTGGGTAGTGGAATGCGCGAAATAACTCTTCAGGATCGCCTGAAACGGCTGCAACTCGCCATCGCTTTGGCGGGACTTTTGCTCGGCCTTGTTGCCATGGCGCTTGACCGCCTTGATCTGGCTAAATTGATCTGGATAGTCGGAACGCTGCCAGTGCTGGCCGCACTGCTTTTCGAGATCACCAACAGCCTGCGGCGCGCCGAGTTTGGCCTGGACATCGTCGCCGCCCTTTCAATGTCGGCGGCGCTCGCAGTGGGCGAGACCCTTGCTGCAGCCGTGGTGGCGCTGATGTATTCGGGTGGCACACTGCTGGAAAGCTTTGCCGAGGGTCGCGCCCGCGCTGAAATGAATTCGCTGCTGTCGCGGGTGCCCAGAAGCGCGCTGCGCCACCGGAACGGGGCGCTGGAAGAGGTGCCGCTGGACGCAATCACCCCCGGCGACCTGATCCTCGTCCGTCAGGGCGATGTGGTACCGGTTGACGGCACGCTGGCTTCTGATCGGGCGGTTCTGGACCAATCGGCGCTGACCGGGGAATCGATCCCGGTGCGTGTGGCAAAAAGCGACTTCGTGATGAGCGGCGTGACCAACGCGGGCGAAGCATTTGATCTGGAGGCCGCCAGCGAGGCCGCTGCAAGCACTTATGCCGGGATCGTCCGGCTGGTCGAGACCGCGCGGAAATCAAAGGCGCCGATGTCGCGGCTGGCCGACCGCTATTCGCTGGTGTTTCTGGCCCTGACGCTGGCGATCTCGGGTGCTGCTTGGTGGCTGAGTGGTGACCCGATCCGCGCGGTGGCGGTGCTAGTCGTGGCCACGCCGTGCCCGTTGATCCTTGCTGTGCCCGTTGCCTTGGTCGCGGGCCTTAGCCGGGCCGCGCGCCACGGTGTGCTGATCAAGGGCGCCGGGCAACTGGAAACGCTGGCGCGCATTCGCACCCTGGTGCTGGACAAGACCGGCACCTTGACCGACGGTCGCCCCCGTTTGGTGCAAACTCACTGTGCCGGTGGGTTTGCTGCGGATGAGGTGTTGCGGCTTGCGGCGTCTCTTGATCAGGTCTCGAAACACCCGATCGCACAGGCGCTCGTCAGCGCAGCGCAGGATCGCGGGTTGGTCCTTTCCGTGCCTCAGGCGGTGGCCGAGAGCCCCGGCGAAGGCGTCACCGGCCGTGTCGATGGCCGCGACGTGGTCGTCGGTGGCAGCGATTTCGTATTGGAACATGTCGCCGGTCCGGCACGGGCCTTTGATGACACCGAGCCCGGCGCGGTCGTCGTCGCCCTTGCGGTTGACGGCCAATGGATCGGGCGGCTGGTGCTGGCCGATGCGCTGCGCAAGGGGACGGGCGGATTGCTTGCAGCACTGCGTCGGCTTGGGATTGAGCGGATTCTTCTAGCGACCGGCGACCGAAAAACGGTTGCGCAGAGTATTTCCGAAGGCCTTGGCTTCGATGCTGTCCGGTCCGAGATGACGCCTGACCAGAAGGTCTTATTGGTGTTGAGCGAGCGCAAGAACGGCCCGGTGATGATGGTCGGGGACGGCGTGAACGACGCACCGGCGCTGGCCGCAGCTGATGTCGGCGTGGCGATGGGCGCGCGCGGGGCGGCGGCCTCTGCTGAAGCGGCGGATGTGGTGCTGCTGGTCGACCGGCTCGACCCGATCTTGCCGGGGGTAGAGATTGCGCAAGGAGCGCGGCGGATCGCGCTGGAAAGCGTATTTGTGGGCATCGGGCTTTCGGTTCTTGGCATGATAGCGGCGGCCTTCGGCCTGATCACGCCGGTACAGGGTGCGCTTTTGCAGGAAGTCATCGACGTCGCGGTAATCCTTAATGCACTCAGGGTTCTGCGCCTGTCCCCCGTCGGGGCTCGCGGGGTCGTAGCAGCGGTCTGAAGAGCGCTTCTCCAAGCCTGCGAAATAGTTGTCCAACCCCTTTAAAGTCCCGTGCGACACGACTAGCGTCCGCGCCATGACAGATGAAGCGAACCTTGGCGTCGATATCGGCGGAACCTTCACGGATGTGGTGCTTGAAATCGGAGAGCGGTTGTTCTCGACCAAGGTGCTGACGACCTATGCAGCCCCCGAGGATGCGATCCTCGACGGGCTGGCGCAGGTCTGTGCCAAGTCCGGGGTCGCGCCCGACAGGCTGACCCGGATCATCCACGGCACCACGCTGGCGACCAATGCCTTGATCGAACGGCGCGGGGCGCGGACGGCGTTCATCACCACGCAAGGCTTCCGCGACGTGATCGAGATGCGGACGGAAAGCCGGTTCGAGCAATACGACCTGAACCTGCAGCTGCCCTTGCCGCTGATCGCCCGCAACCACCGGCACACTGTCTGCGAACGTGTCGATGCAAGCGGCAACGTCCTGATCCCGCTGGACCGCGCCGAGGTCGAGGCGCTGGCCGAAAGCCTGCATGGTTACGACAGTATCGCTGTCGGCCTGCTGCACAGTTACCTCAACCCCGACCACGAGCGCATGATCCGCGATGTGCTGGCCAAGCACCTGCCGGGGATCAGCGTGTCGTTGTCCTCGGAAGTATCGCCGCAGATGCGGGAATACGAGCGCTTCAACACCACCTGCGCCAATGCCTATGTCAAACCGATGATGGAATCCTACCTTGGCCGTCTTGCGGATCGTCTGGCCGGGGCAGGGGCCGACTGCCCGATCTTCCTGATGCATTCAGGCGGCGGCATCATCTCGCTTGAAAGTGCCGCCGAGTTCCCGGTGCGGCTGGTCGAAAGCGGTCCGGCGGGCGGCGCGATCTTCGCCGCCGACATCGCCAGGCGGCATGGGCTGGAAAAGGTGCTGTCATTCGACATGGGTGGCACCACCGCCAAGATTTGCCTGATCCGTGACGGCGCGCCCAAGACAGCACGGGTGTTCGAGGTCGCGCGATCCTACCGGTTCAAGAAGGGCTCTGGCATGCCGATCTCGATCCCGGTGATCGACATGGTCGAAATCGGCGCAGGTGGAGGATCATTGGCGCATGTCGATGCGCTGAACCAGATCAGGGTTGGCCCGGAAAGTGCCGGGTCCGAACCCGGACCCGCTTGTTACATGCGCGGCGGCACACGGCCTGCAGTGACCGATGCCGATCTGGTGCTGGGACGGCTGGATCCTGCGAACTTCGCCGGGGGGTCGATCCCGCTTGATCTGGCGCTGTCAGGCAAGGCGATCGAGGAGCATCTGGGCAAAAAGCTGGACATGGACGCCCTGACCGCCGCTTTCGGCCTGTCCGAGGTGGTCGACGAAAATATGGCAAATGCCGCCCGCGTTCATGCCGTCGAAAACGGCGAGGATCTGGCCGACTACACGATGATCGCGTTTGGTGGTGCGGCGCCACTGCATGCCGGTCGGCTCTGCGAAAAGCTGGGCATCAACCGCTTGCTGGTTCCATCGGGGGCGGGCGTCGGTTCCGCCATCGGGTTTCTGCGCGCGCCCTATTCGTTCGAGGCGACCCGCAGCGTCTACATGCGGCTCGATGCGTTCGATCCGAAAACCGTGCAGTCCCTCTTTGCCGAATTGCGCGACGAGGCGGAAGGTTTCGTGCGGTCTTGCGATGCGGACGCCACCGTGCTGGCGGACTACAAGGTTTACATGCGCTATGTCGGGCAGGGTTGGGAGATTCCGGTGACGCTGACCGCAGCCGAGGCGAAAGCCCCGGATGCAGCGATCTACCTGAAGCATTTCGAGGATGCCTACACGACGCTATTTGGCCGCACCGTTGCGGGGCTGAGCGTCGAGATCACGGTCTGGGCGGTCAATGCGACGACACCGGTTGCCGATCCCGAACTGGTTGCGGAACCCGTCGGATTAAAAGAGGCTGACGTGCCGGACCGGCGCCAGCTTTTCAGCGCCGCCGAAGATGCGATGGTTGACGCAGGTGTCATAGAGAGAACAGGCGTCGGGAACGGCACGCGGATCACTGGCCCCGCCGTTATGACCGAAGACGAAACCACGATCATCCTGCCGCGTGGCTTCACCGCCACCGGTCGCGCCGATGGCGTCATCGACATCCGGAGGTCGACATGAGCACGGTAGCCAAGCAGATCATGTGGAACCGGCTGATCTCGATCGTCGAGGAACAGGCGCAGGCACTGGTGCGCACGGCCTTCTCGACCTCGGTCCGCGAGGCGGGCGATCTTTCGGCCGGTGTCTATGATGTCGATGGCCGGATGCTGGCGCAGGCCGTCACCGGCACGCCCGGCCATGTCAACGCGATGGCCGATGCGGTCGCCCATTTCATGCGCGAAATCGGCATCGACACCATGGCCAAGGGCGATGTCTATATCACCAATGATCCGTGGATGGGCACCGGGCACCTGCACGACATCACCGTCGTCAGCCCGGCCTTCCACGACGGCAATCGCGTCGGGTTCTTCGGGTGCACCGCCCATGTCGTCGATATAGGCGGGCGCGGCTTCGGCGCGGACGGCAACTCGATCTACGAGGAAGGCGTGCAGATCCCGATCATGCGCTTTGCCGGTAAAGGCGAGGTTGATCAGACGCTGGTGAAGATGCTGCGCGTCAATACCCGCGAGCCGGACCAACTGATCGGCGACATCTATGCGCTGGCGGCGTGCAACGAGATCGGCCAGCGCCGCCTGACGGCAATGCTGGCGGAATATGGCGATGCGGACCTTGCCGGGATCGCCGGGTTCATCCTCGAGAATTCCCGCCGTGCCACGTTGGAACGGATCGCAGCGCTGCCCAGAACCAGTGCCAGCGCCAAGATGCAGATCGACGGCTTCTCGGCACCGATCGACCTTTGCGTGACGTTGGACATCAAACCCGATCACATCACCTGCGATTTCGGCGGCACCAGCGGGCTCGACCGCAAGGGCATCAACGTGCCGATGGTCTATACCAAGGCCTATGCCTGCTACGCACTGAAATGCGCGATCGCCCCGGATATCCCGAACAACGCGGCGTCACTCGAACCCTTCCGCATCACTGCGCCCGAAGGCACCATCGTCAACGCCAAGCGCCCGGCGCCGGTGGCCTTGCGCCATGTCATCGGCCACCTGATCCCCGATACCGTTTATGGCGCGCTTGACCAGATCTTGCCCGATACGGTCCCTTCGGAAGGCGCGGGCGCGCTTTGCAACTTCCAGGTCTCGCTGCGCCCGACACGGCAGGGCGGGCGGTATTCCGAGGTGCTGACCTTCAACTCGGGCGGCTCGGGCGCACGCCCGACGCTTGACGGTTTGAACGCCACGGCTTTCCCCTCGGGCGTCATGACGATGCCGGTAGAGGCCACGGAACATACCGGCCCGGTGATCATCTGGCGCAAGGAACTGCGACCGGACTCTGGCGGCGCGGGCACCCATCGCGGCGGCTTGGGACAATACATGGAAGTCGGTGCGCGCGAGGGGCATGAATTCGACTTCTCGGCGATGTTCGACCGAGTGGATCATCCCGCACGCGGCCGCAATGGCGGCCAGGCCGGTGCTGCGACCGAGATTGCGTTGAGCGATGGTACGACCTTGCCCGGCAAGGGCAGAAGTCGGGTGCCGGAAGGCGCAAGGGTGATGTTGGCCTTTCCCGGCGGTGGCGGCTATGGCGATCCGGCCGACCGCAACCGGGCCGAGGTGATCCGCGATGTGCGGCTGGGCTATATCTCGAAAAGTGCCGCACAATCAGATTACGGGCTAACGGACGCGGAATTGGCAAAGGCGCAGCAGGACTGATGGCGATGCGCGGCACCCCGGACCAACGGGCCTATGACGTCGTCATAATCGGCGGCGCTATGATTGGTTCGTCCGTCGCCTGGTGGACCGCGCGGAACCCCGATTTCAAAGGGCGCATTCTGGTGGTGGAACGCGATCCGACCTACGAATTCGCTTCGACCAGCCACACCAATTCCTGCATCCGCCAGCAATTCGGCACTGAGATCAACATCCGGATCTCGCAGTTTGGTGTCGATTTCATAAAGAACTTCAGGGAATTGATGGATGATCCTGATGCACCAGAGATTGCGTTGCACGCCTTCGGCTATCTTTACCTCGCCGATACGCCCAGATTTGCAGACGTGCTGCGAGCCAACCAGAAGGTGCAGGCGGCACTTGGCGCCGGCACCCGCATCCTGACGCGCAATCAGATCGCCGAGAAATGGCCGTTCTACAATCTCGACTGCATCCTTCTGGGCTCGCACAACCCGGTGGATGAAGGCTATTTCGACGGCGGCACGATCTTCGACTGGTACCGCAAGAAGGCGCGGGCACTTGGTGTGGAATACATTCGCAATGAAGTGACCGGCGTCACGCGTGACGGTGACCGGGTGACCGGCGTCGCGCTGGCCTCGGGCGAGCAGATCGGCGCCGGGATCGTCGTCAACGCCTCGGGTCCTCGCGCAAATGTCACCGCGCGGATGGCG
>JBBKVT010000435.1:0-30793 GCA_037968535.1 Paracoccaceae bacterium
TCGCGCCGCGACGTTTTGCGGATCAGCCTCATGCGCGGCGATGATCTGGTCATTCATCGGATGTTTAATGCCAGTGCGTTTCAGATAGGCGGCGTAGAAAGGCTCGTCCCAAACCGCGCAATCGCCACGCGCGCCAAATGAATACATCATCGCTGTCGACAAGTTGCGCGGACCCGACCACATCGCAATCCGCATCAGGCGGTTTCCCGGTCCACGAGTTGCTTGTATAGCTGGCGCAATGTTCCGGTGATCGGACCCATCTTGCCATCTCCGATCTTGCGCCCGTCGATCTCGCTGACCGGGGTTTGCGCGCCGAATGTTCCGGTCAGAAAAGCTTCATCCGCGCCGTAGGTATCGACCAGGCTGAAATTGCGCTCGAACACCGGGATGTCATTAGCACGGCACAGGTTGATCACGTTCTGTCGCGTAATGCCGTTCATGCAATAGTCCCCGGTCGAGGTCCAAACCTCGCCCTTTCGGACGATGAAGAAATTGCAGGCGTTGGTGGTGTTCACGAAGCCATGAATGTCCAGCATCAGCGCCTCATCCGCACCGGCTTTTTCAGCGGCGATGCAGGCGAGGATGCAATTGAGCTTGGAATGACTGTTCAGCTTTGGGTCCTGCGTCATTGGCAGGCCGCGGATATGCGGTACCGTCGCCAATCGAATCGGGCGCGGCAACGAGGGACGGGAGTGTTCCATGATGATGACAATCGTCGGACCCGACCGCGACATCGACGGATGTTGGAACGGACGGATCTTGACGCCACGCGTCACCATCAACCTTGCATGCACGTCATGTTTCATTTCATTGGCGCGACGGGTCTGCTCCAGCGCGTCGATGACGCCTGCCTTTTCCATGCCAAGATCAATGTCGATCGCCTTGGCCGCTTCGAACAGCCGGTCGATGTGCTGGTCAAGAAACGCCCATTTGCCATTATACAGTCGCAGCCCTTCCCATACCCCGTCCCCCAGCATGAAACCACTGTCATAGACACTGATTGTCGCCTCTGCGCGCGGCACCATCTGGCCGTTTACATAGATCAGGATCGCCTCGTTCCGGGCGTCCTGTTCCGCTTGATGGGTCGTCACATGTTCGGTCATCGCAGCCTCCGTTGAAGGACGCTAACGGCGGGTGCGATCCGCGCCAAGGGGTAAAATCCCTTCACCGTGACGTGAGATGACGCGCCCGTGAGTTGGCGACGGGTCGGCGAGGCTACATGGTTGCCGAAAGAGGAGATTGAAGATGCCCCTATCCATGATCAAAACCCTGATGCTGGCCGTTGCGATGATGTTCGGCCTGACCCTCGTCGCCACCCGGTCCCACGCCGAAACCGCCGTATTGGCCGGTGGTTGCTTCTGGTGTGTCGAATCGGATTTCGAACAGGTGAAGGGCGTCTCGAGCGTGGTCAGCGGCTATACCGGCGGCACCACGGCGAACCCAACCTACAAACAGGTCAGCAACGGCGGCACCGGCCATTACGAAGCGGTCAAGATCACCTACAACCCGTCACAGATAAGCTACGAGCAGATCCTGCATCTGTTTCTGCGCTCGGTCGATCCGACCGATGCGGGCGGACAGTTTTGCGACCGGGGCGACAGTTATCGCACAGCGATTTTCGTCTCTAACAAGGCCGAACAGGCCGCCGCGCAAAAGGCTATCGCAGACGCGCAATCGGAGCTCGGCCGCACGATCGTGACGCCGATCCTGCCCGCGGCCAAGTTCACCAAGGCCGAAGACTACCATCAGGACTACTACAAGAAATCCGATCTCGTCATCACCCGACGCGGACCGAAATCGAAGGCGGAAGCCTACAAATTCTACCGCACCGCCTGTGGGCGTGACCAGAAAGTGAAATCGCTCTGGGGTGCTGATGCCCCGTTCGTCGGGCACTGACCCGCCGTCACGAAAAGCCCGCCACGAAAAGACTGCTTTCCCCTCGATTCGAGGGTTTGTATGGTCCCCCGACAGACGCCCGGGGGGGACCACTTGACCATCGCCAATGCCGCCACAACGCCGATGATGGCACAGTTCCTGGAGATCAAGCAGGCGCATGAAGGCGCGCTGCTGTTCTACCGGATGGGCGACTTCTACGAGATGTTCTTTGACGATGCGGTGGCCGCCGCCGCGGCGCTGGATATCGCACTGACGAAACGCGGCAAGCATCTGGGGAAAGACATTCCGATGTGCGGCGTGCCGGTGCATTCCGCCGAGGGCTACCTGATGACGCTGATCCGCAAGGGGTTTCGCGTCGCCGTCTGCGAACAGATGGAGGATCCGGCAGAGGCCAGAAAGCGCGGCTCCAAGTCGGTGGTTCACCGCGAGGTGGTGCGTTTGGTGACGCCGGGCACCCTGACCGAGGAAACCCTGCTGGACGCGCGGCGGCACAATTTTCTGGCTGCCTTCGCCGAGGTGCGGGACCAATCTGCGATAGCTTGGGTCGACATCTCGACGGGCGAGTTCCGGGTGATGCCGTGTTCGATGGTTCGATTGGGGCCGGAGCTGGCCCGACTGTCGCCCAAAGAGCTGATCGTCTCGGAAGCCAGAGAGGCGGACTTTGCCAGCTTAGTGTCTGATTCCGGCGTTGCAATCACAGCTTTGGCGCGTGGAAGCTTTGACAGCGCATCTGCAGATGCCAAGCTTTGCGCCCTCTTCAAGGTCGCCTCGCTGGATGGTTACGGCGCCTTTGGACGCGCCGAACAGGCGGCGATGGGCGCGATCGTCGACTACCTAGACATCACTCAGAAGGGCAAGCTGCCGTTGCTGCGGCCACCGGTTTTGGAAGATACCGGCGCGGTCGTTCAGATTGATGCTGCGACACGTCGCAATCTGGAATTGACGCACAGCCTTTCGGGCGGGCGCGGCGGATCTCTGATCGCCGCTATTGATCGCACCGCAACTGCGGTCGGCGCGCGGTTGCTGGAGCGCCGATTGTCCAGCCCGTCGCGCGACCGGACGGCGATCCAGGCTCGCTTGGATGCGGTCGCCTTCATGGTCGATCAACCCCGATTGCGCGACGCGATCAGGGCCGATCTTGCCCAGGTTCCCGATATCGATCGCGCACTGTCGCGACTAGCGCTGGACCGGGCAGGTCCGCGTGATCTGGCGTCGATCCGCAGCGGTTTGCAACAGGCGGCAGAGATTGCCCTGCGCCTGGACGGGATCGACTTGCCCGACATGATGGCGGCGGCGGCCAAGGAACTCGGCGGGCACGACGATTTGCTGGACCTGTTGGACAGCGCACTGGTTGCCGAACCGCCGCTGTTGTTGCGCGATGGCGGGTTTGTCGCAAAAGGCCATGACCCGGATCTGGACGAGGCGCGAAAACTGCGTGACGAGGGACGCAGCGTGATCGCAGGAATGCAGGCGGATTACACGCGCGACACCGGAATTTCGTCTGTGAAGATCAAGCACAACAATGTGCTGGGCTATTTTATCGAAACCACCGCGACCCATGCCGAAAGGATGCTATCGCCACCGCTGTCCGAAACTTTCATCCATCGCCAGACCACTGCCAACCAAGTTCGGTTCACCACGGTGCTGTTATCGCAGATGGAGACCAAGATTTTGAACGCCGGCGCGCGGGCGCTGGAGTTAGAAAAGCGTGTCTATGAAAGGATGAAGGACGCAATTCTTGCCGTGGCTGGCAGCATCGCCACGACGGCAGAGGCGCTTGCCGAGATCGACCTGTCGGCAGCACTTGCCGATCTTGCGGCAGGCGAGAACTGGGTGCGTCCGCTGGTCGACGCCAGCCGCGCCTT
This sequence comes from Paracoccaceae bacterium, assembly GCA_037968535.1. Taxonomy (GTDB): domain Bacteria; phylum Pseudomonadota; class Alphaproteobacteria; order Rhodobacterales; family Rhodobacteraceae; genus JAHEAO01. The sequence goes on from JBBKVT010000435.1 coordinate 3,762, forward strand.
CGATATTTCCGGCGGGCGGCATCCGGTCGTCGAACTGGCCTTGCGCTACCAGGGCGGCGCGCCCTTCGTGGCCAATGATTGCTGTCTGTCGGACGGCGCTGACGGGGCGGCGATCTGGCTGCTGACGGGCCCCAACATGGCGGGCAAATCCACGTTCCTGCGGCAGAACGCGTTGATCGCGATTCTGGCACAAATGGGATCTTTTGTGCCCGCTGATTCCGCCCATATCGGCATGGTCTCGCAGGTTTTCAGCCGGGTCGGCGCGTCTGATGATTTGGCGCGGGGTCGTTCGACCTTTATGGTCGAGATGGTCGAAACCGCCGCGATCCTGAACCAGGCCGATGACCGGGCGCTGGTCATCCTCGATGAAATTGGTCGTGGCACTTCGACATATGACGGGCTGTCGATAGCGTGGGCGACGCTGGAGCATTTGCACGATGGTAATCGCTGTCGCGCACTTTTTGCGACGCATTATCATGAGCTTACGGCATTGGCGGAGAAGCTGGAAGGTGCCGAGAACGCCACCGTTGCGGTCAAAGAATGGGACGGTGACGTGGTGTTCCTGCACGAGGTCCGAAAAGGCGCTGCCGACCGGTCCTATGGCGTGCAGGTCGCCAAGCTTGCGGGGCTGCCCGCAGCAGTGGTTGAACGTGCGCGCGTCGTTTTGGACGCGCTGGAGCGGGGTGAGCGAGAGGGCGGATCGAAGGAAAAGGCGCTGATTGACGATCTGCCACTGTTTTCCGTGGCGGCAACGGCTAAACCTTCGGCAAAGACCAATCCTTCGCAAGTTGAAGACCGGCTTACCGGTATCCTGCCGGATGAACTTAGCCCGCTTGAGGCGCTGCGCCTGATCTACGAACTTCGCGCGCTTGTCGCCGATTGATTCGCGCCGAAGATCCTAGTTGGTGACGGCACCGACCGTCGCACCTACTGCGGCACCCGCAGGCCCGGCAACAACCAGACCGCCAAGACCACCCGTCGCGGCACGCTCTCCAACAGTGTCTCCACAGGCGAAAAGGAACAAAGTCGCCCCCAAACAGGCCATCAGTCTGATTGTTCTGCTCATCGCGGAATCCTCCAAATCGGGCGCACGGGAAAACTATGTGCGCCGCTCCAACGAACGAACGTGTGGAAAGGTTCAACGTAGATCGACAGTCCGACGTGGCTGTTCGGGTGGTTCAGCCTTGGGTATTCGAAGAAACCCCGACCTGAGCCGGGCGCAACAGACGATCGTGCAGCATGAAACCTTCGGTCATGACCTGAATGATCTCGCCCGCACGGGTGCCGGGCACCGCGGCCTCAAACATCGCCTGATGCTCTTGCGGGTCGAACTTGTCGCCAATCTCCGGCACGATACGATCTATGCCGTGCTTCTGGAACACGTTCAGCAATTCCCGCATCGTCAGCTCGATCCCCTCGATCACCGCCTTTGACGATTCGCGCTGCTCGTCGCTGACAGCATCAAGTGCGCGCTTCATGTTGTCGTAAACCGGCAGGATATCGCGCGACAGCTTCGAGCCACCGTATTGCTCGGCCTCGCGACGGTCGCGTTCGCCGCGCTTGCGCGAGTTTTCCGCATCCGCAAGGGCGCGAATGAAGCGATCGCGAAACTCGTCACGCTCTGCCCGCAACGTTTCGATCTCGTCATGATCGTGGTCGATCTCGTGCAGCGCGTGTTCAAGGTCCATATCTTCGATGGACTCTCCAATCTCGTCGATAATGTCTTTCTTTGCCTCGGCCATAGTCCTGTCCTTCAACCCCGGTCGGACAGCAATTTGCCGACCAGTTGCGCGGTGTAATCCACAATCGGCACGATTCGCCCGTAATTCAGACGCGTCGGTCCGATCACGCCCACGGCGCCGATAATTTTTCGATCAGCGTTCATATATGGACTCACGACCAAAGAGGAACCCGAAAGTGAGAAAAGTTTGTTCTCGGAGCCGATAAAAATGCGCACACCCGCGCCGTCTTCGGTCAATTCGAGGAATTCGGCGATGTCGCGCTTGCGTTCCAGATCGTCAAACAGCGACCTGATCCGGTCGAGATTTTCTGCCTGGTCGTCGTCGCCCAGAAGATTCGCGCGTCCCCGAACGATCAGACGTTCGTAGGTTTCGCCCTCGTTTTCCCAGACCGCCAGCCCGCTTGTCACCAGATCCTGCGCCAAAACGTCCAGTTCCCGGCGGCGCTTGCCGATCTCGGCTGTGATAGTGCCGCGCAGCTCTGTCAGGGTCTTGCCTTCGGCCAAGGCGTTCAGAAAGTTCGCGGCCTCGCGCATCGAGGATGGCGTTTGTCCCGGTGGCGGCGTGAACACGCGGTTCTCGACATGGCCATCGGCATGGACCAGCACCACCAGCGCACGGTCATGACCCAGGCTGACAAACTCGATGTGCCGGATCGGCGCCTCGTGTTTGGGCGCAAGAACAAGGCTCGCGCCCTGTGTCAGCCCCGACAATGCCGAACCGACGCGGTCCAGCATCGTGCCCACGTCGCGCTCATTCGGACCGAGCGTGGCGTCGATCTTTTCGCGATCTTCCGCATTCAGGCTGCCGACTTCCAGCAATCCGTCGACGAACATCCGCAATCCAAGCTGCGTCGGAATCCGGCCGGACGAGATATGCGGACTGCCCAGCAGCCCCAGATATTCCAGATCTTGCATCACATTGCGGATCGTGGCGGCACTTACCTTTTCGTCCATGCTGCGGGTCAGCGTGCGCGAGCCCACCGGGTCGCCATTGTCCAGATAGCTTTCGACGACGCGACGAAACACTTCGCGCGAGCGGTCGTTCATCTCTGAAAGCAAGGTGCGTCCGTCGTTCATCTGATCCGGGTCCAGTTCGGTTTTCCAATTAGAGACGTTGCGCAGGGGGCGTCAATCGGGGTTGCGCCTTGGGGCCGGGGTTGGATATGTCAGCGCATCATCTGGAAAGGACATCTGATGCGGCCCTCTGGCAGGAATGTAAGCGAATTGCGCCCGGTTTCAATCGAAGTCGGTGTGACGAAGCACGCCGAAGGCTCCTGCCTGATCAAGGTGGGTGACACTCATGTGCTGTGCACCGCGTCACTGGAAGAACGCGTGCCGCCATTCCTGAAGAACACCGGGCTTGGCTGGGTGACGGCCGAATACGGTATGCTGCCGCGCTCGACCGGAAGCCGGATGCGGCGCGAGGCTGCCGTTGGCAAACAGGGCGGGCGCACCGTGGAAATTCAGCGCCTGATTGGCCGCAGCTTGCGCGCCGGGGTGGACCGGGTCGCGTTGGGCGAGCGTCAGATCACCGTCGATTGCGATGTGATCCAGGCCGATGGCGGCACCCGCTGCGCTGCAATCACTGGCGGCTGGGTTGCGCTGCGTCTGGCGGTCAACAAGTTGATGAAGGCGGGCGACGTGATCTCTGATCCTTTGGTCGATCCGATCGCGGCGGTCAGCTGCGGCATTTATGCGGGTCAGCCGGTGCTTGATCTGGATTACCCCGAGGACAGCGAGGCCGGCGTTGACGGCAATTTCGTTATGACCGGAAGCGGTCGGTTGATCGAGGTGCAGATGTCGGCAGAAGGCTCGACCTTTACACGCGAACAAATGGGCCAACTGCTTGAACTTGCTGACAAAGGTATCGCTGATTTAGTGGCAGCGCAGAAGGCGGCGGTTGCCTGACAATGCGGAAATTCGACGGTGACAGGCTGGTGGTTGCAACCCATAATCGGGGCAAGCTGGAGGAGATCCAGCATCTGTTGCAGCCGCATGGCATCACCGCGATCTCAGCCGCAGAGCTTGAATTGCCGGAACCGGAAGAGACCGAGAACACCTTCGTCGGCAACGCCCGGATCAAGGCCCACGCGGCAGCCAAGGCGACCAATCTTCCGGCGCTGGCTGACGATTCCGGGATAGAGATCGACGCGCTTGACGGGGCGCCCGGCGTCTACACGGCGGACTGGGCGGAAACCCCGAACGGGCGTGATTTCACCAAGGCGATGACCGATACCTGGGCCAAACTGGAGGTGATCGCCGCGCCCTGTCCGCGCACCGCACGATTTTGCTGCACTTTCGTGCTGGCGTGGCCCGACGGCCATGACGAAGTGTTCGAAGGCCAGATGCCCGGCCAGATTGTCTGGCCGATGCGCGGCGATCAGGGGCACGGCTACGATCCGATCTTTCAGCCCGATGGGTTTGATGCCACCTTCGGCCAGATGGATCGCTGGCAAAAAAACACGATCAGCCACCGCGCCAAGGCGTTCGAAAAACTGGTGACGGCCTTTGAACGCTGAGGAATGGCGGGCGGGGGGCTTTGGCCTCTATCTGCACTGGCCCTTCTGTCAGGCCAAATGTCCATATTGTGATTTCAACTCTCACGTCGCCGCTTCGATCGATCAGGTTCGCTGGCAACGCGCCTATCTGTCGGAAATCGAACGCATCGGGAATGAAACGAAAGACCGTGTGTTAGACACTGTTTTTTTTGGCGGCGGCACGCCCAGCCTGATGCAACCCTCCCTCGTTGCAGCAATTCTGGAAAAGATCCGCGCGACTTGGCCAACCTCGAATTCCTTCGAGGTGACGCTAGAGGCCAACCCAACGTCGGTCGAGGCGGGACGCTTCCGCGGTTATCGCGATGCCGGGGTCAACCGGGTGTCGATGGGCATCCAAGCATTGAACGATCCGGACCTGCGCGCGCTGGGTCGGCTGCATTCCGTCGCCGAGGCGCGGGCTGCATTCGATCTAGCCCGCGAAACCTTTGACCGAATCAGCTTTGATCTGATTTACGCCCGACAGAACCAAAGCGTTCAGGACTGGCGCGCCGAACTTCACGAGGCGTTGTCGATGGCCGCCGATCACCTCTCACTGTACCAACTGACGATCGAGGACGGCACCGCCTTCGGTGATCGTTTTGCCCGCGGTCGGCTGTCGGGCCTGCCGGTCGAAGACACCGCCGCCGACATGTATCTTGCCACACAGGAAATTTGTGAGGCGGCGGGCTTGCCGGGCTACGAGATCTCGAATCATGCTCGCCCCGGCGCGGAATCACGGCACAATCTGATCTATTGGAACGCGGGCGATTACATCGGTATTGGCCCCGGCGCGCACGGACGACTGACGCTTGCCGGACAGCGGCTTGCCACCGACACCCCGAAGGCGCCGGGGCAATGGCTGGACTCGGTCGAGAATCATGGCTCGGGCGAACTGCCCAGAGAGGCGCTGACATATCCGGACCAGTCGATGGAATTCCTGATGATGGGATTGCGACTGCGCGATGGAATCGCGCTGGACCGGCTTGCTGACTTCGAGCCTCCTGACGGTTTATCCAATAAAATCAACTATTTGGCAGAAATCGACATGGTCGAAACCACAAACGGACACCTTCGCACGACCCCGCGCGGACGCCCGGTGCTGAATGCGATCCTGGCAGAGCTTTACGCCGCCTTCAGCTGAACACGTTACGATCGGCGGACGACAGGATTCGGCAGATTTCGTCCAACTCATCCATCGTCGCGTAACTGATCGAAAGCTGGCCGCTTTCGCCACCCGACTTGTGGCTGATCTGAACCTTCATCTTCAGATTGGCCGACAAATCCTGTTCCAGCGCCACCGTATCGGCATCCTTCGTCGCGGCAGGAGCGGCAGTCCGGATTTTCTCTGGTTTCGGACCGCGCGCCAATTGCTCTGTCTCGCGAACGGACAAGCCTTTCGCGACGACCAGCCGAGCCAACTGCAGGGAATTGTCCGTCGTGATCAACGCCCGCGCGTGACCTGCGCTCAGATCGCCCTGCCGCACCATGTCGAGGACCTCCTCGGGCAATTGCAGCAACCGCAGGAGGTTGGCGATATGGCTGCGGCTTTTCGAAAGCGCCTCGGCCAGTTTTTCCTGGGTATGACCGAACCGGTCCATCAGTTGCCGATAGCCTGCCGCCTCTTCCACCGGGTTCAGATCAGACCGCTGGACGTTCTCGATGATCGCAACTTCAAGCACTTCGGCATCAGTGTATTCGCGGATCAGCACGGGCAGTTGGTGAAGCTGCGCCATCTGCGCCGCGCGCCAACGGCGCTCTCCGGCAACAATCTCGTAACCATCTGGATTTCTTGGGTTTTTTCGGACGATCAGCGGCTGAAGCACGCCCTTTTCCCGGATCGAGGTGGCCAGTTCGCCCAGATCTTCGCGCTTGAACAAGCGCCGAGGCTGCTCGGGATTGGCCTCGATCTTTTCGATCGCCACGAACATGTCGCCGCGCCGTCGCGCAGGTTCGTCATCGCCCTGCTGCGCCGGGGCAACATCCGCCATCAGCGCGCTCAACCCGCGCCCCAATCCGCGCCGTGGCTGCGGTTTTCCTGTCATTCCTGCCCCCTTCCAGGCCTCAGGCCGCGTGCCCGTGCCGTACAATCATCTCGGTCGCCAGATCGCGATAGGCGGTGCTGCCCTTCGACAGGCTGTCATATTCCAAAACCGGCAGCGCGAATGACGGTGCCTCGCTGATTCGGACGTTGCGGGGCACCACCGTGCGGAACACCAGATCGCCAAGGTTGGTCCGCGCGTCCGCCTCGACCTGCAGCGACAAATTGTTGCGCTTGTCATACATCGTCAGCACCACACCTTCGATGCGCAGATCCGGATTGGCGGACTGGCGCACTTCTCGGATCGTCAGCATCAGTTGCGACAGACCTTCCAGCGCGTAAAACTCGCTTTGTAGCGGCACCAGCACCGAATGCGCCGCGACCATTGCATTGACCGTCAGAAGGCTGAGCGACGGCGGGCAGTCGATCAGCACGTAATCCAGTTCGTACTGGTCAATTGCGGGTTGGCGCAAAGCGTCGTGCAGCAGGAAGCTGCGCTTTTCATTCGCGACCAGTTCAATGTCGGCAGAGCTGAGGTCCGTCGTCGCAGGCGCAATCCAGACACCGTCGATACTGGTCGTTTGCACTACATCTTGAAGCGGCGCGTCATCCAACAACAAGTCATAGGTTGTCAGCCCGCGCTTACCCGCGTCCAGCCCAAGCCCGGTCGAAGCATTGCCCTGCGGATCGAGATCGACCAAAAGCACGTTGAAACCTTGTTCCGCCAATGCCGCGCCCAGATTTATCGTCGTCGTGGTCTTGCCCACGCCGCCCTTCTGGTTCGCGACAGCGATGATCTTGGGGCCGGGGGGCCGGGTCGGGTCAGACACGCCTGATATCCTTAAGGCTGAGGACGATGCCAGCGCCATCGGTACTGCTTGGGTATTCATCGCTCTGAAACGTCCACGATTCAAGTGCTTCTTCGACTTCGGACCGGAAAGATGCGCCTTTATGGAACAGCGCTCGTCCGCCGGGTTTTAGATGCTGTTCCGCGTAGCTTAAAAGAACCTTCAGTGGTGCCAGGGCCCGCGCGGTCAGGACATCGGCCTGCAGGGACGGGATATCCTCGATCCGCTTGCGCAAAATTTCAATGGGAAGCGGAATTTCGCGGGCTACGGTTTGAAGAAAGACAACTTTCCGCGAATCGCTCTCGACCAAGGTAAACCGAAGGTCGGGCGCCCGTTCCCTGGCCAATATCGCGCAGATCAGGCCGGGGAAGCCACCACCGCTTCCAAGATCGACCCATAGGCCTGAACTGAGGCCCACCTTTTCGTAAAGCTGCGCCGAATCGAGGAAATGGCGCGTCCACAAGCTCGGGAGGCTGGCTGCGGAAACGAGATTGATCGTTGGGTTCCACTTCTCCAGTAGCGCCGCGTATAGATCGAATGCTGCCATTGTTTCACGTGAAACATTCGCTTCCGCCAAAAACCGGTCACGATCCGGGTTCACGCACTACGCTTTCGGTCAGCCTGACGCAATTTGGCGAGCAGCAAGGTCAACGCCGCCGGAGTGATTCCCTCGACCCGAGCGGCAGCAGCAAGCGATGCGGGCCGTACCTTTGTCAGCTTATCGGCGAGTTCTGCGGACAGGCCGGCCAGGGCCTTGAAGTCGAGGTCAGGTGGAATCTCGTGCCCTTCATCCCGCTTCATCGCCTGCACGTCACGATCCTGACGGTCGATGTAGTTCGCATAAAGCGCGTCACACCACAGCTGGTGCTGAATCTCTGCCGGGATGTCCGAAAGGTCGGGTTGCAGCGCGATCAAATGTTCAAACGTCGCGTCCTGAAACGTCAGTACCTGCAAACCGTTGCGCCGGACGCCGTCCGCACTGACCTTCAACCCTTCAACCGCGATTTGTCCGGGCGTGACGTTCATGGCTTCCAAGCGAGATTTCCCGGAGGCCAGCACCTCCATCTTTGCTTCAAATGCGCGCTGTCTCTCTGACCCGACGCAACCCAAAGCAATCCCGACAGGGGTCAGTCGTTGATCGGCATTATCGGCCCGCAGCGACAACCGGAATTCGGCGCGCGACGTGAACATTCGGTAGGGCTCGGTCACACCGCGCGTGATCAGATCGTCGACCATGACCCCGATATAGGACGATGCGCGACTGAAAATGACTGGCTCTTTATTCTGAACCGCGAGTGCTGCGTTCAATCCAGCAACCAACCCCTGCGCTGCGGCTTCTTCATAGCCAGTGGTTCCGTTGATCTGGCCGGCCAGATAGAGGCCGGGAACATCGCGCAACCGCAATGTCGGGGTAAGCGCACGAGGGTCAACATAGTCGTATTCGATTGCGTAACCTGGCTGCAAAATCTTACCATTTTCAAGGCCTTCTATCGAATGCACATAGGCGGTCTGCGCATCCTCTGGCAGAGAGGTCGAGATTCCGTTGGGGTAGATCGTGGGGTCGTCGAGGCCCTCGGGTTCCAGAAAGATCAGGTGCGAGGCCTTGTCCGCAAACCGAACGACCTTGTCTTCGATCGACGGACAATAGCGGGGGCCGACCCCATCAATGTGGCCGCCATACATTGCCGAGCGAGAAAGGTTGGCGCGAATGATTTCGTGGGTCTTCTCGTTGGTATGGGTGATGCCACAGCTGATCTGGCGCACAGAGGGGGTACGGGACAGGAAGGAAAACATCACCGGATTGGCATCGCCAGGCTGATTTTCAAGCCGCGCCCAATCAATCGTTCTGCCATCAAGGCGGGGCGGTGTCCCGGTTTTCAGCCGACCAAGCGGCAAACCAAAACCATCGATTCGTTCTGCCAGCTTCACCGAAGGCTTGTCGTCAAAACGGCCGCCGGGCCGTGACTTGTCGCCAATGTGAATGACGCCGCGCAGAAAGGTCCCCGTGGTCAGAACCAGAGCACCGGCGCTGATCCGCGATCCATCGGCCAATTCGAGACCGGCGACCGCGCCGCCTTCCATTATAAAATCAACGGCTTCGCCTTCGACAATCGTGAGGTTTTCCTGGCAGCGCACCTCTTGCTGCATTCCTAAACGATACAGCTTACGATCGGCCTGTGCGCGCGGGCCTTGCACGGCGGGGCCCTTTCGCCGGTTCAGCAGACGAAACTGAATGCCCGCCCGATCAGCGACACGGCCCATCAACCCGTCCAAGGCGTCGATCTCGCGCACCAGGTGGCCTTTGCCCAAACCGCCGATAGCCGGGTTACAGGACATCACGCCGATGCCCTCAACCTTCAAGGTCACGAGAGCAGTCCGCGCGCCAAGTCGCGCCGCGGCATGGCTCGCCTCAGCCCCCGCGTGTCCGCCGCCCACGACGATGACATCGAAATCACGTTGTTTCACGTGAAACACTCCTACTTCCCAATGCAGAAGCTGGCGAAAATTTCGTCCAGCAGGTCCTCTACATCGACGCGACCGACCAATGAATCAAGGGCCCGAATCGCTGTTCGCAGTTCTTCGGCAGCCAGTTCGGACCGGTCAGGCCCGCTTGTAACCTGATTCCGCGCCAATTCCAAAGCGGTGCCCGCACGCAACATCGCGGTTCTGTGGCGCTCTCGCGTCGCGATACCGGCGCCGCTTGCCCGCGCGGCAAGGGTTTCAGTGATTCGCCCGACCAGATCCGAGACCCCGGCACCGGTCTTGCCGGAAACCGAGACGTCGTCGCCTGGATGTAAATCACCCTTGGCCTGCACGACCAGATCGTCGTTCTGCACCGGTATATCCGGGGGCAGGGTGGATCCCTCGATCAGAAAAACCCGCAGGTCCGCCTGTTCGGCGCGCTCGACCGCGCGTCGAATGCCGATCGTCTCAACCTTGTCATCGCTATCGCGCAATCCAGCGGTATCGAGGACAGTTACCGGCAGGCCATTCAGATCCATCCGAACCTCAATGACGTCGCGGGTGGTCCCTGCTACCTCGGACGTGATCGCCGCCTCGCGCCCGGCCAGCGCATTGAGAAGGGTGGATTTGCCGACATTCGGCACACCGACAATAGCAACCTCGAACCCGTCGCGAATCCGTTCGGCTGTGCGCGTGGCCTGGACCTCTGCCGCCAATTCATTGGCAACACCGCTGACCAGGGCCAGAACTTCGGGGCTGACATCGACGGGCACGTCTTCATCGGCGAAATCAATCGTGGCTTCCAACAGAGCGGCAGCCCGGACGAGCTGCGTGCGCCAGCTTTCCGCACGTCGCCCCAGCGCGCCTGACAACACCCGAAGCGCTTGCTTGCGCTGGGCCTCGGTTTCGGCGTCGATGAGATCGGCAAGGCCTTCGATCTGCGCCAGGTCGAGACATCCGTTTTCCAGTGCGCGGCGGGTGAATTCCCCCGGGTCGGCGAGGCGCAGTCCGGGCAAGTCGCCCAGAACGCGAAGCACTGCGCTGATCGTCGCCGCACTGCCGTGAAGGTGAATTTCAACGACCTCTTCGCCCGTGAAACTGTGGCCGGCGGCAAAGCAGAGAACCAGCGCTTCATCAAGCGGATCGCCGTAGGGATCGTTCAGGGACCTAAGGGCAGAGCGGCGCGGTTCCGGCAGCGTGCCCGCCAGCACCCGACCGGCCTGAAACGCCGCTGGCCCGGAGATCCGGACCACCGCCACGCCAGCCTTGCCGCGCGCCGATGCTAAGGCGAAGATCGTATCCATATCATACTAACCAATTGTTTTTAAACAATTATGTCAGGTATTCATTGAATCGAAGAAATCCGCGTTCGATTTGGTCTGCTTCAGCTTCGAGATCAGGAATTCGATGGCATCGGTGGTACCCATCGGGTTCAGGATTCGGCGCAGGACGTAGGTCTTCTGCAGATCACCCTTGTCGACCAGCAGCTCTTCCTTGCGAGTGCCGGACTTGAGAATATCCATCGCCGGGAAGACGCGCTTATCGGCGATCTTGCGGTCGAGCACGATTTCAGAGTTACCGGTGCCCTTGAATTCCTCGAAGATGACCTCGTCCATCCGGCTACCGGTGTCGATCAGCGCGGTGGCGATAATGGTCAGCGAACCGCCTTCCTCGATGTTCCGCGCCGCACCGAAGAACCGCTTGGGGCGCTGCAGGGCGTTGGCATCGACACCGCCGGTCAGCACCTTGCCCGAAGACGGGACGACGGTGTTGAAGGCACGACCCAGGCGGGTGATCGAGTCGAGCAGGATGACGACGTCGCGCTTGTGTTCGACCAGTCGCTTGGCTTTCTCGATGACCATCTCGGCGACGGCGACGTGGCGGGTGGCGGGTTCATCGAAGGTGGAGGATACGACTTCGCCCTTCACCGACCGCTGCATGTCGGTGACTTCCTCTGGCCGTTCGTCGATCAGAAGAACGATCAGGTAGCATTCCGGGTGGTTCTTTTCGATCGAGTTGGCAATGTTTTGCAGAATCACGGTCTTACCGGTCCGCGGCGGTGCCACGATCAGCGAGCGCTGGCCTTTGCCAATGGGCGCGACAAGGTCGATGATCCGCGCGGTGCGGTCCTTGATCGTGGGGTCCTCGATTTCCAGATTGAACCGCTCGTCGGGATAGAGCGGTGTCAGGTTGTCGAAGTTGATCTTGTGGCGGGCCTTTTCGGGATCCTCGAAATTGATCTGGCTGACCTTGGTGATCGCGAAATAACGCTCGTTCTCGCCGGGCGCCTGGATAACGCCATCGACGGTATCGCCGGTGCGCAAGGAATGCTGGCGGATCATTTCGGGCGAGACGTAGATGTCATCGGGACCGGGCAGGTAGTTGGCTTCCGGAGAGCGCAGGAATCCAAAGCCGTCCTGCAGCACTTCCAGCACACCGTCGCCAGAAATCTCCCAACCCTCTTCGGCACGTTCCTTGAGGATGGCAAACATCATGTCGCCCTTGCGCATCGTCGAGGCGTTCTCGATTTCCAGCTCTTCGGCAATCGCCAGAAGGTCTTTCGGCGTATGGGCTTTCAGATCGGCAAGGTTCAGGCGTTCTTCGTCTGTCATGGGATTTATCCGGCGACCGGCAACTGGCGTGCGGGGTCTTATCAAGAAGGGAATTCAACGCAGTCGGACGACCGCTGAGGGCTAGATAGGCGCGCGGGCAGCCTAAGTCAATGTCAGAAGGGACGGGCGATGACAGAGACCACGATGATGATCAGAAACACGGTCGGCGCTTCGTTCATGATCCGGTAGGTCCGGCCCGAAACAGTGTTGGTCCCGGCGATGAAATCCTTGCGCCGTTTGCCCAACCAATGATGGAACCAGGTCAGGGACAGCACCGACGCGGCCTTGGTCCAGGGCCAGACCTCGGACCAGTCGACGATGCCGGGAGTGAAGACCAGCATCAGCCCGAACACCCATGTCGCGATCATCGCGGGGTTCATGATCGCGCGCAGCAGGCGGCGTTCCATGGCTTGGAACAGCGCATCGGTTGCACCGCCGGCCTCGATCGCTTCCACGTGATAGACGAACAATCTGGGCAGATAGAAGATCCCTGCCATCCAGGCGATCACCGAGATCACGTGCAGCGACTTCGTCCAGGGATAGGCTGCGATCAGGAAGTCGATCATTCCGCGACTTGTCCTTCGGTTCAGGGCCCGCTCTCTTAATAATAAATAAATAGAAAAGAAAAGATGATGTGTTTGTAGGGCCAGTGGATAGTGTGGATTAACGAGTCATTCATAGACTTGCACACAGATAGTTAACTCTGTTGATCGTTGCGGGATAGATCGAGATGACTGTGTACAACTAGATCAATATCGCGAGATCATACCGTTACAGATGATCATCTGTGAACGAATTCGGGACAAACCCTGCCAAAGGCGCGGCGGCTGAAGTTCTCCCGCTTGCGGGAATTCGGTTTCCCACCGTGGACAGAATGCCTTGGGACATTGACAAACTGACCGAGTTTGCCCGACATCGGTGCGCATCGGCGGTTACGCACAAATCGCCCCCGCCATCCCGGCCCTGATATCCACAAGGCTGTCAACATGACCGAACCGATCATCCTGGCTTCCGGCTCGGACATCCGACGAAAATTGCTGGAAAATGCCGGGGTCGCGGTCAAGGTGGTTGTGCCACGGCTGGATGAACCGGCGATCCGCGCCGGCCTGCTGGCTGAGGGTGTGTCGCCGCGCGACCTGGCGGATGCGCTGGCCGAAGCGAAGGCCCGCAAGATCGGCATGAAGGAACCGGCTGCACTGGTGATCGGCTGCGACCAGATCCTCGATTTCGCAGGAACATGCCTTTCCAAACCCGCCGATCCAGATGATGCCAGGACACAATTGCGCGCGCTTTCGGGTCAGCGCCACAGCCTGCTGTCGGCTGCGGTGGTTTTCCACGAGGGTGCTCCGGTCTGGCGGCATGTCGGGCAGGTGCGGTTGCAGATGCGCGACGTTTCGGATGAATATATCGACGAGTATGTCGCGCGGAACTGGGGCAGCATTCGCCATGCCGTCGGCTGTTACAAGCTGGAAGAAGAAGGTGTACGGTTGTTTTCCCGCATCGACGGCGACTATTTCAGCGTTCTGGGCTTGCCGCTGATCGAGCTGCTTGGCTATCTGACCGCACGGGGAGTTTTGCAGGGATGACTGACGCGAGAATTCCATTGGCCGGTGTGATCGGATCGCCGATCGCCCATAGTCGGTCGCCCGCCTTGCACAGCTTTTGGCTGCGGCGCTACGCTATTCGGGGTCACTACATTCCGATGGACGTGTCGCAAAGCAACCTTGCCAACGTGATCCAGACCTTGCCGAAAATGGGGTTTGTCGGGGTCAATGTCACGATTCCGCACAAGGAACAGGTGCTGGCGCTGGCCGACCTCGTAACCGACCGCGCCGCGCTGATCGGAGCCGCCAACACGCTGATCTTTCGCAAGGATGGCAAGATTCACGCCGACAACACCGATGGCTACGGCTTCATCGAGAACCTGCGCAGCAGTGCCGCTCATTGGGCGCCGAGCACCGGCCCCGCTGCGGTTTTCGGCGCGGGCGGTGCTGCGCGGGCGGTTTTGGCGTCGCTGCTTGACGTCGGGGTTCCGCAGATCAGGCTGTCGAACCGGACGCGGGGCCGGGCCGATGCGTTGCAACAGGAATTCGGCGCCAAGGTAAAGGTCTATGACTGGGTGCAGGCGGGCAACATGTTGGACGGCGCGATGACAGTGGTCAACGCAAGCTCTCTCGGTATGGTGGGCAAGCCGGAATTCCGGGTGCCGCTGGATGCGCTGTCGCCCGCGGCCGTGGTGACCGATCTGGTCTATACACCGCTGGACACCGCATTCCTGAGTCAGGCGCGCGAGGCGGGTTGCACCGTGGTGGATGGGTTGGGAATGCTGATCTATCAGGCGGCACCGGCGTTCGAGCGGTGGTTCGGCATGCGCCCCGAAGTGGATGATGACGTCCGTCGGGTCGTGCTGGGAGGATGACAATTCGCGCACCATTTGTGATTGGCCTGACCGGGTCGATCGGGATGGGCAAATCGACCACGGCGGCAATGTTCGCCGACGCTGGCATTCCGGTGTGGGATGCCGACATCGCGGTGCGCCGGCTTTATGCGTTCGGTGGTGCGGCGGTCGGCCCGATTGCCCGGCTGCGGCCCGAAGCGATTGTCGATGGCGCGGTCAGCCGGGATGAATTGAAGCGCTGGATCGCCGAGGACCCGGAAGCGCTGGCGCGGATCGAGGCGGTGGTGCATCCGCTTGTCGCCGAAGACCGCGCCGCGTTCCTTGCCGCCGCGGTCGGCGACATGGTTCTGGTCGACATTCCCTTGCTGTTCGAGACCGGCGGCGAAAAGTCGGTCGATCTGGTCGCCGTCGTTTCCGCCCCCGAAGATGTGCAGCGTGCGCGCGTGTTGCAACGCCCCGGCATGACCGAAATGCAGTTGCAGGTGCTGATCGACAAGCAGATGCCCGACGCGGAAAAGCGCGCGCGGGCGGATGTGGTCATTCCGACGACCTCGCTTGAAGAAACCCGGGCCGCTGTGCGACAACTGATCGCGAGCATCCGAAAGGAACAGGCCAATGCGTGAGATCGTGCTGGACACCGAAACCACCGGCTTCGATCCCGAAACCGGCGACAGGATCGTCGAGATCGGCGCGGTTGAGCTTTACAACCACCTACCCACCGGTCGGACCTTTCACCAATACATCAACCCCGAACGCGCGATGCCCAAAGAGGCGTTCGAGGTGCACGGGCTGGGCGATGATTTTCTGCGCGACAAGCCGGTCTTCAAGCTGATCGGGCAGCAGTTCCTGGATTTCATCGCTGATGCGAAACTGGTGATCCACAATGCCGCGTTCGACGTGAAATTCCTGAACGCGGAATTAAAGTGGATGAATCTGCCACTGATCCCGTGGGAACGCGCGGTCGACACCCTGGCGATTGCCCGGTCGAAGTTTCCCGGATCGCCCGCCTCACTGGACGCGCTGTGCCGACGGTTCGGCATCGACAATTCCAGCCGCACCCTGCATGGCGCGCTTCTGGACAGCGAGATTCTGGCAGAGGTCTATCTGGAACTAATCGGCGGCCGTCAGCCGGACCTGGTTCTTGCGCCGACCCGCGCTGCGACGGGAGAGGGGGCTGGCGAATGGCGACCGCGCCGGCGGGAACATCCGCTGCCGCCGCGCATCACCGCCGAGGAAAGCGCCGCCCATGCTGCTTTTGTGGAAGCGATGGGCAGCGTGGCACTTTGGAGAAAGTTCGCCTAGCTCGTTTTTTCAGATTTCTTCGTCTCGGCCTGTCGCGCGAGGTTCTGGCGGTACAGGCTGACCCAGTCGATGCTGTCGAGGTTCAGCGGGGGGAAACCGCCGTCGCGGATCACGTTGTGCACGATCTGCCGTGCGAACGGGAACAGCAGGCGTGGGCATTCGATCATCAGGAACGGGTGCAACTGGTCTTCCGGCACGTTCTCGATATGGAAGATGCCGCCGTAATCAAGTTCCATCAGGAAAAGCGTGTCATCCGTGCCCTTGTTCTTGGCAGTGACCTTGTATTTCGAAACGACCTCGTACTGATGGTCGACGGGGCGCTTCTTGGCGTCGAGGCTGACGGCAACATTGACGTCCGGCGTCGCATCGCCCGAGACGCCCTTCTGCGCGACGATGTTTTCAAAGCTCATGTCGCGGATGAATTGGCCAAGGATCTGCATCTTGACCTGCGGCGCCGTTGCGGCTGCCCCGTTTCCTTCGGCTTTCTCGGCCATTCTCAATCTCCTGCCAAAACTGTCGTATCTTTCGTATCAGCTTGGCTCGCAGGCCTCAATGCCTTGTCCAGCCAGAGTCACCGCCTTGTTTCGGGCTCTCCGGGTCGATTTCCTGATACTCGACATCGGTGATCGTGCGGCTGTCGGCGCGCGGCTGCTGCGAATGCGACTGCGCACTGAAACCCTGCACCTTCACGCGGGCGCGGATGTAGGCGAAGACTGCCGCTCGCACTGGCGGGATCAGCAACAGAAGGCCGACAGTATCAGTGAAGAACCCCGGCGTCAGCAACAAGGCGCCGGCAAACAGGATCATCGCGCCGTTCGCCAGCGGTTCGGTCGGGTCGCGCAGGTCGTCCAGCGATGTCTTGAGCTCTTGCAGCGCGCGCAGCCCTTGCTGGCGCATCATCCAGGTTCCCGCGATTGCGGTCAGAATGACAATGCCGAGTGTCGGCCAAAGTCCGATCCAGCCGCCGACCTGAATGAACAGCGCGATTTCAATGATGGGTATTGTCACGAAGAGCACGAACAACCACATAAGAACCTCTTGTCAATGTTGCGGGCTGCGGTGGACTTGACCCCGATGCTGACTTACATAAGTGCGGAAATGGCGGGTTACCACCCGAAGGTCCACTGAGAGGTCAAGATGAGTTCTGCCGTCATCCAGCTGCTGGTTCTCGCCGGTATTGCCGTGTTCCTGATTCTGCGCCTGAAA
Organism: Paracoccaceae bacterium; assembly: GCA_037968535.1. Classification (GTDB taxonomy): domain Bacteria; phylum Pseudomonadota; class Alphaproteobacteria; order Rhodobacterales; family Rhodobacteraceae; genus JAHEAO01. The sequence continues at coordinate 20,907 of JBBKVT010000435.1, forward strand.
AACGTGCTCGGAACCCGCGACGGTTTTGAAAAGCCGCAGGTTCCGATTTCGTCCTCGGCCCGCAAGCGCGGAGAGTTTGAAGTGATTGAAGGCGGACCGGACCGCGACATCGTCGATCATGTCGCCGAAGGCAGCGCCGCAGCCAAGGCGCTGGCCGCGATGAAAGTGGCAGAGCCGTCGTTTTCCGTCGGTGAGTTCCTGACCGGCGCACGCGGTGCGTACGAGATGATCCTGATGGCCTTCGAGAAAGGCGATATGGAAAAGATCCGTCCGTTCTTGGGGGGCGAGGTGTTCGAGAGCTTTTCCGACGTCGTAGAGGCCCGCGAAAAACAAGGCCTGACCATTGACGCCCAGCTTGTCGGTGTGCGGGAAACCACGCTGGCCGCTGCCGAGTTCGACGAGAAGACCCGCGAGGGCGAGATCACTGTGCGCTTCCTTGGCGAACTGACTTCGGTCGTGCGCGACAAGGACCGCCAGATCGTCGAGGGCAATCCCAACGAGATCAAGCGGCAGAAGGATGTATGGACCTTCGCCCGCCCGATGGGCACCGATGATCCGAACTGGCAGCTGGTCGCCACCGGGGGTTGAGGCTTGCCTTGCCGGCGCCGTCGGTCCTGGCCGCTTTGACCATGGCGGGGGCGGGTGCGCAGGGCCAGGTTGATCAAACGGTGCTGACCTTCGCAGACCTCGACGGATGGGCTGACGACGACCACGCCGCGGCGCTGACCGTCTTTCACAAAACTTGCCGGGATATGAACGCGCCCGATTGGGATCTGATCTGCGCTTTGGCGGAAAGCCAGAAGAACGCGCGCGCGTTCTTCGAAATGTTCTTTCGCCCGATTCTGATCGAAGACGGTCTGCCAGCTCTCTTCACTGGCTATTACGAGCCGGAGTTGGACGGCGCCTGCAAACAATCCGACCGGTTCCGTTATCCGCTGTACCGGCTGCCGCCAGAGGCTGCGGGCGGGCAATGGGCATCTCGCGCAGAAATCGAGGATCAGGCGCTACTGGCCGGGCGCGGGCTGGAAATCGCGTGGCTCGATGATCCGGTCGATGTGTTCTTCTTGCAGGTGCAGGGATCTGGCCGGATCCATCTCACCGACGGCTCGGTGATCCGTGTGGGATATGCGGGCGCGAATGGTCATGAGTATCGCTCGATAGGGCAAGAATTGGTGCGACGCGGATTGTTCGACGCCGACCAGGTTACGGCAGGGCTGATCCGAAGCTGGATCCGCGCAAACCCCGCCGAGGGTCAGGAACTGCTGCGCCACAACCCGTCATTCGTGTTCTTTCGCGTGATCGACAACGTCGTGGCGGGCTGCGGTCCGTTGGGTGCGATGAACCGCTCGGTCACGACGATGCGCACGATTGCCGTTGATCCGACGTTCGTTCCGCTGGGCGCGCCAGTCTGGATCGAGACGGACGGTCGCGACCCTCTGCGTCGTCTGATGATTGCGCAAGACACCGGATCGGCGATCAAGGGCGCGCAGCGGGCGGATATCTTTTTTGGCACCGGTCCAGAGGCGGGTCGTCGCGCCGGCGCAGTTCGCGATCCCGGCCGGATGATCGTGCTGATGCCGAACCATCAGGCGTTGGCTGGGGCGGGGGATCTTGATCCATGACCCGACGCAAGCCAAGGGGATTGCGACCGGAAGAGACCGAGCTTTGGGACAAGGTCCGCCACAGCGCCGTGCCCCTGCATCCCGACAAGAAGACGATCCTGCGCGATGCTGTCGAACGGATGAAATCGGCCCCCGCCGCCGAACCATTACCCCGGTTTTCGATCGGTCAGTCGGCCCGACCCGAACCACCTCGCCACGACCTGGGGCCGACGGTTCCCGAACGTCTTGCCCGCGCGCCGGTGCAGATGGACCACAAAAGGTTCGGCCGGATGCAGCGTGGCAAGCTGAAGCCGGAACGACGGATCGACCTGCATGGTAAGACCATCGCCCAAGCGCATCCGGCGCTACTGCGCTTCATTCTTGATGCCCATGCAGATGGTTTGCGTCTGGTGCTGGTGATCAGCGGCAAGGGCAGGGCATCGGACCAGACCGGACCCATTCCGATCCGGCACGGCGTGTTGAAGCATGAGGTGCCGCACTGGCTGCAGTCGGCGCCGTTGAAACCGCTGGTGTTGCAGATCTCGGAGGCGCATCTGAAACACGGCGGGTCAGGCGCGTATTACGTCTATCTTCGCCGGTCCCGGTAACAGGTTTCGGGCCTTGCGCACGCCGATCGCGGCCAGCCCCGCGGCGATGACGAAATAGGCGGCGAACCCAAGCATCTGGTCGGGAAACGCAACGCCCAGGTCAATCAGCCAGCCGCTGACCCCCGGACCGATTGCCGAGCCAAGGACCATGACCGCCGCCGCCATTGCCTTGATCGCGCCAAGGTTCCGCGTGCCGAAATGCTCGGCCCAGAACGCGCCGGGCAAGGTGGCGCCTGCGCCAACGCCGAGCCCCAGCATCATCATTGCAAGGCCAGCAGCGAACAGACTTTCCGCCTGCGACAGCATCAGGAAGCCTATGACGAAGGGCACAAGGTAAAACGGCATCAGTCGATTTGTCCCGACCTTGTCGAGCGCCCATCCCGACGCGAATGTGGATGCGATCGTGGTCGCGGTGAACAGCGGGAACAAGGCGACGAATTCGACGTGGGTCCAGCCCTTGACCTCGGCCAGATGCACCTGCTGAAAGAACAACGCCGTGCCCCATGCGGCAGGCCCCAGCAGCGTCGGCACCATCAGCCAAAACAGCCAGTGCCGCAGCAGTTCACTTCGAACCCAGTGCCGCCCATTCATCCCGACGGCATGAGAGGTTTCGGCCACCGATTGCGGCGTGCGTTCCTTGCGAAGCAATACCAGAAGTGCGGGGATCACGATAAGGGACAGGCCAGCGGCAATCACCCAGAGCGAGCGCCACGGCAACATCGCCAGCAGCGCCACGAAGATCACTGGCAAGATCGCCTGACCGACTGCGAAGCCCATGCTGACGACCGACAGCGCGCGGCCTCGGGTTGCCACGAACCAGCGCGCGGTACCAACGATGGCCAGATGACTGATCATGCCCTGCCCGGTCAATCGCAGCGCGAAAATCACGATGACCAGCATCAGCGGGCCGGGGACTGCGGCCATGAACAGGCAGGCTAACGCCAGCAGCCCTAGCACGACAGCCCCCAGATGCCGGACCCTGAATCTGTCGGTCAGGACACCGGCCCAGACCATGGCGACGGCCGAGGCGGACGTGCCGAGCGTATAAATCCCGCCCCAGGCACCGTGCGACAGGTTGAATTCCGATTGGATGACCCCGGCGAAGATCGAGATGAAAAACGTCTGCCCGAAGCTGGAGGTCAACGACAACAGGAATCCGGCCGCCAACCAGGGCGCGTTCTCTCGCAGAAACCGTAAATAAGCCATAGCCCTCGTTTCACCGAGTTTCAGCGCGAAGGAAAGTGCTATTCGGCGATCGCGGCAATCGGCGAAAGAATGATCTGGGTGGCGTTCTGGATGGTCAGGACGAAGCCCGGCAAAAGGCCGGTGCGTCCCGCGGTATCGTTGCGAAACGCCGCGTCGACCGACCCGAGATCTTCAAGGATGCGGATCAGCCCCGGAGAGTCCGCAAGGGTGAAATGCCCGATGCCAGTCGAAAAGCTGGTCACGTCAAGAACTGTGACACTGAGGTCGACCAGACCGCTCAGATCGCCCAGATTGCCCAGCCGGTCCTGTTGCCCGGTCAGCCAGGCCGACAGTCGCAAGGCGCGGTCGCGACGGGAAATGAAGATGACGAATGGCTGCGGCAGCGGCTGAATGCGCGACAGTTGCGAGCGGAAAACCTCTTCGTCGATATCGGGTGAGACCAGAACGACGCCGTCCAAGATCCGCCGGGCGGCCCCAGGGTCTGCGATGTCGATTTGACGCAGGGTCTCGACGATCAGCTGCGCCCCCAGCGAATGCCCGACCAGCAGAATGCGAGTCGCCCCGGCGGCCCTGACCCGGGTGATCAGATCCTCGAGCCCGTCGCGGGCAAAGAGCACGCTGTCCTTGTCGTATTCGTAGCCGAAGGGCGACGCTGACGACGGCCAGGAATAGTGCAGCGACACCCCATCGAGATTGAAATCATCGGAAAGCTGGGCGATCCGCAGAACGCCCTGATCGAAGGTATTATTGAATCCGTGAACGTAGATCAGCGCCTCTCGATTGGGCGCCGGTAATTGCCGCAAGGTGCTTCGCAGATCGGATTCGAAAGCCGCGCCAGTCCGGTACCGGGCCGCGGCTTTGACCGAGAACGTGGTGTCCGGGTCCAACTGTGTCCGAGCAGCCGCCAGATCCCCAGTGGCGCGGTTCGGCGGCACGGCAATATCGTAGCGCAAGTAGTCTGGCGCCGCGTCGCGCCGCGCGCCGTACTGTCGGTCATCGCCAAGCGCGCGTGTCGTGGTGACATAGATGGGAAGCAGCTTGACCGGTTCCGCCGATGCCGGAAACGGGGCCAGCGTCGGTCTGGGTGTGCAGGCGATCAGCAACAGCACAGGCAAGCCGAGCAGAAGGCGGGCCACCGGCCCCCTTTCGGTTGGGGCACCCGCCGTCACCCGCAAGCGAGCCTGATGCCAGCGTCGGATCACAGCATGTATTTGCGGGTATCGACCGCCTTGATGAATTCACCCAGATTGGTATTGACGAAATCTGCGTCGACCTTCACCGCTTCGCCGCCGCGGTCGGGGGCGGTGAACGACAGTTCCTCGAACACCCGCTCCATCACGGTATAAAGCCGCCGCGCGCCGATGTTCTCGACCGTCTGGTTCACCTCGGCCGCGATATGTGCGAGCGCCGCAATTCCGTCCTCGGTGAACTCGACGGTGACTTCCTCGGTGCCCAAAAGCGCGGTGTATTGTAGCGTCAGCGCGTTGTCCGTCTCGGTCAGGATGCGCACGAAATCCTCTTCGGTCAGCGCGCGCAGTTCGACCCGGATCGGCAACCGACCTTGCAGCTCGGGCAACAGGTCCGACGGCTTGGCTATATGGAATGCACCGCTGGCGATGAACAACACGTGGTCGGTCCTGACCGGGCCGTATTTGGTCGAGACCGTCGTGCCCTCAATGAGCGGCAGCAGATCGCGCTGCACGCCTTCGCGGCTGACATCAGCGCCCCGTGTATCGGATCGGGCGCAGACCTTGTCGATCTCGTCCAGAAACACGATGCCGTTCTGTTCTACCGCCTCAATGGCGGCGCGGCTCACGGTCTCATCGTCCAGAAGCTTGTCGGCCTCTTCACCGATGAGAAGCTCGAAACTGTCGGCCACCGTCATCTTGCGCCGCACCTTGCGACCTTGGAGCGCCTTGCCGAATATGTCGCCTAGGTTCATCGCGCCGCCCATCTGGCCGGGTTGGCCAGGGATCTCGAACATTGACATCGGGTTCGACGTGTCGGCCAGATCAAGCTCGATCTCGGTATCGTCCAGCTCGCCCCGCTTCAGCTTGCCGCGAAACATCTCCAGCGTCTGTTCACGCGCATTCTCGCCCGCGATGGCTGCGATGACACGGTCCTCGGCGGCTTGGCGGGCATTCGCCTTTACCTCTTCGCGCATGTGATCTCGGGTCATCGTGATTGCGCCTTCGACCAGATCACGGATGATCTGTTCGACATCGCGGCCGACATAGCCCACCTCGGTGAACTTAGTCGCCTCGACCTTGAGGAACGGCGCGCGAGCGAGCTTCGCCAAACGGCGGCTGATCTCGGTCTTGCCGACGCCGGTGGGGCCGATCATCAGAATGTTCTTGGGGTAAACTTCTTCCTGCATCGCCGGGTCCAGTTGCTTGCGCCGCCAACGGTTGCGCAGGGCCACGGCGACGGCCCGCTTGGCGTCCTTCTGGCCGATGATGAAGCGGTCCAGTTCGGACACGATTTCGCGGGGGGTAAGGTCGGTCATTGCAGTGCTGCCTTGTGAACCTGATCGGTCAACATGCCGATCATCCCGTCAGGGTATGTGGGATGGGGCGGGGCAGAGTCGTTCAACGCAGCCCGTTCGTCCGCCGTCAATTCGATCGCGGCAGCCTTCAACGCGTCATCGAGATGCGCCATTTTGCTTGCGCCAAAGATCACGGTCGCGGCATCCGGATTGGCCAGGATCCAGGCCAGCGCGAGGCTGGCGACACTGCAATCATGTTTGGCGGAGATATCCTGCAAAACTTCCAGACCACGCTTGGCGGTTACCGGATCGAAGCCGAGGACGTTGAAATCGGCAAGCCGCCCGTCCTTGGTCTTACCGACGTTGGCCAGCCGCGAAACGATCAGGCCTGAATTGCCTAGCCGGGAGTATTTCATCTCGGTCATTGGCCGATCCTCTCAACCGTCAGATTGCCGTTGGTGTAGACGCAGATGTCAGCCGCGATCGCCATGGCGCGGCGGGCGATGTTTTCGGCTGGCAGTTCGGTGTCCATCAGTGCCCGAGCGGCGGCCAGCGCGTAGTTGCCGCCTGATCCGATCGCGGTCACATCATGTTCGGGTTCCAGAACATCACCGGCGCCAGTGATGACCAGAAGTTCCTTGCCATCGGTGACGATCAGCATCGCCTCCAGCTTTTGCAGGTATTTGTCGGTGCGCCAATCCTTGGCCAGTTCGACCGCGGCGCGCTGCAACTGGCCCGGAGTCGCTTCTAGCTTGGATTCGAGTCGTTCCAGCAATGTGAAGGCATCCGCCGTCGAGCCTGCGAAACCCGCCACCACATCCTGCCCGCCGCTGGTCAGTCGCCGCACTTTGCGGGCCGTGCCCTTGATCACGGTCTGGCCAAGGCTGACCTGTCCGTCGCCGGCGATCACAACCTCGCCTCCTTTGCGCACGCCGATTATCGTGGTGCCGTGCCAGCCGGGAAACTCGTCTTTTGCCATGACGCCTCTCTGGTTTGCGTTTCCGGCTATATGGACATCGCGCGGGCGCGGCACAAGCCAGTTCGCCTTGTCGCCCGAGCGCCCCGGCGCTAGCGTCCGGCCAAATGGCGGCCGAGAAGACCCTGATTTTCTATCTTGAACCCGCCTTCCGCGATGGGGCAGAGGCGGGCAAGGTAAATTTTATCAACAAGGCTGTGGCAGCATTCGCGTCCTGCGGCGTCGCTTCGGAATTCAAGGGCAATAGCGACGCCGAAATCCTGAGCTCGGTCCAGCATCAGGGTTATGCGCTTTATCTGATGGAAGAACCGGTAAGTCCGCGTGGGCTGACGATGCGACGGGCCTACTTTTATCCGTTCTGGCGGATCGAGAAATCTGCCAAGCGCTGGGAGTGGCTGGTCGCGCGAACTGCGTTCCGGCCGGACCAGATCGACGGGGACGATGCCGCCGGTTTTGTTGGACAGTGGCGGCGGCGGCTTTATGGCGATCTGGAACCGGGCGCCGCCTTAGAAGGATATGTCTACATCCCGTTGCAAGGTCGGTTGACCGAGCATCGGTCGTTCCAGCAGATGAGCCCGCTTGACATGATCGCAGCGACGCTTGCGGCGGAACCGGTTCGCTACATCGTGGTCGGGCTTCATCCAAAGGAAACCCATTCCACCGCCGAGTTGCGCGCGTTGGAGAATCTGATCAGCGTTCATCCGCGTCTGTCTCTGTCCAAGGCTCCTGCCTTGTCCTTGGTTCGGGGGGCCGACTATATCGTGACGCAGAATTCTGCGGTTGTGATGATGGGATACTTCTTTCACAAACCGGCGGTCTTGTTCGGGCGGATCGATTTTCACCACATTGCGGCCAATGTGCACGAGCTTGGTGTAGACGACGCCTTTCGGCAAGCATCGGAAATGGTGCCGGATTATGACCGTTACCTGTTCTGGTTCCTGCAAAAGATGTCGATCAATGCCGGACGAGAAGATGCAGAGGCGCAGATTTTGGACACCGTTCGGTCTCGCGGCTGGCAGGTCTGAAATGACAAGGGGCGCCGCAGCGCCCCTTCCAAACGTTGATCTGGCGGTAAGGCTCAGATCGCCTCTTCGATCCAGCTTTGCAGCGAGGCTTTCGGAGCCGCGCCAACCTTGTTCGAAACGACCTGACCGTTCTTGAACATGAACAGCGCCGGAATACCGCGCACGCCCATCTGAGCCGGCGAATTCGGGTTGTCGTCGACATTGACCTTGACGATCTTCACCCTGCCGTCGAATTGCTCGGACAGCTCTTCCAAGGCCGGGCCGATCTGTTTGCACGGACCGCACCATTCAGCCCAGAAGTCCACAATGACCGGAATGTCGGACTGTTTGACTTCGGCATCGAATGTCGCGTCGGTGACGGGGACGGTGGCCATTATGCTTCTCCAATGAATTTCAGGGTCCATGCGAAAGTATGAACCGGCGGTCGGAACGTCAAGATGTGGCGTAGTCGGCCAGCGCTTGCCTCACGATGTCGTGCGGCAGGGGCATCAACGTGGCGGTGCGGGTCCACAGGATCGCGGTGTCGATGCGGCGAGCGGGGTAAACTTGCGCCATTGCGGCGGCATAGGCGCCCATCTGCCGCAAAACACCCCGCGGCACCTGATCCGGCGTTTCGGGAACGAGCGCATTCGACTTGTAGTCGATGATCAACACGCTGTCGGGTTTGACCAGTAGCAGGTCAATCGTGCCATTGATCCGCCGATCGCCAAGTTCCGGCAGCTCGGCGCTGATCGCAACTTCGGTCAGCGCGTCAGCGGCGAAGAGGTTTCGCAGAGACGGGTGACCCAGCACCAAACGCGCTTCGGCCAGAATTTGATTGGCCTCGACCGTCGATACAGCCGTTTCCCCGAAACAGAGCAGCGCATGCGCCAACCCGGCCCATTGGTCAGGCGGCAAGCCCGGCATGTGTTCCAGCAGGCGATGCAGATCACTGCCCCGACGCAATGCGGCTTCGAGGTCATGCGTCTCGACTTCGCCGGCCATGATCTTGGCGCCACCCAGAGTCGAAGGGGACAGCGTCGCGACTCGTTCTGCCGGAATCTGCGCCCGCTCCGTAATCCAGTTCGCAAGCGGCTGAACATCGGGGCGCCGATGCTCGGTTCCCGCATCCTCTGACGTGGCCCAATCACCAAATTGCAACCGCAGACCTCCGCCGGTGGGGGTCTGGAACGGCGTCGCCCCGGCATCGTTCATCCCAGCCTCAACCAGCCCGTGCCAATTGCTGGCATCCTTGCCGGTCTCGCCGCAACCGCATACGATCAGCCAAGTTTCGGCACGCGTCAGCGCAACGTAAAGCAACCGCATCCGCTCTTCGTCCTGCGCCTGTTTTGCGGCAGCCATGACGTCTACCATCGCGCTGGGCATCTGGTCACTGCGTGTCTTCCATTGCGGCAAAGACCCCTCGGGACGGATCACTTCGTCGCGGTGGCGAAGCTGCCGATCCGCTGTGTCCGGAAGGATCACGATCGGTGATTCCAACCCTTTTGCACCATGCGTCGTCATCACCCTGATCCGGTCTCCGGCGGTGTCGGACTGGCGCTTGATCTCGACGTCGTCGGTTTCCATCCAGGTCAGGAACCCGGTCAGACTTGGGGTCTCGGTGCCTTCATAGGTCATCGCCAGCGAGAGAATGGCGTCGATGCCGTCCTCTGCCTCGTCACCCAGGCGCGCCAACAAGCGTTGGCGTCCGCCAAAGCGCGTCAGAATGCGTTCAAGCAAATCATATGGGCCGAGGAAATCCGCCTGATTGCGCATTCGGAACAGCAGGTCGTGGGCTGCCGGAAAATCCGCCTTTCGGCGGCGCAATGCGGGCCAAAGCCGGATCTCGCTTCGGTCGTGCGCCAAGTCGTAAAGTTCTGCCTCGCTCAATCCGATCAGCGGCGATCGCAGCACCGCCGCAAGCGACAGGTCGTCGTCTGGTGTCGAGAGAAACGCGAGCAGCGCGGTCAGGTCGCGCACCGCGAGTTCCGCACCGACCTTCAGCCG
>JBBKVT010000436.1:0-6841 GCA_037968535.1 Paracoccaceae bacterium
TCGACTTCGCCTATGAGATATCGGACCGATTCTACGTCCTTCGCCAAGGACGAGTTCTTGTCGATGGCGAAAGGACGTCGATTTCAAGATCGGCATTGCTGGATGGCGTCTCCGTCTGACCGGTTCTTTGATTGAGAGCATTGGAGAGACTTGGGACTCACTAAGCGGCGTCGTTGGCTAACCCAATTAAGTCATCTTGCAGGAAGGGAATTAGTGCCCGGTGTCTTGACTACGCCACCGCGCCGCAACAGAGATGAGGGCCATCTCTCGAAAATTGGCATGGCCGGTTTGACTTGGGTAGCTGATCACAATACCTGGACAAAAACTGCGCTGCGTCGCATCGTCTGGCTTCATTTCGCAGCATATCTACCGGCGGTGGTTACTATTCAGTGTACAGAAATGTTCGGCTTGTACGCTGCAAAACGCAAACTTTGGACTTGTTTAACCGGCGCCAACGGCAAAAACAGTAATTCCAGCGGCACGGGCGGACAGGCCACCCGGTAACGAATCCTCAAAGACGCAAGCAGCTTCAGCAGGAAATTCGAATAATCCAGGTGCGGTACTGAAGGGTAACGGATCAGGCATCCCGCGCGGCGACTTGGCAACCGAATCATGCGCCGATCTGTTGAATGTTGTGGTCAGTCCTAGGCGCCGAGTGGTTGACGTAGGCCCGGTTGTCAGGTGCCAAGGCGACGATTCATGCAACGACTCAGTGACGAATCACCCATCCGAGCGGGTCCCATCCAGGTGCTTCGGGGCGTCACGGGGGGCGGAGAGCGTGGTATTCAACAATTTTGCACAGAACCTATAGAGCATCCGTTAGAATTTGCACAGAAGCCCCATAATAGCAGAGGTTTACCCATGTTTTGTGCAGATATGCACAGCGTAGCCCCCTAGACCTGTGCGTTTGTGCAGCGGAGAAAATCGGGCCCCCACGATAAATGGGCCTATTTGGGGGATTCATATTCCCGGCCGCGTGTCAACTGTTTGATCGCTCACGGGGAATCTTTGTTTTGCCGCGCGATCTGTCACCAAATTTTTCCGGGGAGATTCCAGGTCGAGCATCCGTTCTCCGGGGTGTTCCATCGGTTCTATTGCGTTCTAATGAATTTTCAGATCATTGGAACACCTTTGGGTCATACAAATAAGGGGTTGAGGGCTGCTGTTCTAATGGTTCTAATGATTTCCTTAATAGTGGTTAGAGATAAGAGACACACCGTATATGGGGGATATGCCCCGATAAGCCCCACCGTGCGCCCGGCGCGAGAATACCCGTGTGTCTGTTTCCCGTAGCCTACAATAAGGAATCGCATTAGAACATCGGAACAGACCCCCCTCAAACCCCCTATTTGTAAGGCGCTAAGCTGTTCCAACGATTTTTTCATTGACTGGAACATTCGGGCTTCCCGCCCGGTAAGCCAGCCCGGAATCCCGAGAATCCAGTTTTTCGCGCGCCAAAAAGCCAGTTCGCCCACGACGAGAACACCCTGAAAACGAAAAACCCCGCCGCGTGGCAGGGTTCTCCGTCTGTGTGATACGCCGGGATTCGGACTCTTTACCCGCCGGTTTTGGACCATTCGTCGGGCGTAAGGCTCAAAAATTTATTCCATTCATGCAGCACGGAGTCCTCCGCCGAGTGGCCCCATGTATCCTCCGCGCACGCCAAGTACGCGGATGCCTTTGCCCCCAACTCCGCCAAGTGAACTTCGATGTCCGAACTGTCGGGGACGAAATACTCCGCGAACGCCACCGCGTCCCACGACGAGTAGAAACGCCTCTCGACCGCGATCCCCCCGATACGGACGACCCAATCCATCTCGTCGTAGTCGTCTTGCGCCACCGTCCCGAGGCGCGGATATACTTCAGCACTGTGGCACTGGCGGGCGCTCACACCCTTGTGGTCGAGCCACCGCTGCGCCCGGATGACGTCCTCACCCTAGAAGCTGTAGGGCTGAACCCTGTTCGGATTAACCATTGTTCTCACTCATCTTTCAGTTGCTAGGATAATAGGTCGTTCAATTCTTCGTCGATTTCTGGGTCCTCGGGTGGGTCCATCCAGAGAGGGTCTTTCGGCATCACGCCCGGCCGAGTGTAAAACACGACGTTCTGGTCGTGCGCCCGGCATTTATCGCGCTTCACCAGCAGCCCCTGCTTCGCCAGCGCTGCGAGAGCGTGGCCGTAGTGGTTCGCCGTGAAAGCCCGGAATCCCTGCAAGGTCGCGTCGGCCTTGAGTTCCGTCATCACCTCCGCAGCGGTGGTTATAGCCCGGACAACCTTGCGGCTCTTGTCTTTCTTCGGATCGTCCACGAAATCCATGATGTCGTCGGCCACGTGCGCCTCGTCCATCCACTCGATGATCCGGTCGGCCACAGTCTCGGTGGCTGTGCGCGCGCGCACCTGGTCGGCCAGATGGTCACGGATGCGGCGGGCTTCCTTGTTCTGGAGATCGAGCCAGAGCGGCCCGTGGGGCTGCCGTTCGCGCCATGCGAGGTATTCGTCGTAAGCCTCACCCCAGAGCATCGGGATCATGGCCTTGAACGTGTCCATGTCGAGCGGGTTATCCTCGTTGTGGGAGTCCATCCAAATCCAGAAGCGGCGGTTGCCCGTCGGGTCGTGGAGGATTTCCGAGAGGTTGGACGTGCCGGTCAAAATCGACGTTCGCTTGTATTTCCCGACCCGGCGGGCGTAGGCCAACCTGATCTTGTCCTCCTGCCGCGTGATGAACTCCTTGGCCTCCTCGGCGGTCTCGCGCCGCAGGCCAGCCATCTCGCCCATCTCGGAGATCAGGTTGCCTTTCATGGCCTCGACCATCCTGTCAGTCTTATCGAAATTTTTAGGCAGTTCGGAGAAGAAGCCGTGCGCCAGCACCCGCCACAGTTCGGACTTCCGGCCACCCTGCTCGCCGCGAATGATCGTCACCACGTCGAACTTGCAGCCCGGCTCGAACACGCGGGCGCAGAGGGCGATCATAAGGATGCGCGAGGACTCCCGATGGTAGGCGTCGTCAGGGCACCCAAGGTAGGTCTGGGGTATCCGCTCGATCGCGCCTTTGGTCTTGCAACCCGAGGCGACGTATTGCGTGTGATAATCGTGGAACAAGTCCTGGATCGGGTGGAAGGCGTTCTGCATCCCGGCGGCCAGAACGGCGTCCTGAATGTTCTTCTCCGTGAACTCTGTGGCGTAGCCCTTGCGTTCTTAGTTGGCGGATAGAATCATCCGAACAGCGAGGTCATCCTTGCCTTGCCAGTCCCGGCCATACCTCTTGTCAGATTTCAACACCGGCTCCGACGGCAAGGTCATGCCGGGCGTCCTGATCTGCTTGAAGCAGACCGGCTCGTTGGTGAACAGGTTGTAGCCGATTCGACCTTTCAGACGCGGATCGTTCTCGGCGATGAGGACGGCATTGCTCAACACCGTCCCGTCAAGCAATTTGTCGTTCTTGTATCGCAGGTTCCGCCGCCAGGCGTGGGCCTTGACCTTCGCAGCCGCAGCCGCGTCCTCATCCGTGTCGGCCTCGTCGTCGTCGTCGAAGTCGTCCAGCAGGTCGCCGAGATCATCGGACTCCGGTTGCTTTTCCTGCTTTGCAGCCGGTTTAGATTGCGGCTCGTCCTCGTCCTCAATATCATCGAGTTGCGCCGCCAGGTCGTCCATGTGCGAGTTGCGATCCGCGATGACGCGCGCGTCCTTGCTCGCGAAGTCGATCATCGCTTTGTAAGACGGCATATTGCCGGGCGAGGTGTTGGTGTGCGCCTCGGTATCGAGATGTCCGAACTTGTGCAGGCGCAGCAGGTCGAAGGCGTTGGCCGTGTCTACCGGGTCAGAGCCGTGGTTCGAGTGCAGGAACTTGCCGCCCTCATAGACGACAGCGCCCGAGGACGCGGTGCCGAGCAGATAGGTGTAGCGTTCCTGCCCGCCCGAGGCGTCGCAGGGTTCATAGATGTCCGGGAGCCATTCCTGAATCACCTCTTGCACGGTGTAGCACCGGCAGAACGCGCCGATCGGCTCCAGCTTCTCGTAAGGATCATCCATCCGATTGTTGGGATCAGTTTTCCCGTGCTTCGACTCTTCCACCTGGAACGGCAGGTTCTCGAAATCCTCCCAGCCGGGATGCTCGGCAAGGAAGGCGTCCACGTCGAGGATCGGCGCGACGTTCTCATCTGGCCAGAACTCCTGCCCGCGCGAGATCGACGGCATGAACATAGTTTGATTTCCTCTGAAAGAAACCAGATCGGGAATTTCTATAGCTTCCTCGGGATCGTCGGCCAGCTTGAGGGCCAGCAGCCGGAAAACCGCGTGGGCCTCTTCCGGCCCCATCGGTCGGCCGACCGGCAGCACCATGCGAACGCGCGGACTTTCGGGCGTGTGGCTCCGGGTCGTCTGCATGAACCAGGCGTAGGTCGAGATGTCGGTCAGACCCATTTGGATGTCGTCAAGCTGGTCCTGCGAGATGTAGTCCAGATCATAGACGACGAGGGTCTTTTCCCGCAGGTCGGCGACGGCCCGGCGGTTGCCCTTGTACCGGGACGGAGTCCACGATCCCGGCGCGCGCTTCTTGGCCAGCTTCTCGTCCTGCGTCATCGCCTCGTATTGGGCGTAGTTGCACGACGTATCGACCAGCGGCTCGGACAGCCGCTTCTTCATTTTCCGCCACGACCATCGCACGTTTTCGATCCGGCCGAGGCCCTTGCCTTTGCCGAGTGCGAACACGAATTTATGGTTGTCGTTGTCCCGTTTCAGATCGGAAAAAGTTGGCTTGAATGCCTTTCCCGTACCCATGAGCCGAAGCACATCATTTGTCTTGATTTCCATTGCCAGTACACTCACTTCGAAGCTGTTCAGAGCGACAGCTCGAAACTTAGAAAGAACTTTTCGCAGAGCTCTTTCGGAGGAAGATCAACACGTAGACGGCACGAGACAGTCCCCATTATATCGTCCGGGTTCCACTCGAGACGTGCAAGGAATGCGGCATCAGGTCCGACGTCCCTGGCAAGAGCATTTCGCTGCGCACTTTCCAATTTTGGGAAGAGCCTCGCTGCGACCCGGTCCAGACCGAGATTACCCAGCTGGATACTACGTGAATATTCGAGGGCCGCGAGCAAATCCGAGCAAATTTCCCAGTCGCGCGCCGTTTCATCATCCGGGACAGTCATCAGAACGCCTCCTTGACAGGCACATTGCCTTTGCTGCTGGCAAAGAGTTTTGCCGCACGGGTTACAAAAAATGCATTCAGCCAGGATTCAGGCAGGGCCGAAGCGCGCTCACTCAGCTTCAGAAACGGCGGGAATGTACCAGCGGCAATCATGGCGTAGATCTGGCTGCGCGACAGGCTGGTGCATTTCACGACATCGTTTGGCCTGAGCATGCGCCCGGTCGGTGGGACATCCTGCCAATAAAGATTACTGGTGTTCATCGTTCCTTCATCCTTCTGTTGTTTCGGCGGCCAAAACACCGTCGCGAGAAGGATGACACAGAGCAGCAACGTGCGCTGCCAACCACTCCGGAATTGGCCCGGTGAAAAATTCCGGCACTAATTCAGAAGCCTTCAACTATCTGGAGATTTGCTGGCGCATTGTGGCGGAATGGATGCGCCACGCAAGATCCTGCATCTTCTGGATCTCGGAATTTTCAAAGACGTTGTGGCCTTCCCCGGCCCTCGTTCGGGTCCATGTTTTGGAGACCATTTCGAGCGTCAGAGCTTTTGCAATTCGTTTACAAACTGCATCGTTCGTGAGCGTCCCAAACACAATTTCGGCAGCAGTCTTTTTCTTTTTCGCCGGTCCGTGTGCATTTTCAGTCAGGCCTCTTCCATTGGTCTTGCTTTCGGACAATTGGAGGCGTGGCTCGATTCCCCTCTCATTCACCCGTTTGACCGCAACCTCGGAAAGACTGAAGATGAATCGGAATGCCGCGCCTTTCTGGCCTTTTTCTCCCCAAGCGACCGTATTGTCAGGTTCGATCCCGAACCCCGCATGAAATAGCCCCAGCAGACGGGGATAGAAGCTGCCAATCAACTCGGTCCGGATCTTTTCCGTCTTTGCCTTGTCGCGGAGATCACCATCCATTTTCTCAAGCCAATTGGAAAACTCCTGCATCCAGTCAAACGGGAGCAACGGCGGCGGCGTGGCAGAATGTAGCAATCCCGTCGAGATCGTCCGGTACCGGGTCAGCGCATTCTCGAGTCTATTCAGATCATTGCGGGCGACGCTCGGTCCCAACCTGGCACGCAAATACCTTTCGATAGTGTTATTGAGTTTCAGAAGAAATTTTCTCGGATCAATTTCTCTGGTCAACAGCTTGACGTTAGTGCGCCCCAGAATTTTATTCAGATCCGAGCAAGTGAGCAGCGGCTCGCCGCCCAGATTGCTCAGGTTTATCTTTTCTGGTCTCTGGATGGCGAAATCCCTCTGTCCTGGTGAAGACTTCACGGAAGCTCCTTTGCCTTCATCTGCTCGAGCTCATCCGCCCACCACAGCGCCATTCGTACTCGCTCATCCCAGTGCTCGCCGCGGACATAGGCCCGGCGAACCTCGTTGCCCTCGATATGGGCCATTGCCCGTTCGACGGCATCGGCATGCCAGAGCTCGCTCTCGTTGGCAAAGGTGCTGAACGTCGCCCGGAAGCCGTGAGCCGTGATCTGGTCGGAGGAATACCCTAATCTCTTCAGCGCTGCGTTGAGCGTATTCTCCGACATCGGTTTCACCCAGGAGCGCGAGGACGGGAAGAGAAGCATGCTGGTCCCGGTGATCCGTCGGAGTTGCTCCAGCAGGTCGATCGCCTGGGGTGGTAGTGGCACCAGGTGAGGTCGTCGCATCTTCATGCGCTCGGCCGGCACCCGCCAGAC
>JBBKVT010000437.1:0-5390 GCA_037968535.1 Paracoccaceae bacterium
ATCTTGCCTTCCATAGTGGCGGCAATCCGGCGCGGCACGACAGTCCACATGCCAAGGTCATTCTGCAGGTTGTGCGCGACCTCGTGCGGCACTGCGCCAAGCGTCCAGGGATTCTGCAATCGGTGCTGCGGCACCTTGACCAGCGGAAACGGGTTTGGCCGTCGGCCAAGCGTCGTCAGCCGCACGCCCCGCCGGTAGGTGGCCGGGCCGTTGCCATCCTCGAGATAGGCAAAGGGCGCCGGCGCGGGGATGCTGCGGGCCATGCCAAGGCCGCTCCAGACCGCCTGGTAACAATTTCGCGCGATCCGGTCGATCGGTAGCAGCATTTCGGCAAATCGCCCGCGCCGCTGGTCGAAGATGTTGCGGTAGAAGGCGACGAGGCGCTCGGCTTCATTGGTCTTTGCATAGGTGCTGTCCTTGAGGCGCAGCATCGCCTCGAAACTGCCTCCCGCGCCAGAGCGCGCGTGATCCTTGGCCAAAGTTCCGAGCGCCTTGACCTCGGTTTCCAGCCGCGAGCGCACCTCGGCCATCAGGGCGTTCGCGGCGCGCAGGTGGCCGGGGCTGGGTGCAGCGGCGCCTGAGCCGAATTCATCCTCGGCGAACGGAACGAAAGCCTGCAGGTAGCGTTCCGCATTCGCGACCTGGCGTTCGATGAACCAGCCGGGCGAATAGAGAACTTTGGCAGCCCTTGGTGCCGGGGCGCGTCGTTCGACGCGCCTGCTGCCCAAGGCAGGATCGGGAACGGCTGCGTTCATCGCTGTCCCCTGGGTTGGCCAAGGCGTCGTTCCAACCGCAACAGGTACCTCGCGGCCTGCCGCAGGGCATGGGCGCAGTCCTGGCTCTGCTTGCCGGATGACCGACGCCTGCGCTGCGGGCGTTTTTGCTGCGGCGGTTTGGTCATTCCATCTGCGGATTCGTCTTCCCACGCGGCCTCTGAACTTTCGGCCAGATCTTCGAGTTCGCCGAAGGCGTCGGTTTCGGCCTCCCAGGCCGCGTTTTCCCAGGACTCGCCGGTTGCGTCCTCGGCGTCCCAGCCGTCGGTCTCGCCGTTTTCCCAGGATTCGGATTCACCGCTGCCGCTGGCCTTGACCGCGATTTTGATGGTCTTTTCAGCGATATCCAGTCCATCGAACACCGCATCCGCAAGGGCTTTTTCGCGAGCCGGTTGGATTAAGCCCGCCTTTCGGAACCCCGCTGCGATGGCGCGGGCGATGGGGGCACGTACGAGAACAGAGATGACGTCGTCGATACCGGTGGGGGAGCCCATCTTTTCGTTGATCAACTGGATCACGCCTTGCATGTAGGCGCTATGCATTATCGCGAGCAAAGCGCCATCGATCGGTGTTGGAAAGTGAATCGGCAAAAGCCTTAACAGTTCAGCGCGAATCTTCTTGTTCCAAAGGTCCCGCGCCCGTTGCGCTGCCAGTCGCTGCGCCAGCATCCTACGGCGCCGTCTGCGGTCGTGCTTGGGCTGATGCTTGCTCGGGCGGGTGATTTTCGGGTTGCGCACCAGCAGCGCGGCGCGCCGGGTCTTTTCGTGGCGTTTCGGGCGGCTCGCATAATCGGCCTCGCCCAGAAAGCTGTGGTCGCCAAAACCGTCTTCGTATTCCTGTTCCGGTTCATCTTTGCCAAGATAGGGGTCGTCGATGAAATCTTCGGGTGCCATCATGATGGTCCTTTGTGACGAATTGCTGCCGGGAACTGAAAATCCGGCTGCCGGAGGTTTGACCCGGCAGCCGGTCTCGCGGTCAGTAAAAGCGTTCCGCCCGTCCGATGGCCGCTGTGTCCAGCCGCCGCCGCTTGGCGGCATTTCCCGCCAGTGCCTGGGCCAGCCGCGCCTGCGACCCAAGGGTTCGCTTGGCGTGCTTGGTCATCACGCGGGCCGCCGTCGCCTTGCTGATCGGCTTGCCCTTCTGCGCCTTGCGGTTCAGCGTGCCAGCGGTTTGCTTGACGATCGACGGCAGGGCTTTCATCAGCTGGCGCGACGCCGGGCTTGTGGCCATTGATCGGGCAATCCGACCGCTGGCGCTTGCCAGCGCGGGGGCCACGCTTTTCACCGCAAGCGGGGTCTTCGACATGATAGTGATGGTGATCGCGCCGCCAAGGGCCGCCGCGTCCGATGGGCTGGATTTAGACGCCGCCGACGCCATCGCCTCGGCCAGACTTTCGTCCAGCGGGGCTACCGGCAGTTGCGCTTCCATTTCATCCTCAGAGTCGAAATCGTTCTCGTCCTCCAGGTTCTGTACGATTCCGCCGATCCTGCCGCCGATCGCCGCGCCCGCAGGGCCGCCGACCGCGCCGCCGATCACCGTGCCGATCTTGCCGGCATGCGCCTTGGCGACCTTGCCAAGCTTGCCGGCCACCTTTTTTGCGGCACCGCCGATCTTCTGGCCGATCTTTTTCAGCCCGCCCCAGAATTCGTCACCTTCATAGTCGAAGCCGTCGAAATCCTCACCATCAAGGAACATCTCGTAGTCTTCTTCGTCGCCAAAAGCGTCGAAGCCTTCCGAGAAATCCTCGTCTTCAAATTCGTCTTCGTAAAGGTATTCCAGATCCTCATTCAACATGTCAGGCCTCCGATATCGGAACGTTTGGGTGCGACGCGCCATCAGGGCCTGCGTCACAACCTATGATTGGGCAAGGTCGGGTTTGCGGCAATTCCCAAGACGAGTGACCCAAGATTGGGTATTGCGCCGAATGGTTTCTGACCCGCCCCGCTCCACACATGTTTCGGCAACAGCGACCGCTTCTGACCTGCAATGCGGCTCTTGTTCCAAGCAGGTTGGCAAGCGCGAATGGCGGGCGAGTTTGGTATTTGCATGATGGTTCCTTGGATCCAGCACACCCGTCCTCACCGACAACCCGACGTTGACCTCACAGCGCAGTTTGCCCGAGTGCACCCGCTGCGAAAGCTCGGTCAGCGCGCCCCCGTCAAACCACCGACAACGCCCGGTCAGGTGCTATCGCGTGACAGCCGACATTGGGCTGCGACCGCCGGTCACGCGCCACCGCCAACAGGATGCTGGAATAACCGAGCGCGGCGCAGCCAGGAGCCGCCCGCGCTATGACTTCGGTATTCGACGGATCGAACCACGGAGCGAGCGCGGCTGTCAGGTCCCGGGTGTCGAGGTTCGGACTGGGAAACGCCCGGCCGCCGACGAGATAGGCGTCCGTTCCTCCCAGCGCGGCAGTGATGAAGGTGCCACCCGGATGAACCAGAGCGATCGTGCGCTGCATGTAGTCCTGCCAGAGGACCCGGTCGGCGGTGATGGAATCGGCGCAATAGGCGCTGACGACGGTTCCATAGCCCGTCACGAGCGGATGGCCGAGCGGATGAGGTCTGCGGATGTCCAGTTCGACAAGTCGGGAAATGCGCGCGCGCGCCAGCGCCGCACGGCGGCTGATTTCGGGCTCTGTAACCGCGGCATGACCCTCGCATTCAAGCGTGTAACGGATGAAGGACCGCCAGTCATGGGCGCCGGGATGCTGCTGCAGCCAGCGCCCGATCTCGCGCAGGTTGGACGGCAAGTAATCCCCCAGGTGGATCTCGGAATTGCCGGGTGCGAAAGCGAAGACATGATGCAAGGCAGGACCGACGCCAACGAACAAGACGGGTCCGGCAGGCTGCGGCAATTGCGCGGCGCGCACGAAGAAGGCGATCGTCTCGCGCTCATCGTCCTCGACCGTCCGGTAGAAGTCACGCAGATAGTCGTTGGGCACCCAGTCGCGCTCGAAGCTCGAGTGGTCGCGCGATGCGCGGCGGTCGAGGCAGGTCCGCGTCAGCCACGCCAGTCCGAATTCGTACCCCGCCGCGCCAAGATTGGCAGCGCCGAGAAAGATCACCGCTTCGCGTGCGGCAATTGTCTCGGTTATCAGCACTGCGCCGAAAGCGCCGGCATAATAGGGCGACTCCTTTGCCAATTCGGCGGCCACGTAGCCCGCGCCAGCGGCAAGGTGCTGCCAGCCCGGTGCCATTCGCCGCGCCCTGGAGATTTCCCAGAGCAACTTGGACGGAGCGTTGGTGCTGGTGCCGGTCTCCGTCAGCAGGCGCCAGTTGGCGCCGAGGTTCGTCCGAAGCCCGGCCCCCCACGCGACGTAGCTTGCGGCAAGGAAGGCAAGAGCCGAAGCCTGGCCGAGCCCACTCAGCAGGCCCGAGAACACGACCAGCAGACCGGAGATCGTCGCGATCGCATCGAGCGTATAGGTCGAAACTGCGGTCGCGATCAGGGTTGATATCCATCGCCCGCGGGTGCTGCCGAAAGCTGCCCGGACGGCACGTTTGACCAAGAGAATCATCGGGGCGACCTACTGCGTACATACGGTACGTATCTAAAATGCGCGCGCTGGAGCAGAGAGTCAACTTGAATGTACATACCGTATGCACGTAAGCTCGTCGCATGGGGAAGAGGCCGACAAAATCCAAGCGCTCGACGCTGACCAAGGAAGATGCCCGGCAGCGCTATGTCGAACTCGGCGAGATCGCAGTGTTGCAACAAATTCGCAAGGACGCGAGGTTGCTCGAAGACGACCGGATCGCCATCGGACCCTTCGCCCGGCTCGACGCCGGCGCTGTGGCGGCCTTCGAGGGCAAGACCCGCGGAGCAGTCACGAACCTCTTCGGCAGTCAGGCCGCGTTCCAGGCGCAGACCATGGCCATGGCACTAAGCGTCGGCCCGCGTCTGGAAGACGTGGACCACCCGGAGCCCGCTGATTTCGATGATGCGGAAGCCTGGCTTGCGGCCTTCCTCGCGGCACAGTCGGCGCGTGGGCCGCAGCACGGCACCGATCCCGCCGCCGATTACGGATCGCTCTGGGCGCTCTGGCTAAGCGCTGTGCCTTACGGGCTGTGGAGCCCGCAGATCAGCATGCCGAGCATGGACGAATACGCGCAATCGGTTCGTCATTTTGAAAACATCTTCGCACGCGCGATCGAGCATTTTGGGCTGAAGCTGCGCCACGGCGTCCGCATCGTCGATCTCGCCAGTGCGCTCGCCAGTCTGATCGAGGGAATCTGGCTGAACCAGTGTCTGACGACCCGTCACCCCTGTGATCCAGAGGCGCCAATTGCCGATCATCTGCGCCGCTCTGGACAGATCCTCTGGGCAGGCGCCGTCACGCCGGCTAACGCGGCGTGCGGACCAAATGGCTGATGCCTGATGCGTGATGCAGGAAGTGGGCTGCCCCCGAACGGCAGGAAATAGACCGGAACCGGACGCGCGCGATATCCAGCCAAACGACCACAAAGTCCGCAAATTGGGACATTCATCCACTCCAAATGCCGCGCAACAATTGAAAGTCCGCGATGCGGAAGCTGCACCTTAGCGTACAGACAATTGTTCAAGGTCCTGTTTGGGCACGGAAAAGAACTCCGAACATCGTCTCACACGACA
>JBBKVT010000438.1:0-7578 GCA_037968535.1 Paracoccaceae bacterium
TGGTGCTGTGAGAGAGGATTGAACTCTCGACCTCACCCTTACCAAGGGTGTGCTCTACCACTGAGCTACCACAGCGCCGTTCGTGGGCGGCTGATTAGTCGCTATCGCCTTTGCGTGCAAGCCCAATCTGGACGCTTTTTGCCCTGTGCGCTAGAGAGGGCGCATGGGTACAAAAACCGGAAAGTCCGAGACGTCGAAAACCGCCGCCGGTCGGGAAAACCGTCTGAAAGCGGCGTTGAAAGCCAACCTGCAAAGGCGTAAGGCGCAGGCGAAGGCTCGCAAACAGGCAGAGAACAAAGAAGGCTGAGGCAGGCATGGATTCGATACGGATAAAGGGCAACGGTCCCCTGAAGGGTGAAATTCCCATTGCGGGTGCCAAGAACGCCTGCTTGACGCTGATGCCGGCGACGCTGCTCAGCGAAGAGCCGCTGACGCTGACTAACGCACCGCGACTGTCTGACATCGCCACGATGACGCAACTTCTGCAGTCGCTCGGCGCCGAGGTATCCAGCCTGCGTGACGGCCAGGTGATCGCGATGGCGAGCCATGGAAAGATCAATCCGGTCGCCGACTACGACATCGTGCGCAAGATGCGGGCCTCTAACCTCGTTCTCGGGCCGCTTTTGGCGCGCGAAGGCCATGCGGTTGTGTCGCTGCCGGGGGGATGCGCGATTGGTGCGCGGCCAATGGATCTGCATATCCACGGGCTCGAGGCGCTGGGCGCCGAGATCGAACTGCGGGACGGTTATCTGCACGCGAAGGCCACCAAAGGTTTGAAAGGTGCCAAGATCGAACTGCGTATGGCCTCGGTCGGCGCGACCGAGAACATCGTCATGGCGGCGACTCTGGCGAAAGGAACGACTGTCTTGATCAATGCCGCGAAAGAGCCAGAGATCGTTGATCTGGTCGCCTGTCTGCGGGCAATGGGGGCACAGATCGAAGGCGAGGGCACGACTACGATCACCATTCAGGGCGTCGATCGGCTGCACGGCGCAACACATCGGGTGGTCGCTGACAGGATAGAGTTGGGAACCTACATGCTGGCCCCGGCAATTGCGGGCGGCGAGGTCGAACTGCTGGGCGGCCGACGCGATCTGGTGGGCTGTTTTAGTGACAAGCTGGAAGAGGCCGGGATTGAGGTCGTCGAGACCGAGAGGGGCCTGAAGGTTTCGCGCAAGAACGGCAGGGTGCAATCTGTCAATGTGAAAACCGCAGTATTTCCCGGATTCCCGACCGATCTTCAGGCTCAGATGATGGCGTTGATGTGCACCGCGAACGGTGTTGCAGCGCTTGAAGAAACCATCTTCGAGAACCGCTTTATGCACGCGCCGGAACTGATGCGGATGGGCGCCGATATCGAGGTGCATGGCGGAATTGCGACCGTAAAGGGTGTCCGCAAACTGAAGGGCGCCCAAGTGATGGCTACCGATTTGCGCGCCTCGGTTTCGTTGATCCTTGCGGGGCTCGCGGCGGAAGGGGAAACAGTTGTCAGCCGGGTCTATCATCTGGACCGCGGTTATGAACATGTAGTCCGCAAGTTGCGCGGCGTCGGCGCGGAAATAGAACGGATCAAGACTTGATGGTGGACGATGCGAGATTCGAAGATGCCCGAGAGGCGCCGCTGCACTTGAAGGCACTGGACAGTGAGGACCTGCAGGTGATCTCGACGCTTGTGCAGGACGCTGTTTTTCCGATCAAGGAAATGAGGTGGGAGCGTGAAAAACGTCGCTTCGCCCTGCTTATCAACCGCTTCCGTTGGGAGGATGTCAGCGCAGATCGGCAGCGCCAGCGGGCCTACGAACGGGTGCAGTCCTTGCTGGTGGTCGATGAGGTCATCAAGGTCGCTAGTCAGGGCATTGATCGAAGCGACAAGGGAACGATCCTGTCGCTGCTGTCGGTCAACTTCGTCGTGGGCGTAGATGGTGCGGGCCGGATCGAATTGGCCTTGGCCGGGGACGGCGACATCGCGCTCGAAGTAGAAGCGCTCGATGTGACCTTGAAGGACGTGACGCGTCCCTATCTTGCGCCGTCCCGCCACCAACCGGACCATTCTTGATCCCATTGGGCGTTGAGCAACGCTTGAGGCTCGATGTCGGTGCGGCTATGTCGGTGCGACAGGAGTTATCGCCATGCCGCAGTTTCTTTCGACGCTCGACCCAGATTTCGAGTCGCGTTTTCGCGCACTTCTTGACGAAAAACGCGAAGATGCGCCGGATGTCGATGCCACTGTCGCCGAGATCATCGCGGATGTCCGTGCCCGCGGCGATGACGCGCTGATTTCGCTGACCGCGAAACACGACAGGTTGGATCTGACGCCGGATACGCTCGCCTTCAGCGCCGACGAGATCGAAACGGAATGCGCCAAGGTCTCCGAATCCGAACGCGACGCATTGTGTTTGGCTGCAGACCGGATCCGGGCCTATCACCAACGGCAGATGCCCGCGGATGCCAGCTGGACCGAAGAGAGTGGGGCGAAACTCGGTTGGCGCTGGACGGCCGTCGCCTCGGCGGGACTTTATGTACCAGGAGGGCTTGCCTCGTATCCTTCCTCGGTCTTGATGAATGCCATTCCAGCGCAAGTCGCCGGGGTCGAGAGGCTCGTGATCGCCGCGCCGACGCCGGACGGCAAGGTCAATCCGCTGGTCTTGCTCGCTGCGCGACTTGCAGGGGTCAAGACTGTTTACCGCATCGGTGGCGCTCAGGCGATTGCCGCCTTTGCGTATGGCACGCAGTCCGTGCGGTCGGTCGACAAAATCACCGGCCCCGGCAACGCCTATGTGGCGGCTGCCAAACGTCGGGTCTTTGGTCGCGTAGGGATCGACATGATCGCGGGGCCGTCGGAAATTCTGGTGATCGCCGACCGCCACAATGATCCGGACTGGATTGCGCTGGACTTGCTGTCGCAGGCGGAACATGACGCGAACGCGCAGTCGATCCTGATCACGACCGACGCCGCTTTCGGCCAAGCAGTGGCGGAAGCGATCGAGTCACGCCTTGAAACTCTGGATCGTCGTGACATTGCCAGTGCCAGTTGGCGCGCTTTTGGCGCCGTCATCACGGTCCAGGATCTCGGAGAGGCTGCCGCCCTGTCAGATCGCATCGCGCCAGAACATCTGGAACTCTGCGTCGAGAACCCAAGTGCGCTGGCGGCAAACATTCGTCATGCAGGCGCGATATTTCTTGGCAATTGGACGCCCGAGGCAATTGGCGACTATGTCGCTGGTCCGAACCATGTCCTGCCCACCGCACGCTCGGCGCGATTCTCTTCCGGCCTGTCGGTCATGGATTTCCTGAAACGCACGACCTTGACCCAAATGACGCCGGAGGCGCTTCTGCAAATCGGTTTGGCTGCTGAAACACTTGCCAAGTCCGAGGGTCTGCAGGCGCATGGACTTTCGGTGCGGGCGCGGCTGAATCGGCTGAACAAGAGAGGGCGGTAATGTCCAGGCTGGTTGCGATCCGGATTGACGACAGCGGTCTGGCGGCCCCGACGCCCGAGATCGAACAGGAGCGTCGAGTGGCGATCTTCGATCTGATCGAGGACAACCATTTTGACCTGCCGGCAGGCGACGGAAAGGCCGCGCTCAAAGGTCCGTTTAGTCTGGAGCTCGCGATCCGTGAACGTCGGCTGGTATTCGGCATCTCAAATTCGAAGGGCGCGAAAGCGGCCGAATTTCACCTGTCTCTGGGGCCTTTCCGTCAGGTGGTGAAGGATTACTTTCAAATCTGTGAAAGCTATTTCGACGCGGTAAAAAAGCTTCCGCCGAGCCAGATCGAGGCCATCGACATGGCCCGCCGCGGAATTCACAACGAGGGTGCACGGGTCTTGCAGGAGCGGCTGCAAGGCAAGGCCGAGATCGACATCGACACCGCGCGTCGGCTGTTCACCCTGATTTGCGTTTTGCACTGGGGGGGCTGACGATTTGGGTCAGGCGCTGCCGCATTCGGTTCTGTTCTGCTGCGATCACAACGCGGTGCGGTCGCCCATGGCCGAAGGGCTGATGAAGAAGTTCTACGGTCAGGACGTCTATGTGCAGTCCGCAGGGGTTCACAACGATCTCGAAGTCGACGGTTTCGCAGTCGCAGTTTGTGACGAACTCGGGGTCGAACTGTCACGCCACCGATCCCGATCCTTCGACGAAATGCAGCAATGGGGCGACGATCTGTCAGGCTTCGATCTGGTCGTGGCACTTTCGCCCGCATCGCAGCGACTTGCACTGGACATGACCCGACTTTTCCATCTAACCGTGGAATACTGGCCGATTATGGACCCGACTGGGATTGGTGAAGTGCGCGAGGCAAAATTGGTGGCCTACCGCCAGACTCGCGACCAGATCGTGCGCAGAATGACCGAGCGATTTGGCCCGCCCATCGAAGAACCCCTATAACGTGTCCGGAACGCCCCCCGGTTGATGATAACCGAGAATGGAAAGCTCATGAGAATTGCGACTTCCGCCTATCCGATCGAATGGCTAGCCAACTGGCAGGCCTATGTTGACAAGCTGACGTCTTGGGTCGACGAAGCGGCGAACAATGGCGCGGACCTGCTTGTGTTTCCTGAATACGGGGCGATGGAGCTTGCCTCGCTTGGCGGCAAAGAGGTGGCGGCCGATCTGGAAGGCGGGTTGAGGCAGGTCGCCGACCACATTCCGGCCGCCGACAAACTGCACGAGGATCTTGCAAAGCGTCACGGTGTCCACATTCTGGCGGCCAGTGCGCCGGTCTGGGACGGCGGTGATCGTCCATTCAACCGTGCGCGGTTCTTTGGTCCCGGCGGATTGTTGGGCCATCAGGACAAGCAGATCATGACTCGATTTGAGCGTCATCCCTGGAATGTCGTTGCGGGAGGACCGTTGAGGTTGTTCGACACCGCACTGGGCAAGATCGGCGTGCTGATCTGTTATGATTGCGAATTTCCGCTGCTGGCCCGCGCCCTGGTCGACGCGGGTGCCGAGATCATTCTGGCGCCTTCCTGCACCGAAGCTATGGCGGGTTATTCCCGGGTTCGGATCGGCGCAATGGCGCGGGCCTTGGAAAACCAGTGCGTCACCGTTCATTCGCCGACTGTCGGAGATGCGTCGTGGTGCCCTCCGGTTGACGCCAATACCGGTGCCGCCGCCGTTTATGGCCCCCCCGATACTGGCTTTCCACCGACCGGCGTGATTGCACAAGGCGAGTTGAACAGAGCGGGCTGGGTCTATGCCGATGTCAGCCTTGATGCGATCCGCGCTGTGCGTGCCGACGGAGGCGTGTTGAATCACAGTCATTGGGCAGAACAACTGCCTCGAGTTAAAACAGTGACAACAGCATGATTTCCGCATTCTGCCCTTGAAAACCCCGGAAGATGGGCGCATCTAGCACGCGCCCGCGACATGGCGGGCATCGCAATGACGGAGTACACATGGCCAAGGAAGAAATGCTCGAATTCCCCGGCGTCGTGAAGGAACTCCTGCCTAACGCGACATTTCGGGTCGAGCTTGAAAATGGCCATGAGATAATTGCGCATACGGCAGGCAAGATGCGCAAGAACCGCATCCGGGTTCTCGCTGGCGACAAGGTACAGGTCGAGATGACCCCCTATGATCTGACCAAGGGTCGGATCAACTACCGCTTCAAATAAGGCGCCTCGTTGCGCCTCATTCTTGGATCTGGCAGCCCTCGTCGCCGCGAATTGTTGGCGCAACTGGGCGTCGTGCCGGATGAAATTCGTGCGCCCGATATCGACGAGACGCCACTGAAGGCAGAAGTGCCGCGCGCGTACTGCATTCGTATCGCGCATGCGAAGGTGATGACGATCGCGGCAGCGAATGACGAGGCGGTCCTGTGTGCCGATACGACCGTCGCGTTGGGTCGTCGCATCCTTGGCAAGCCCGTTGATGCTGGCGAAGCTGCTGAGTTCTTATTGAAGCTCGCCGGCCGCCGACACAGTGTCATCACGGCGGTTGCGCTCAAGCTCGGCGACCGTATATGGCAGCGCGACGTGGTGACGGCTGTGAAGATGAAACGGCTTTCTGACATCGAACTGAACGGCTACCTAGCCACCAACGATTGGCAAGGCAAAGCGGGGGGGTATGCGATCCAGGGCCCCGCAGGTGCGTTCATCCCTTGGATTCAGGGTTCGTTTTCCGCGGTGATGGGTCTGCCTGTCGCCGAAACTGCAACACTGTTGCAAGCTGCAGGCTATCCCTTGTACCGGGATCAGTCATGAAGGGCAGCGTCGTCGTTCTTGGCGCCATCGCAGGCCGAAAGTTCGCCGCTCGGATAGTCGATGGGTGGCTTGACGACCTGTTGATCGATCCGATCTCGGACGCGTCTGCGATACCGGGAACGATTTACCGGGCGATCTGCGATCGGCCAGTGAAGGGCCAGGGCGGAATGTTCGTTCGCCTGCCAAATTCAACGGGTTTTCTGCGCGGTGCGACGGGGCTGCGTCCGGGCCAGCCACTTCTGGTCCAAGTCACCGGTCATGCCGAGCCGGGCAAGGCCATTCCGGTCACGACTCGGATCCTGTTCAAGAGCCGCTACGCGATCGTGACGCCTGACGCCCCCGGCATCAATGTTTCGCGCGCGATCCGCGATGAAGAGACTCGCGTTCACCTTCTGGAAATTGCCTCCGAAATTCTGGCAGAAGCAAAAGAGCCTGGCCTGATTCTCCGCTCGGCCTCTGCCACCGCATCCCCCGAAGATATAGCTAATGATATTCGCGCCCTGCGGGATCTTGCGGCCGACGTGCTGGGCGATGCAGCAGGATCCGACCCAGACCTTTTGGCGGACGGTCCCGATGCGCAGGCGTTGGCTTGGCGCGAGTGGGACTCGGCCGATCTTATCGCCGATGGGCCGACCGCAGTCGAAGACCACGGCCTTGTGGATATGATCAGCGCAATGACACGATCTTCGTTCCCACTTTCGGGAGGTGGCCAAGCCTGGGTCGAGCCTACCCATGCTCTTGTTGCGGTTGATGTGAATACCGCTGGCGACACTTCGCCCGCAGCGAGCCTCAAGGCCAATATTGCGCTGGCGCGGGACTTGCCCCGTCAACTGCGGTGTCGCGGGCTTGGCGGGCAGATCGTTGTCGATTTCGCGCCCTTTCCGAAAAAGGATCGCCGTCAGCTTGAAACCGTCTTGCGCGCGGCCTTCAAGTCTGACCCCGTGGAAACTGCACTTGTCGGCTGGACCCAGATGGGTAATTTTGAACTACAGCGAAAACGCGAACGCCTGCCGATAGATCTGAAACTGTGATGAACTGTCCGATTTGCTCCAGGGAAACCGATCCGAAATACCGTCCATTCTGTTCAAGAAGGTGCGCGGATATTGATCTGGGCAAATGGTTGACGGGATCCTATGCGATCCCATCCGAGGATCCGGACGATCTTGAGGATCTGCAGAAAGCCTTGGCAGAAGAGGACCGCAAACCGCACTGATTTCTGGCGTTTGCCTCTGGACACGCGTCGGACCCCCGTCTAGAAGATCGCAGCCCGAATGGCCCTGATGCCATTCGCCCTTGCCCGGGTAGCTCAGGGGTAGAGCAGCGGATTGAAAATCCGCGTGTCGGTGGTTCGATTCCGCCCCCGGGCACCA
>JBBKVT010000439.1:0-3568 GCA_037968535.1 Paracoccaceae bacterium
CGCTTCCCTTCCCACGTGGTTTGCTGTATGGCCGCGCAATCTGAGACGTGACGCCAAGGCCCCGGCGTTGTGCAAAGGATTGGGGTCGGCGGCAATGGGGCCGCCATACAAACGGGAGACCCGGGAAGGCCTGGGAGTGCTCCTTTATAGGAAACCATAGATGTTTAATGTGACGAAGAAAGAAATGCAGTGGGGCGAAGAAACGTTGACACTGGAAACGGGCAAGGTTGCCCGGCAGGCCGATGGGTCTGTCATTGCGACACTGGGTGAAACCAGCGTCATGGCGAACGTGACGTTTGCCAAGGAACAGAAGCCGGGGCAGGATTTCTTCCCGCTGACGGTTCATTACAACGAGAAATACTATGCCGCCGGCAAGATCCCGGGCGGTTTCTTCAAGCGCGAGGCGCGACCGACCGAGAAAGAGACGCTGACAAGCCGTCTGATCGACCGTCCGATCCGCCCGCTGTTTGTGCCGGGTTTCAAGAACGAGGTTCTGGTGATCTGCACCGTGCTGAGCCACGATCTGGTCAACGACCCCGATGTTGTCGCGATGATCGCGGCATCCGCTGCGCTGACGATTTCCGGCGCACCGTTCATGGGGCCGATTGGTGCTGCGCGCGTCGGTTTCGTCGATGGCGAGTATGTGCTGAATCCGTCGGTTGACGACATGCACAACCTGCGCAACACCCCCGAGCAGCGGCTTGACCTTGTCGTTGCCGGCACCCAGGACGCCGTGATGATGGTCGAATCCGAAGCCTACGAGCTGACGGAAGCTGAAATGCTGGGCGCTGTGAAGTTTGGCCACGAGGCGATGCAGCCGGTGATCGAGCTGATCATAGGTCTCGCGGAATCGGCCGCCAAAGAGCCGTTCGATTTCCAGCCTGCCGACTATTCCGACCTTTACACGGCGGTTCAGAAGGCTGGCGAGAAGGCAATGCGCGCGGCGTTTGCGATCACTGACAAGCAGGAACGCACGACTGCGATCTCTGCTGCCCGTGGGACTGTTCGTGGCAAGCTGAGCGAAGAGCAACTGGCCGACGAAAACCTAGGGTCGGCGTTCAAGAAGCTGGAAAGCTCGATCCTGCGCGGTGACGTCGTGAAGACCGGCAAGCGGATCGACGGGCGCGACACCACGACGGTGCGTCCGATCGAATGCGAAGTTGGATTGCTGCCGCGCACGCATGGCTCTGCCCTGTTCACCCGTGGCGAGACCCAAGGCCTGGTTGTGACCACGCTTGGCACCGGCGACGATGAGCAGATGATCGACGCGCTGCACGGCACCTATCGGTCGAACTTCATGCTGCATTACAACTTCCCGCCCTATTCGGTCGGAGAAGTGGGTCGCTTCGGCTTTACCGGACGCCGCGAGATCGGCCATGGCAAGCTGGCATGGCGCGCGTTGCAGGCGGTTCTGCCTGCGGCCACCGACTTCCCCTACACAGTGCGTGTTGTCAGCGAGATCACAGAGTCGAACGGCTCGTCCTCGATGGCGTCGGTGTGTGGTGGTTCCTTGTCGATGATGGATGCGGGGGTTCCGCTGAAGTCAGCGGTGGCCGGTGTGGCGATGGGTCTGATCCTTGAGGATAACGGCGACTATGCAATCCTGACCGACATCCTTGGTGATGAAGATCACCTTGGCGACATGGACTTCAAGGTTGCGGGTACCGAGAACGGGATCACGTCTTTGCAGATGGACATCAAGGTTGCGGGCATCACGCCCGAGATCATGGAAACCGCTTTGGCGCAGGCCAAGGACGGCCGCCTGCATATCCTGGGCGAGATGGCCAAGGCGATGACCGGGGCGGGAGACTTCTCGGTCCACGCGCCGCGCATCGAGACGATGCAGATCCCGACCGACAAGATCCGTGAAGTGATCGGCTCGGGCGGCAAGGTGATCCGCGAGATCGTGGAACTTTCCGGTGCCAAGGTCGATATCAACGACGATGGTGTGATCAAGATCGCGTCGCCAAACGGTGAGGCGATCAAGAAGGCCTATGACATGATCCACTCGATCGTGGCGGAGCCGGAAGAGGGCCATGTTTACAAGGGCACGGTCGTGAAGATCGTCGATTTCGGCGCCTTCGTGAACTTCTTCGGCAAGCGCGACGGTCTGGTGCATGTCAGCCAGATCGAGAACCGCCGCCTGAACCATCCTTCGGACGCGCTGAAGGAAGGCCAGGAGGTTTGGGTCAAGCTGCTGGGCTTTGACGACCGCGGCAAGGTGCGCCTTGCGATGAAGATGGTCGATCAGGCAACTGGCAAAGAGCTGGAACAGCAGGACGCCGACGCCGAGTAAGTCGTCACCATGACAACGGAAGGCCCCGGAGCGATCCGGGGCCTTTTGCGTTTGGGGGGTGGTCTTACTCTGGCAGCCCGGCCTGTCGCAGGCAGTCGCGAAGCCGTTTCATCTGGGCGGTATCCTTGATCGGTATCCGGTCGAGGTAAGCGACAGACACCCCCGGCACGGCGTTCAGGCAATCGGCGATGGCGGCCTTTGCGTCGGCTTCGCGGCCTGACTGCATGTGGCTGGCAGCCAGCACGAAATGGGCGAAATACCAACGCGGCATGCGGTGCACGGCCTTGCCCGCCCATTCAATGGCATCGTCGTATCGGCCCGCCAGATAATGGGCCAGCGCGACGCCCGAGAACCGGAAGAAGATGCTGGGATCGCGCGGGTTCGACCGGATCGCGATTTGCTGGTTGGCGATAGCCTCGTCCACGCGGCCGACCAGCCCCAGCACTGTTCCGAGACTGCCATAGGCCAGCGAGCAATTCGGGTTGAGTTCCACCGCGCGTTCCAGTGCCGCGATCGATTCATCGTACTTGCCCAGCCCCCAGCCGCTGATGCCGAACGCCCAATGGGCGTACTCGTTGCGCTCGTCCAGCTCGGTGGCCCGGCGTCCCAATTCGTGCGCAAGGATGACGGTGGCCATGTAGTCCTCGGCAAAGCCAAGAATCGCGGAGTGGTGGTGGATCAGTGACAGCACGAGGCTGGCTTCGGCGCTGTCCGGATCGTGGTCGAGCGCGCGCTGTAACAGCGCCTTCGCGGTGGCGAAGCTTTCCGGGGTGAAATCGTAAAGCAGATGCCAGGCGCGCATCGTCAGTTCCCAAACCGTCAAGTCCGGGCGGCTGCTGCGCTCGACCGGCTCTGTCGCGGCAAGGTGCATCCGGGTCTGGATCGAGGCGACGACATTTCGGGTGATCTCGTCCTGAAGGTCGAACACGTCCTCTAGCTGCCCGTCATAGCGTTCCGACCAGACATGGCCGCCGGTCTGCCCGTCAATCAGCTGTGCCGTCACCCTGATCCGGTCTCCCGATCTGCGGACGCTGCCTTCCAGCACGTAGCGGACGCCGAGTTCTTCCGATACCTGCCGGACATCGACGTTCTTGCCCTTGAAGGTGAAGGTGGTGTTGCGGGCGATGATGAACAGCCACGGCGAGCGCGACAGGGCGGTGATGATGTCCTCGGTGATGCCGTCCGAGAAGAACTCCTGCTCGGGGTCGTCCGACATGTTCTCGAAGGCGAGGACGGCGATAGAGGGCTTGTCGGGCAAGGGCGGGCGGGGTT
>JBBKVT010000440.1:0-5995 GCA_037968535.1 Paracoccaceae bacterium
CTGCGGGCCTTCGCCCTGCCCTGCCGCCTCTGCAAGCCGCTCGAAACGCTCGAAGATCGGGTCGTTCCTGAAACTCTACGAGGCGCTGGACGAACGTCTGGCCTTCGCCAGTGCTATCCCCGAAAAGCTGGGTCTGGCGCTGGTCAAAGCGATGGAGACCAACCCGGACCTAGCCGAACGCCTGCGCGATCGGCTGCGCAAAACCCCCAGCAGCAGTGCCGCCGAAGAGGTCGCAGCGCTGGAAAAAGGGCTGAAAGGGCAGGGAGAAAAACAGTCTCTAACCGCTGTATCAGAGACTAAATTAGAGCCTGAATCGACCCCTGAGCCAACCGCCTACCGCAGCCGAGAGATCACCCCCGGCATAGCCCTTCAGGCCCGCGGCGACACTTTGGTGCTGAGCGGGTCAGGGGTGAACGACGGCTTCCGCGCCGAGCTGGAGGCCTGGCTGCGGCGGCGCTAGGGGCCGGATTTTCCGGCGAGGCCTTGAAAATAGTATTGTAAATCAATGATATATGCTAAAATGTTTCGCATGCGAAACACCACGGCACTTCGAATATCCGGCGCCTGCAGGAAAACCGTTCAGGACCGCCTGATTCTTTTTGGTCCCCGCCCTGCCGCAGGATTTTCGCACAGCGCTTGCGCCCTTGTTTAAATCGCGGTCCTGGTGGGGGATTGTTTCGCACGCCTGCGACCCGCCAGCCCGCTTTGTATAAGTTTTAGGCTATGTGCGGGCATTCGCGGTGTTTTCGCAGCGGCGTATGTTGAAAATTCCTGAACTTCGTGTAGGACGGCAATTCATTGTGCGTTTACAAGAGTTCCGTTTATGAAAGTCATTATTTTTGGCCTTGGCTATGTCGGTTTCACCGCAGCTTGCTGTATCGCCAGCGAAGGTCACGAGGTGATCGGAATCGATGTAAGTGCGCGCAAGGTCGAGCAGATCAATGCTGGCCATGCCCCCATCGTCGAACCGAAAGTGGCGGACCTTCTGGCCGATGGCGTCGCCACCGGACGGATTACTGCGCAGACGGACATCGGCGCCGCCCTTGACGGCGCGGATCTTGCAATCGTCTGTGTCGGCACGCCCTCGGCGCAGGATGGATCTCACAATATGGGCTATATCGCCGATGTCAGCCGCCAGATAGCAGCCGCGCTCAAGGAGGGTCCGGACCGCCCGGCGCCGCTGTCTGTGGTCTACCGCTCCACGTTCCGCCCTGGCACGATCGACGATCTTGTGCGCCCGATCTTCGAGGCGACGTTGGGCGATGTCGTGGATCAGCAGGCGGCGCTTGTCTACAACCCCGAATTTCTGCGTGAGGGGACCGCCGTGCAGGACTATTTTGACCCGCCGAAAGTCGTCGTCGGAACACGGAATGGCCGCGCTGACCCGGCGATGGAACGGCTGAACGCGAACATCACCGCCCCCACCTTCAATGTCGGCTATCGCGAGGCAGAGCTTACCAAATTCGTCGACAACACATGGCATGCGGTGAAAGTCGCCTTCGCCAATGAGGTTGGGCGCGTCTGCCTTGATCTCGGGCTGTCTGCGAAGCAGGTGCACAAGATATTCATAAGCGACATCAAGCTGAACATCTCGTCCTACTACACGCGTCCAGGTGGTGCCTTTGGCGGAGCCTGCCTGCCCAAGGATGTGCGCGCCCTGGCACACATCGGGGCCGATACCGGCGCGGGTCTGCACCTTGTCGAAAGCCTTCTTCGGTCGAATGACGCGCATAAGCACCGTCTGTTCCACCTTGCCGCCGACGGGCTTGCGCCCGGCGCGCGAATTCTGATCGCCGGCCTGGCCTTCAAGGCGGGCACCGATGATCTGCGTGAAAGCCCGAATGTCGATCTGGCGCGCAAGCTTCTGGCGGCAGGATACAAACTGAAGGTCTTCGACCCTGCGATCTCTGCCGAGATGCTGATCGGGGCAAATCTTGGCTATGCCTTCAGCCAGCTGCCAAGCTTGGAACGTCTGCTTGTCGACAAGGCGACCGCCGAGGCCATGTCCTGGGACCGGGTGATTGCCGCGAATGCCACGATCCAGAAGATCGACGTCGACCCCGAACTTGTTCTCGACCTGGGGGCGCTCGCATGAGCGACAAGGTCGCTGGTCGCGGCAAAGCAGAAAGCCTGATGCCGCGCCTTGACGCAATGCGCGCCACGCGGCCACTGGAGGGGCGGCGGGTGCTTATCATCGTTGAGAACCTGCCTCTGCCCTTTGATCGCCGGGTCTGGCATGAATGCCGCACACTGACCGCTGCCGGCGCCACGGTTTCGGCAATCTGCCCGACCGGAAAGGGCTATGAGGCGCGCTATGAGGAACTCGACGGTGTTCACATTCACCGCCACGGGCTTCCGCTCGATGCCTCGGGCCCGATGGGGTATCTTCTGGAATATGGAGCCGCCCTGTTTCACGAGATACGCTTGGCCATAAAAGTGTCTCTAAATAGAGGTTTTGACACTATTCAGGCCTGCAATCCCCCGGATCTGATGTTCCTGGTCGCGCTGCCGTTCAAGCTTTTCGGCAAGCGGTTCATCTTTGACCATCACGATATCAATCCCGAACTCTATGAGGCCAAATTCGGCCGACGCGGGTTTTTCTGGAAGTTGATGCTGGTTCTGGAACGCTGGACGTTTCGCGTCGCGGATGTGGTGATCTCGACAAATGAAAGCTATCGCTCCATCGCCATGGAGCGGGGCGGCAAGGCGCCGGACGATGTCTTTGTCGTGCGGTCGGGACCGGACCTGACGCGGCTTGTCCGCACCCCGCCGGTCGCGCGCTGGCGCAATGGCCGGCAACATATGGTGGGCTATGTCGGCGTGATGGGCGAGCAGGAGGGGCTGGATCTGCTGCTGGAGGCTGCAAGCAAGATCGTGCACCAAGAGGGCAGGGACGTGCAGTTCGTGCTGGTGGGCGGCGGTCCGGCCCTGGCCGAGATCGAGGCCATGGCGGCGCGTCTGGGGCTATCCGGGCATGTGACCTTTACCGGCCGCGCACCGGACAAGGATCTGTTCGAGGTTCTGTCCAGCGCCGATATCTGCGTGAACCCCGACCGGGTGAACGCGATGAACGACAAGTCGACGATGAACAAGATCCTGGAATACATGGCCTTCGAAAAGGCGATCGTTCAGTTCGATGTGACAGAGGGCCGATTCTCGGCGGGCGAGGCGTCGCTTTATGCCGCGGCAAATGACACCGCCGACCTGGCCGAGAAGATCACCACCCTGCTGGATGCCCCGGAAGAACGGGCGCGAATGGGCCGGATCGGGCGTGCCCGTGTCGAGAATCAGCTGAGCTGGGATCATCAGGTGGACACGCTGATCGCGGCTTACGCGCGGGTGGCGAAAAAGAAGCCCGCCAGAGCCTAAGAAGGCTCTATTCCGGCACGAACTGCGGCAAGCGTGGCAGACTAAGCCGCATGAACTCCTGTAAACGGTCGTCGGCATCTGCCTCAGTCTCACCCTTGTCGAGCGCGGTCACGAAGCGCACCAGCGCCCCGTCGGTTCTGCCGCTGACAAGGCTGTCCCAGACGACGCTGATCTTGGCCAGATAGTCGCTGGTCATGCGCTGACCGCGCTGTTCGAACCAGTAATAGACGATCTGCTTGGACAGCCCCTTCTGGATGACCGCGCGGTTCAGCTGGAATTTGCCATAGACCGTACCGGTCATGTCGACCTCATGCGGTTCGATCGAGAAGATTTCCCAGCCGCCGACGGGCAAGCATACTTTTGGCGAATGGATCCCTGAGCCGTCAGTCTGGTTGATGTAATAGGCCGAGAAGAGATTGACGTAGTCTCGGGAGTCGGGGTCGAAATAGGTGATGTTGATGTAGTCATCCGCCGCCAGAGTTCTTTCTACAGCCCGGTCGAGCCCCTCTGCGGTGCCTGACCAGCCGCCCAGACTGCGCGGAAAGAGCGCAAAGGGCTCGCGGTCAACCGTTCCATGATCGGGGATCGGGAAAAAGACGAAGGCAAGCGTGATCGCTAGCGACAGGAGTGCGCCGCCGATCAGGCCGGCGGTTTGGCGCATCGACAGAAGGCGGGCGGCCTGCGCTCCAAGGCCGCCAAAGTCCATATCTATGGTCTCGGACAGGGTTTTCGGGTTCGGGGTCAGCCGCTGCAGGATCATCGCCATGGCAAACAGGATGCCGATACAGGCCAGAAAGATCACCC
The DNA here is from genome assembly GCA_037968535.1 of Paracoccaceae bacterium. Lineage (GTDB taxonomy): Bacteria > Pseudomonadota > Alphaproteobacteria > Rhodobacterales > Rhodobacteraceae > JAHEAO01. Next base: position 4,174 of record JBBKVT010000440.1, read on the forward strand.
AGCCTTCGAAGAAATGCAAAAACCCCTCGGCCTGTTCGATGCCATAGCTGTTGACCAACACGCCGATCACTCCGATTCGGAAGGAATTCATCAGCACGGTCAACGGGGCGGCGGACAGAAGCAGCACCGCCTTGTGCCAGATCGGGCCGCGGTAGAGGATCGAGAAGAGATAGGAGAAGCTGAGGATCGGGAACAGATAGCGCAGCCCCGAACAGGCTTCGGCCACCTGCAGCTTGTAAACCCCAAGGTCGATCACATTGCCTTCCAGATAGACCGGCACGCCCATCAGCGCCACGAACCAAACGCCCAGCTCGGACGAGATCATCTGCAGGGTGATCGACAGCTTCCAGAAGATCATGTTGGGTAGCGGCAGCATGAAGACCAGATGCACGACCGGCAGGAAATGCGACCGCCCCCGGGCCCAGCCCATGCAGGTAAGCATCACGCCGCCGGTCCAGAAGATGATGCCATAGGCCACGATATCGTCGATCTGCACCAGATTGCCCAAGATGCCGATGGTCAGGCCAAACAGAAGCAACAGGATGCCGGGCCGGCTGTCGACAGGGGCGCCGGGGACCTGCGGCGGCGCCCGCCTGAGTTCGCGCAGGAACAGATAGAGCGAGATCAGCGGAATCAACGGCCCGTGGCTGTATTCCGCGCTCGACCAGGCTTGGCCGAGCGAGGTGATGCCCAGCCAGAAGACCGGCAGCGATGCCAGGACGAGCAATGCGAACCAGGCCAGCCCGGCGGGGTTCAGCAAGCCGGTCAGGGCCGATGATGATTGTTTCTGTTCAGAAAAGGACATCGCCGCAAATTCTTTCCATGCAAATACCGCCCGGGCACTGACCGGGCCATCGACCCGCCGAGAATAGACAGGTTAGCGCCGGAAAGCGACTCGTCGCGTGGCTGGAAACGATGTGTTGAAAAACCGGGCGGGAAGGCCCTCGACGTGAATCGAAACACGGCTCTCTCGTCGTTGGCTCGAACGCGTGTTTCGATACCTGTTGGCTCAGATGAAACGCAATTCACTGCAGTCGGCCGGTTGACGGTTTTTATGAGCCAAATAAGCACCTTAACATTCTCTCCGATATGCTCAGCCGGTATAGATCCATGCTCGTTTATCTGTGGTGCAATATATGTTCCGGGGTTTCACAGAAGGGCAGGTGGGTTACAGCCGGTTTTGCAGTCGTCGCACGATCTCCATGCGCTCGCGCAGGATGGCAATGATGATCGACCGATCCTCGTCCAGCTAGATGATATAGTGATGTTCGCAGCTGAGGCATTGAATATCTATATGTTGATGTCCGGGAACCGTCACAAGAGCAGGTTTGGCGGTTCTTGCGCTCTTGGATGAAGAGGCCGAGGGTCTGGCTCGCAGGGCCGTGGAACTCGCGCCAGCGGGCGACGGGACCGCATTGAAGTTCTGCCTGGACCGAGTTGCTCCGGCGCGAAAGGACATCCCAGTTCACTTTGGCTTGCCTAAGATGCAGTGTGCAGCCGATGCCGCCAAAGCAACTTCGGGAGTTCTGATAGCTGTTGCCGCCGCAGTACTCACAGTGTCGCCGGTCAGCCGCTTCGTGCCTGCCTCCACGAAGTCCTTGGACCATTTGTAATAGATGCCTTGGAAAATACCCTCACGGCGGCAATGCTGTCCTCACCACGCAGGCCGTCCAAGACGATCCTGATCTTCTCTTCAGAGGAATACTGTTTGCGCGTCGCGCGTTTAATGTCTTTGACGATCTTCTGGGACGCTGAACGTCTTGGGTGGATAGCTCCTGCATAGCAAGACATTTTTGAAGCTGATTTTGGCACTGGTCAGAAG
>JBBKVT010000441.1:0-16288 GCA_037968535.1 Paracoccaceae bacterium
CCCCGTGCTGTTTGGACCTCGCACAAAGAGAAACGCCGCCCCGGAAGGGCGGCGCTATTGCCGTGTCGCAAGTGCGAGGTTCAGAACCCCAGACCTGCGTATTTGTTCTTGAACTTCGACACACGACCGCCAGTGTCCATCAGGCGCGTGCCGCCGCCGGTCCAGGCAGGATGCACCGAGGGATCGACGTCCAGCGACATCTGGTCGCCTTCCTTGCCCCAGGTCGATTTCATCTGAACGACGGTGCCGTCAACCAGCTTCACGTCGATCGTGTGATAGGCGGGATGGATATCTGCTTTCATCTCGGCTGGTCCTTATGCTTCGGCGCTGTCGAGCGCTTTGTAGTTGGTCACTTCTGCGATCCGAGCGGATTTGCCACGACGGGCGCGCAGGTAATAAAGCTTGGCACGACGCACCTTGCCGCGACGGACAACGGTGATCTCTGCGATATTGGTCGAGTGCAACGGGAACACACGCTCCACGCCCTCGCCAAAGGAAATCTTGCGGACGGTGAACGATCCGGCGATGCCCTTGCCATGCTTGCGGCTGATGCACACACCTTCGTAGTTCTGCACGCGCGAACGTGTGCCTTCAGTCACCTTGTAGCCGACGCGGATGGTGTCACCCGCCTTGAAATCCGGAATCTCATGTCCAAGCGCGGCAATCTGCTCGGCTTCCAGCTGTGCGATAAGGTTCATCGCGGTTACTCCTAAATGCTCGCGGTTTTTCCCACGAAGTGTTTGCGCGTCCTCAGAGCTCTCGGTCTTCATCCGGGTCCCTATTGTGCTTGGCACAGTAAGCCCGCCAGAGGTCAGGTCGTCGTTCTTTTGTCAGCCTTTCGGCCATCACCCGGCGCCAGTCAGCGATCTTTCCGTGATGCCCCGACAGAAGAACTTCGGGTATCTCACGGCCTTCCCAGACAGCGGGCTTCGTGTACTGGGGATGTTCAAGCAAAAAATCCGAGAAGGTTTCCTGCTCGGTTGAAGCCTGATTCCCAAGCACGCGGGGTATAAGCCGGACTGTCGCATCAATCAAGGCCTGTGCGGCGATCTCGCCTCCGGTCAGGATGAAGTCGCCCATGCTGATCTCTTCAATGCCGAAATGCTCGATCACACGCTCGTCGACGCCTTCGAAACGGCCACACAAAAGCGTCACGCCCTCGGCAGCGGCGAACCGGTGCGCCATGGCCTGATCGAAGGCTTTGCCGCGCGGCGAAAGATAAACCACCGGCCAGCGGTCGCGGTCGCGCGGCACGCCGTCAGCCGCCGCTTCCAGCGCTCTTGCGAGCACATCGGCGCGAAGCACCATGCCGGCCCCGCCGCCTGCGGGCGTGTCATCGACATTCTTGTGACGACCCTCGCCATACGTACGCAGATCGAAGCACTGAAGCTGCCAGAGTCCGTCTTGCAGCGCCTTGCCGGTAAGGCTTTCGCCCAGAACGCCGGGAAAGGCCGATGGGAACAGCGTAATGACCTTGGCTTTCCAGACCCCGACCAGGTCGGGGGCATCGGTCATCAACTCTCTCGGCCGTGCCGTTGCGGAAATTGCGAGGCGGCCGTGGGATTTGGGTTTTGACGTCACGCGCGGCATCCCGCGCGATCGGCGACGCCCGTCAGGCGACGGCGACGATGCCCAGCAGAACCAGCAGGAACAGGATCAAAACAATGCCCATCAGGAACTTCGCCCCGGTCATTGCCGCGCCGGACAACCGGCCAAAACCAAGCAGCGCTGCGACTGCCGCAACCACCAGCAAGATAAGAATGAGTTTGATCATCGTTTCTGTCCCCTTTCGACATTTTGGGTTCAACGCCGATCGTCTTGAATGGTTCCGCGTTTGGGAATTCGGGCATCGCGGTCACGGCAGAAGTCCGTCGGGCATATCGACGACAATCCGCTTTGTTGCAAGATCAACGGTCGGCACGACAGCCTTGGTGAACGGCACCAGAACTTCAGATTTGAGCGTCGGCCCGACGACTTCCAGAAGATCGCCCGCGCCGTGATTCAAGACCGCGCGGACATGGCCAAGAACCACGCCGCCGGTGTCGACGACGGCAAGTCCGATCAGGTCGGCATGGTAGAATTCTTCATCGGGCAGGCCGGGCAACTTGTCCCTGTCGGCGAACAGGCTGACACCTCGCAAGGCGTCGGCCTCTTCCTTGTTGGTGATGCCGGCAATACGAGCGACAAAACCGTTCGTGATCGACTGGGTAATCTCGGGCGAGAAACTGCGTTTCCCGTCCTCGGTGTAAAGCGGTGCATAAACCACAATTGCGCCGGGTTCGGCGCAGAAACTCTTCAGCCGCACCTCTCCCTTGACGCCGAACGAACCGGCGATCGCCCCGACGCAAATGCGATTGTCACTCATCGGCTGGGCCCACCTTGCAAAAGCCGCGCGGGTCGATCTGGCCGCCTGCGTCAAGGCAGCGGTCAAGGTAGAGAAACCGCTCTGCCTTGATGCCCAGCCAGACGCCTGCGCCCAGTATCAATATCGCAAAGATCCGCAAGATTTGCGCCCGCCCGTCAGGTGTGGCCGCAGATTACTCTGCGGTCTGTTCTTCGGAAGCGGTCTTTTCCGCCGGGGTTTCTTCGGCAACAGCCGCTTCGGCCGGTGCTTCTTCTGCAACAGCTTCGTCCGCCGGTGCTTCTTCTGCAACGGGTTCCTCTACCGGTGCAGCGGCGGCTTCGGCGGCGGCTGCGGCCTTGTCGACTTTCGACTGCGCGCGCTCTTCCGCGTTCTTGCCGGGCTTGCCCTTGTTCGGGTTGCTGCGGGTCTTTTTCTCAATGACACCAGCGGCTTCCAGCATCCGCGACACGCGGTCGGTGGGCTGTGCGCCCTGACCCAGCCAGTGCTGGATGCGCTCGGCGTCCATTTTCACACGCTCTTCACTGTCTTTGGGAAGCAGGGGGTTGTAGGTGCCCAGCTTCTCGATGAAACGGCCATCGCGGGGCATCCGCGAGTCGGCAGCGACGATCGAATAATGCGGGCGCTTTTTCGAGCCGCCACGGGCGAGACGGATTTTCATAGCCATGAGTTGTTTCTCCTATTTCCTAGCTATTTGAGACGGGGCACTTACCCCAATCACTGATTGTGCTTCTTGTGGTGCCTGATGACTTCTTCGATGATGAAGGTCAGGAATTCCTTGGCAAATTCGGGGTCGAGGTCGGCCTCGGCGGCCAGTCGTTCAAGCCGTGCGATCTGCTGTTCCTCGCGCGCCGGATCAGACGGCGGCAGGTCGTGTTCGGCCTTCAGTTTGCCGACCGCGCGAGTGTGCTTGAACCGCTCGGCCAGGGTGAAAACAAGGATCGCATCGAGCCGGTCGATGCTGTCGCGATGCTCTTTCAAAAGGCTCGCGGCGCGGGTCGTGAGGTCGGTCATTGCAGGCTCCGGAAGGCGGTCGGCACTGTGTCGGCACTTTGTCTGCAAAGTGTATGGCAAGCTGTCGGGCTCATGTGGCTGGCCCCGCATCGGGGTGGCTGAAAATAATCGCCTCTTTGCCCGCAGGCGAGATCCATGTCCCGGTGTTGGTCGCCCGTAACCGCTTGGCCAGCGCGATCGAGCGCTCATTCTCGGGGGCGACCAGGCTGATCAGCGCGTGATGGCCAAGCGTCGCACGGGCATAGTCGCGGCTGGCGACGGCGGCCTCGTAAGCCAGACCGCGGCCTTCGAAGCCTTCGTAGACCACCCAGCCCAGTTCCAGCGCCGGCCAGCCTTCGGGGTTCCACAAGCCGACCCGACCCACCGCCAGGCCGGATTTCTTTTCCTCCAGCCACCACATCCCATAGCCGCGCATTTCCCAATGGCCGATCATCATCGCCATGCCGCGCCATGCTTCTGCCCGGCTGGCAGGTCCGCCGATGCCCGCACTGCGCGCGGTGGTCAGGAACTTTGCGAACGGTTCGAAATCTTCGGATTTGGGACCGCGCAGAATCATCCGCTCAGTTTCCAGAGTGGGAATTGTCATCATGCCGCACCTCCGTGACGCCAGACTTGCGTCCCGTCGGCGATCGCGGCCTCGGCTGCGGTATCCTGGGCCGCGCCAAGGCGGGACGCGAGGCGGCTTGATGGCGCGTTGCGTGGATCGACATAGCTGACGAAGGCGCCACCACCAAGCAGGCCGAGCGCGTGGTCGCGGGCGACAATTGCCGCTTCGGTGGCGTAGCCGTGACCGCGTGCGTCCGCTGCGAACATCCAGCCAAGCTCGGGTTCGTAATCTTCCCATTCGAAGCCGAGATTGATGAAGCCCAACAACCGCCCATTCGCCCGCAACTCGACCGACCAGAGCCCGTGGCCGTGCAGCAACCAGCCCGCGACATAGGAACAAAAGCCGTCCCACGCCTGTTCCGCCGTTTCCGGGCCGCCCATGAAACCTTCGGTATCTTCCGCTGCGATCTGCGCCCAAAGCGGGAAGTCGCGCGTTTCGGGCGCGCGCAGGATCAAGCGGTCGGTTTGCAGTCGCGGAATCCGGTCGCGGATCACTTGCGCGGCGCGTGCCGCAGCACCTTGAGGCGCGTGGGTGCAGCGAGGCATCACGGTCATTTCTTCTTCCCGAAGCCCGAGAGGCCCGGCGGCAATTGCATGCCGCCGCCGCCCAGACCCGGCATCTTGCCGCCAAGCGCCTTGGCCGCCGCTTCCATCGATGCCGGGTCGTTCATGTCGGGCATCCCGCCGGGCATCCCGCCCTTACCGAACATGCCCTTCATCGCCTGCTTCAGCATCCCGCCTTTGCCCATCTTGCCCATCTTCTTCATCATGTCGGCCATCTGCCGGTGCATTTTCAGAAGCTGGTTCAACTCGGGCACTTCCAGCCCGGCACCCGCGGCAATGCGTTTCTTGCGGCTGGCTTGCAGGATCTGCGGATTGGCGCGTTCCTTCTAGGTCATCGACTGGATAAGCGCTATCTGGCGGCGGAATATGGAATCGTCGAAGCCGGATTTCTCGACCTGCTTGGCCATCTTGCCCATGCCGGGCATCATGCCCATCACGCCTTCCATGCCGCCCATCTTCTGCATCTGTTCCAGCTGCATGCGAAGGTCGTTCATGTTGAACTGACCCTTCTGGAACCGGCGCATCATCCGTTCGGCCTGTTCAGCCTCGATGGTTTCCTGCGCCTTTTCGACCAGCGACACGATGTCGCCCATGCCAAGGATGCGCCCGGCAATGCGTTCTGGATGGAATTCTTCCAGCGCGTCCATCTTTTCGCCAAGGCCGACGAACTTGATCGGCTTGCCAGTAACAGCGCGCATTGAAAGCGCGGCACCACCGCGCCCGTCGCCGTCCATCCGGGTCAGAACAACGCCGGTGATGCCGATCTTGCCGTCGAATTCCTCGGCCACCTCGACGGCGACCTGACCGGTCAGGCCATCGACGACCAGCAGGGTTTCGCGCGGGTTGGTGACGTCGCGAACCTGTGCGACCTCATCCATCAGCACCTGGTCGATCTGCAAGCGGCCGGCAGTGTCGAGCATATAGACGTCGTAGCCGCCCATCGTAGCCTGTTGCTTGGCGCGCCTGGCGATGTCGACCGGCTTCTGGCCCTTGACGATCGGCAGGGTGTCGACGCCGATCTGCTGGCCAAGGATCGCAAGCTGTTCCATCGCGGCGGGGCGATTGACGTCGAGCGAGGCCATTAGCACCCGCTTGCCGTTCTTTTCCTTCAGCCGTTTTGCCAGTTTGGCGGTCGTGGTGGTCTTGCCGCCACCCTGCAGGCCAACCATCAGGATCGGCGCGGGCGGGCTGTCGATTTTCAGCGCGCCGGGTTCGTCGCCTGCCGACAGGACATGCACCAGCTCGTCATGGACGATCTTGACGACCTGCTGGCCGGGGGTCACCGATTTGGTGACCGACTGGCCGGTCGCCTTGTCCTGCACCGCCTTCACGAAATCGCGGGCCACCGACAGCGACACGTCGGCTTCCAGAAGTGCCACGCGCACTTCGCGCAGCGCGGTCTTGACGTCATCCTCCGACAGCGCGCCCTGTTTGGTCAGCCGGTCGAAGACACCAGACAGGCGTTCTGACAGATTCTCGAACATCGCCGCAGGCTCCTCTCGCCGGTTTCAGGGTGCCCTTTCCAGATAGGAAAGAACGGTTCAAACGCAAACGGCACCAGTGGGCGCGACGCGCTGACTGGTGGCGATCCCGGGTCGGGGTCCGGGACCGGAAGCTATGGTCACTTCCGGAATGGGGCGCGTTTACGTGCGGCGGGGCGCAGAGTCAAGTCGGCAGGACATGCGAAAGGGGCGCCCGCTTGCGCAGGCGCCCCCAAGGGATGGCGCTAGTTATTGTTGTTGTGGTCGCCGTTGCCGAAGGCATAACCGCTGACCGGCGTGTTGGCGTAACCCAATGCGCGCGTTGCCGTGTCATTGGCTTGCCGCTTGATGAACGCGACGGTCCAGGGATCGTTTTCCTCTTGGGCTTCGATGATCTGGGTCAGTTGCGACGTCGAGTAGACGCCGGGCTCTACACCAGCGCTTCTTGCCAGTTGAGCGTCGCCGAGGTTGACCGACTGTGCGCCTGCAGTTCCGGCGATCATTGCGATTGCGGCGGCGGCTGTGATGATACGGATAGACATGTTTTGTTCCTTTGATGTTAAGCACTTATGCGCCGAGGCCCGGATCGTGTTGGCTGGGTTTCGGCTTGTGATACCAAGTTAGGGCTGGATATGCGGAAAGAAAATCATCACCATTAGCCAGTTCACTGTTCACCTGCGCACAAAACTTTAATGTGAGAAAAATGTGAGGATTCCGCGATGAGTATCTCGAACTGGGACGAGATCCGCACTGCATATCAGGTGGCGCGGCTGGGCACGGTCAGTGGCGCCGCCGGGGTGCTCGGGGTGCACCATGCCACCGTGATCCGCCATATCGACGCGCTCGAGGCACGGCTCGGCGTCAAGCTGTTCCAGCGTCATGCGCGCGGCTATAACGCGACCGAGGCAGGGGCGGAACTGCTCAAGGTCGCGGCGGCGACCGATGACCAGTTCGCACAGCTTGTCGGGCGGATCCAGGGGCAGGGCGGCGGCGTGACCGGCGAACTGGTGGTGACCAGCGTCGCCGGCGTTTCTTCTTTGCTGACGCCGGTGCTGGCGCGGTTTCAGGCCGAGCATGAGGATCTGACGATCCGCTACCTGACCGATTCACGCCTGTTCCGGTTGGAATACGGCGAGGCGCATGTTGCGGTCCGTGCCGGCAAGATCCCCGATGAACCGGACAATGTGGTCCAGCCATTGCAAGGCTTCACCGCGCATCTGGTGGCCTCGGCGGCCTATGTGAAACGGTATGGGCTGCCCAAGACACCTGACGACCTGTTCCTGCACCGCTTTGTCTCGGCCGACGGCGATCTGACCCGCGCGCCGACTTACCGATGGCTGGACGATCAGGTGCCGCCTGAAGCGATCGTCTTTCGTGCGTCCGAACTGCGGGCGATGGAAGATGCGGTGTTGCACAGCGTCGGCATCGGTTTCGTCCCCGCCAGCGTGATGGCGGCCAATCCCAGTCTGGTCGAGGTGATGGATCCGGATCCCGTCTGGACGTCGCAATTGTGGCTGGTGACCCATGTCGATCTTCATCGGACGGCAAAGGTGCAGGCCTTCGTGAAATTCCTGAAGGAAGAAGCAAAATCCTGGCGATGAAGCACGGGTCGGTCCCGGCCGCCCCCGCCCGGTCGCCCCGCCCTGTGAAATCACGCCTCGGGCGCCGCCTCGGTTCCGTCCCCCAGCTCGGCGTTCAGGAACCGCTCGAACGCGTCCAGGTTCACCGGCTCGAACTGACCGAAGCCCTGAACCCAGACCGTCAACTCTCGCATCGCGTCGGGTTCCAGCTTGCACCAGTTCACCCGACCGCGCTTTTCCTGGCTGATCAGCCCGGCGCGGGTCAGGATCGCCAGATGCTTGGAAATCGCCGCCAGCGACATCGCGAACGGTTCGGCAACATCGGTCACCGCCATGTCGTCTTCCAGCAGCAGGGTCAGGATCGCCCGCCGGGTCGGGTCGGCAAGCGCGCCGAAAAGGCTATCGAGGCGGTTCTCCATTGCGCCTGTTATCCACGTGCCGGAAACATCGTCAACCAAATGGTTGAATATGTGCGCGACGGCCCTTGGCTGCCGTCGTCGGCCATTCTGTGCAAACACTGTCCCTCATCCGTTTAAAAATATCCAACTATAGCAACGCCTTACAAGGCCGCGACGGTCCGGTTTCGGCGCTTGACTCGGACCTTGCGCATTCATAGTGTCCGCGCGACTGTCCAAGGGGCTTTCGTCATGATCGATCCAGCTGACAAGGACCGGCTTGCCCGGTTGGAAGCGCGGATCAAGGCGGCGAAGAAAGCGGAAGCGCCGACCTCGAAGATGGAGGATCACCATTCTCAGGCGCATCTGGCCTGGCGCATGGTGGTGGAACTGGTGACCGGCCTTCTGGTCGGTTTCGGCATCGGATACGGGCTGGATTCCCTCTTCGGGACGCTGCCGATATTCTTGGTGCTGTTCATATTGCTGGGCTTTGCGGCCGGGGTGCGGGTGATGCTGCGCACGGCCACCGAGGTCCAGAAGGAACAGATCGCCGAGGCACTCGGCAAGAACAAGTCGGCCAGCGTGGCCGGGGACGAGAGAGGGGACTAGACGTGGCGACAGAAACAGCAGCTCCAAGCGGCCTTCAGATCCATCCGATGGATCAGTTCTTGATCAAACCGCTGTTCGGCGGCCACGAGATCAACTTTTACACCCCGACCAACGTCACGTTCTGGATGGCGCTGACGGTGCTCTGCGTGATCGGCCTGCTGGTTCTGGGCACCCGCGGCCGCGCGATCGTGCCGAGCCGGATTCAGTCGATCGCCGAACTGGCCTACGGTTTCGTCTACAAGATGGTCGAGGAAGTCGCCGGCCGCGACGGGCTCAAGTACTTCCCCTATATCATGACGCTCTTCATCTTCATCGTCTTCGCGAATTTCCTCGGCCTTCTGCCGATGGCCTTCACCACCACAAGCCACATCGCGGTCACCGCGACGATGGCGCTGGCAGTGTTCTTCTTCGTCACGATCCTTGGCATCGTCAAGAACGGCCTCGGGTTCCTCTCGATCTTCTGGATCTCGGCCGCACCGCTTGTGTTGCGCCCGATCCTGGCGATCATCGAGATCATTTCCTATTTCGTCCGGCCGGTCAGCCATTCCATCCGTCTTGCGGGTAACATGATGGCTGGCCACGCCGTGATCAAAGTGTTCGCCGGCTTTGCGGGCGTGCTGGGTGTCGGCGCGGTCGCACCCATCGCGGCAATCTCTGCGGTCTATGCTCTGGAGGTCCTCGTGTCCTTCATCCAGGCCTATGTGTTTGCCATTCTCACCTGTGTCTACCTCAAGGATGCCTTGCATCCGGGGCACTAAGCCGGTCACGGGAAAATTCAGCTAATTCAAGTCGTAAGGAGACTACTATGGAAGGCGATATCGTACAAATGGGCGCATACATCGGTGCCGGTCTGGCCTGTACGGGCATGGGCGGAGCCGCTGTTGGTGTGGGCCACGTTGTGGGTAACTACATCTCGGGCGCGCTGCGCAATCCGTCGGCTGCTGCCGGCCAGACAGCCACGATGTTCATCGGTATTGCGTTTGCCGAAGCGCTGGGGATCTTCTCGTTCCTCGTGGCGCTTCTGCTGATGTTCGCCGTCTAAACACCCTTCGGACCATCCTTACGGCCGGGTGGGTGACAGGCGTCGCCCGCCCGGTGTAAACCCGGGTTCCAGGAGGACAAGATGGCTACAGAAACCACAGCGGTCGAGGGCGCGCACGAAGGTGCCGAAGCCGTCGGGATGCCGCAACTCGACTTCTCTACCTTCGGCAACCAGATCTTCTGGCTGGTCGTCACGCTGATCGCGATCTACTTCGTGCTGACGCGCGTCGCCTTGCCCCGGATCGCCGCGGTTCTGGCGGAACGTCAGGGCACGATCACCAATGATCTGGCGGCAGCGGAAGAGCTGAAGCTGCAGGCCGTGAAAGCCGAGGAAGCCTATAATCAGGCGCTTGCCGACGCGCGTGTTGAAGCCGGACGGATCGTGGCCGACGCCAAGGCCGACATTCAGGCCGATCTTGACGTTGCCATCGCCAAGGCCGACGCCCGGATCGCCGACAAATCCGCGGAATCGGAAAAGGCGATCGGAGAAATCCGCGCCAGTGCTGTCGACAGCATCAAGGATGTGGCCAAGGCCACCGCCAAGGAAATCGTCGCGGCCATGGGCGGCAAGGCCGATGCCAAGACGGTGACGGCAGCGGTCACTGCGCGGATGAAGGGATAGAGCCATGAAGAAACTCGCAATGATCGCGGCGCTCTCGGCCACCCCGGCCATGGCCGCCGAAGGGATTCCGTTCTTCTCGCTCTACAACACCAACTTCGTGGTTCTGCTGGCGTTCCTGCTGTTCGTCGGCGTGATCGTTTACGTGAAGGTGCCCGGCAAGCTGGCCGGGATGCTCGACGCCCGCGCTGCGGGGATCCAGGCCGATCTGAACGAGGCGAAGGCGCTTCGCGAAGAGGCGCAGACAATTCTGGCCTCCTACGAGCGCAAGCAGAAAGAGGTCAAAGAGCAGGCCGAACGGATCATCGAACACGCCAAGTCCGAGGCCGCGCTGGCCGCCGAACAGGCGAAGGCTGATCTGAAAGCCTCGATCCAGCGGCGTCTGGCCGCGGCCGAGGATCAGATCGCGTCGGCGCAGGCCGCCGCCGTCAAGGATGTCCGCGACCGCGCCATCCAGATCGCGGTTGCCGCCGCCAGTGATATGATCGCCGCGAACATGACCGCCGCTGCCGGCAATGCGCTGGTCGAAGATGCGATCCAGACGGTCAGCGACAAGCTGCACTAGGCATCCGCCTGACCCCGAAATGTTCAAGCCCCGTTCGTTGCGAGCGGGGCTTTTTCTTGCCGTCGGCGGGCACCGCATTTCGACGCTGCCGGGCCTTTCCGGGCCGGGTTTAGCCTTGCTGACCGCAAATAATATTTGTTGTTGCCCCGAGCAATGCTCATAGTTCGCCGATGGATATCGCGCTGATCAAGACCTTCCTCGAAGTCGCTGCCGCAGGATCCTTCGTCGCGGCGTCCGAACGGCTTTTCGTCACCCAGTCCGCGGTTTCGCTGCGCATTCAGCGGCTGGAGACCGAATTGGGACGGCCTTTGTTCACCCGGTCCAAGGCCGGCGCCGATCTGACCTCGGCAGGGCGAGAGTTCGAGCGCTATGCGTTGGGCATCCTCAAGATCTGGGAAGAAGCCCGCCAGCAGGTCGCGATCCCGGAAGGCTTCACCAAAAGCCTGACCCTCGGCGCGCAATATTCACTGTGGCCGCGGCTTGGCTTTCGGATGATCGACGCGTTGCGTGTGAACATGCCGGAACTCAATCTGCGGACCGAACTCGGGATGCCAGATCGCCTGACCCGCTTTCTGATCGAGGGCGTCGTGCAGCTGGCGTTCATGTACACGCCGCAACTGCGCCCCGGCCTGTCGGTGTCGAAGGTTCTGGACGAAGAACTGGTGCTGGTCGCGCCCTGGGTCAACCCGACGCTGGATCTGGAAGGGCGTTACCTGTTCGTCGACTGGGGCCCGGAATTTGTGCAGGCCCATGCGCTGGAACTGCCGGACCTGACCAATCCGGGCCTGACCTTCTCGCTGGGCGCGCTGACCGCGCATTTTATCCTGAAGCGGAACTTCGCGGCCTACCTGCCTGCACGCTATGTCCGCCGCCATATGGATGCCGGCGAATTGCACCTGGTCCCCGATGCACCTCGTTTTCCCTACCCGATCTGGTCGATCTGGCGCGACGACATGGACCATGCCGTTGCGGAAAAAGCACATTCGGCGCTGCTTGATGTCATCAAATATGCCGACGCAGAACAGGACGCCGTCATGGCGCATCTGTCGACTCTGGAAAAACCTTGAAAACATTCAGTTTTTCGGCGACCGGCGGAAAACCGTCGTTCAGGTGAGTAATAATCACGCCAAGCGTAAATATTTCGAATTTCTGTTATGCTAATCTGATTTCTATATCTCCCAACAAGCAATAGGTGACCGTCTGTCAAACAAGACAGGGAACAAGACGCACAACTTCGAGCTGTCCTTTCGGATGGCTGACGCGTTTCCGAGCGGGTGACTATTGCTCCTGATTCCGCTGTTGGGGTCGGGTTATTCTTTTGGGAAAGGAAATACCCATGACATTCACTTCGAAACTGGCTTCGGCCTCGGCGATTGCACTTTTGCTCTCTGCCTCTGTGGTTTCCGCCCAAGGCGCTCTGGTTGGTACCGAAGCTCTTGATGACCGCATCGATGACATCCAGGAAGATGTCGCTGACGATTTCGCCGATAGCGAAGACTCGCAGCGTCGCGGTTCGAACCAGTATGCACAAGGCTGGACCGGATCGTTCTCGGCAAGCCTGTCGGCCACCAACGGCAACACCGACACCTCTGATGCAGCAGTCGGCGCACGGTTCCGTTATGGCAACGGCCCTTGGAACCACACCGTCGGTCTGGGCTACGAATTTGGTCAGTCTAACGACACGACCGACGAAGAGAACGCGTTCCTCGTTTATGATGCCAACCGTTACCTCAACGACAGCTTCTACATCTTCGGTCTGGGCAGCCTGCAGTATGACAAGTTCGCCTCGAACAAGTATGACGCGTTCCTGGGCGTCGGTCCCGGCTACCGCATCCTGAACACCGATCAGATGAGCTGGCGTGTTCAGGCTGGTCCCGGCATCCGTTACGTCGAGGATCAGGCTGGCAACGATGAAAGCGAAGCGGCTGCGATTGCTTCCTCGCGCTTCTATTACGCCTTCTCGGAAACCATGTTCCTGACCAACGACACCGATGTCCTGCATTCGGACGTCAACACCGTTGCGACGAACGACCTGGCTCTGAACTTCAAGATGACCGATGCGCTGGCGACCCGCTTCAGCTACCGCACCGAGTATAACAGCGACCCGATCCGCAATCTCGAGCACTACGACAACAAGCTCGGCATTGCCGTGGTCTACGGCTTCTAAGCCGCAAAGAGAAGTTTCAACGACCTCGGGGGCGGAGCAATCCGCCCCCCTTCTACGTTCCGCGCCTTTTTTCGTGCTCGAACCGCAGCTTGGCGATGGCCTCGTTTTTCTCGTATTTCTGCTGATCGCTCAGCGCGGCTTCGACATAGTCCAGATGCGCCTCGACCGCGGCGCGGGCGGCAACGGGATCGCGGGCCTGCAAGGCGGCATTGATCGCACGGTGCTGGTCCAGAATCGCCGACCGCGTGGTGCGCTGCTTGAACATGATCGTCCGGTTGTAGAACACGCCCTCGCGCAGCAAGTCGTACATCGAGCGCATCATGTGCAGCATCACCACGTTGTGGCTGGCCTCGATGATCGACATGTGAAAATCGGCGTCCAGCCGGCCTTCCTCGTCGGGATTGCGCTTGGCATGTGCCGCTTCCATCCGCGCGAACACCGCGTCGACAACCTGCAGGTCGGTTTCAGAGGCAAGCCGGGCGGCGCGTTCAGCCGCCAACCCCTCCATATCGCGGCGGAACGCGATGTAGTCGAACACCGCCTCGGGATGGCTGGCGAAAAGCCGCACCAGCGCCGGTGAAAACGCCGATCCCAGCACATCATCGACGAAGATCCCCGACCCGGCGCGGCTGACCAGCAGCCCGCGCGCCTGCAATTCCGCCACCGCATCGCGCAATGACGGACGCGAGACGTCCAGACGCTCGGACAATTCCCGCTCGGGCGGCAGCCGTTCGCCGGGGCGAAGAATCCCGCGCAGGATCAGCAACTCGATCTGTCGCACCACCGAGTGCGAGAGCTTTTCCGACTGGATTTTCTGGAACGGCATGACGGCCCCTGATGTGACCTCGCCAAAATACGGGTCGCCGCTGGTTTGGACAACTGCGAAAACACCGGGCGAGCAGGACGCGACTCAACCAAATGGGCCGGGCTTTCACACCCGACCCATCCTATCTTGCGGTCCGTCCGTCAGTTCGGGCGAATGACAATCTCGACGCGGCGGTTCTGGGTCCGGCCTTCGGCCGTCTGGTTGGTGGCGATGGGCTGGGTTTCGCCCCGACCAATGGCCACGACCCGGCCCGAGCTTACGCCGTGGTTGACCAGCACCGCACCGACAGCGTTCGCGCGACGTGCCGACAGGTCCTGGTTATAGGCGGCAGCACCCGTGCTGTCGGTATGGCCGATCACCTGAACCGTCGAGTTGGGGTATTTCTGCAGGTTGTTGGCCAGCGCCCGCAGATCGGCGCGCAGGTCGGGGCGCAGGCTTGCGCTGTCGACCGCGAACAGGATGTCTTGCGGCATCGTCACGATCAGCGAGTTGCCGGTGTTCACGATGCTCACGCGACTGTTGCCGATCGACGCTTGCAGATCCGCTGCCTGCTTGTCGAGGCTGTTGCCGATCGCGCCACCCAGCGCCCCGCCCGCGAGCGCGCCGATGACGACATTGCGCTGGCGTTCCTTGCGGTTGTCCGCGGCAATACCGCCGATTAACGCGCCGCTCAGCGCGCCGATGCCGACGCCCTCGGCCGTGCGCTGCTTGGGGTTCGCGCTGGGGGTGTTCACATCGGTGCAAGCCGTGACCGCGACAAGCGCGGTGACGGCAGCCAATGCCGGAAATTTCAGGATCGTCATGCAAGCCTCTTTGGTTCAGTCAACAGGGAATAACGCGGCCACTCTCGGTTTGTTCCCGGTGATATTCAATATCAACCTCTTGGATCACGCTATTCCGGCTTTGACAGGCGGTATTTCGCGTCTGTCTTTGTCGGTGGTTTCGACGCGCGCGCTTTCCCAGGCCAGCATCGCCCGCTTGACCGGCAGGCCCCAGTGATAGCCGCCCAGCCCCCCGGATTTGCGCAAGGCGCGGTGGCAGGGGATCAGCCAGCTGACCGGGTTGCGACCCACGGCTGTGCCCACCGCGCGCACCGCCCGCGGGTTGCCGATGGCTGCGGCAATCTCGCCGTAGGTCGTCACATGGCCCGACGGGATTGTCAGAAGCGCCTCCCAGACCTTGACCTGAAACGGCGCGCCGATCATGTGCAGCACCGTTTCGCCGCCGCCGAGTGCTGCGCTGACCTGCGGCCGGATCGCTTCGGTCGCCTCAACGAACTGCGCTTCGGGCCAGCGCGCGGACATGTCGGCAAAGGCTGCCTCGTCGCCGGTTTCCTCGGCAAAGGCCAGCCCACAGATGCCGCGATCCGTCGCCATTGCCAGCGCCCGGCCGAACGGCGTGTCGAACCAGCCGTAGCGGATCACAAGGCCTGCGCCTTTGCGGGCATATTCGCCGGGGCTCATCGCTTCCCATTTCACGAACAGGTCGTGCAGCCGCCCGGTGCCGGACAGGCCAAGTTCGTTGGCCGCGTCAAGCGTGGTGAACCGTTCCGCCAGAAGCCCGCGCGCATGATCCAGCGCCAGGTATTGCTGGTACCGCTTCGGTGACACCCCGACCCAACGCGAAAACACCCGCTGGAAATGCGCCGGGCTCATTTGCAGGCGGCTGGCAAGATCCTCCAGCGAAAGCGGCGCGCTGCCCGCTGCATCGATCTCGGCGATGGCGCGGCGCATGACGTTGTAATGATATCCGGTTTCCTCGATCACCTGATGCTCCATGATGCCCTCCTTGCTGCGACCAATTTGCGGCATCGGGACAACACAGTCGATCCGATTCTTGCGCAAGCCGCAGGCGCAGGGCATACCGAACGTTATGGCAAAGCAGATGGATTATCACACGATCACCGAGGTTTTCCGGCGGTTTCACAGCGCCGAGCCGGAACCATTGGGCGAGCTTCACCATACCAACGCCTTCACGCTTGTCGTCGCGGTGGCGCTGTCGGCCCAAGCCACCGATGCCGGGGTGAACAAGGCGACGGCGGCGCTGTTCAAGATCGCCGACACGCCGGAAAAGATGCTGGCGCTGGGCGAGGAAGGGCTGACCGAATACGTCAAGACCATCGGGCTGTTCCGCCAGAAGGCCAAGAACGTCATCAAGCTCAGCCGGATATTGGTCGAGGACTACGGCGGCCAGGTGCCTTCTTCCCGCGCCGCACTGCAATCGCTGCCGGGGGTCGGGCGCAAGACCGCAAACGTGGTGCTGAACATGTGGTTCAAGCAGCCCGCACAGGCCGTCGACACCCATATCTTCCGCGTCGGCAACCGCACCGGCATCGCCGTAGGCCGCGATGTCGATGTCGTCGAACGCGCCATCGAGGACAACGTCCCCGCCGAATTCCAGCAACACGCGCATCACTGGCTGATCCTGCACGGCCGCTACATCTGCGTCGCGCGCAAGCC
>JBBKVT010000442.1:0-8138 GCA_037968535.1 Paracoccaceae bacterium
CGTCTACGACCGGGTTGCCCTGATCGGACTCGGGCTGATCGCGTCTTCGATGTTCTGGGCAATCAAACGAGAAGGCCTGGCGCGGCATGTGGTGGGCTACGCTCGTTCTGCCGAAACCCGTGACGTGGCGCGTGAGATCGGTCTGTGCGACGCGGTGGTGGATAGTCTGGAAGAAGCTGTAAAGGACGCCGATCTTGTCGTGCTGGCGATCCCTGTCGGCGCGATGGAGGAAGTGGCAAAAGCTATCGCGCCCCATCTGAAGCCAGGCGCGACCGTCACCGATGTTGGGTCCGTCAAGCGCGCAGTGATAGAAGCGGTCGCGCCGCACCTGCCCGACACAGTGCATTTCATCCCCGGTCATCCCTTGGCCGGCACCGAGCATTCCGGCCCGCGGTCCGGCTTTGCCGAACTCTTCGACAACCGCTGGTGCCTGCTTGTTCCCGACGAGGCGACGGATAAGGACGCGCAGGCTCGGCTAACCTTGTTTTGGGAGGACATGGGCGCGCATGTCGATGTGATGGATGCGGACCATCACGACCTGGTGCTGGCCGTGACCAGCCACGCGCCGCATCTGATCGCCTACACGATGGTCGGTGTGGCCGACGATCTGCGGCGGGTGACAGACAGTGAGGTCATCAAGTATTCCGCCGCAGGTTTCCGCGACTTCACCCGGATCGCCGCGTCTGATCCGACAATGTGGCGCGACGTTTTCCTGACCAACAAGGATGCCACGCTGGAAATCCTGGGCCGGTTCACCGAAGAGTTGTTCGCCCTGCAACGCGCGATCCGCACCGGTGATGGCGACCATCTTTTCGATTATTTCACCCGCACTCGGGCGATCCGTCGCGGGATCATTCAGGCCGGGCAGGACACCGCGGCCCCCGACTTTGGCCGCGGCGGAGCGAAGAAATGATGCGCCGCGTCGTCATGCTGGCCGCTTTGTTGGTTGGATTGACCGCGCAACTTGGCTGGGCAGATGCGCCTGAGCGATCCCTTCGCCCGTTTCCCCGCCCCGAAGGCGACACCACGCAGCCAGACCCCGAGGTCGCTCGACTGGCGGTCGAACAGATTCGTCCGCGCCGCCGAGCCGCGCATCAAGCCGGTGCGACAACACCGGCCGCACCTGAGAGGGTGATCCTGGCGACCAGCGGCACTGCCGTACTGCGGTCAATTCGGCCAGAGGTTCGGCCAGAGAACCTCAGACGTCTGAATGTCGTGCAAGCCTCGGGCATGCGGACGCAGCCGGCACCCATCATCACGAAAGGCACGAAAGGCGCGCTGTGCGGGATCAAAGGGATCGAAGGTGTCAAGCTTGCGCCGATCCCAGGCCGTCTTCAGGGATGCGGCGTTGCTGATCCTGTCCGAGTAGTCTCGGTTGACGGTGTATCGTTGTCGACACCAGCGATCATGGACTGCCCAACTGCGAGCGCGCTCAACGCCTGGGTCGCAAAGGGCGTGAAACCCAGCATCGGGCGGCTTGGCGGTGGTGTCGCGGGTCTGCAAGTCGCTGCTCATTATGCCTGCCGTGGCCGCAACAGCGCGAAGGGCGCCAAGATCTCGGAACATGGCAAAGGTCACGCAATAGATATCTCCGCTATCGTGTTGAAGAACGGCGCGGCCCTCTCGGTGCTCAAGGGCTGGCGCGATCCGGCGCAGGGAAAAGTGCTGAAAGCGATGCATCGTTCCGCTTGCGGTCCCTTTGGAACGGTTCTTGGACCCGATGCCAACAAGTTTCACCAAGACCATTTTCATTTTGACACCGCACGGTATCGCAGCGGCAGTTATTGCCGATAACATCTACGTTTCATCAACCGAGACCGTTTTCCCATCCAGCGCCTCGACATTGAGAGGAACCATGTTTCGAACTTGCGTTCTTTTGGCAGGTTGGCTCTGTCGCATCTCAATCGGACACGACGGTATGAAGAACATGGCGACGAAGCGGCAGGCAAACTTTTGTCCCGTCTGCGACGAGGACTGCCACCAGATCATACTAAGCTGAGCCGTTCAACTTCGCCGCGAAAATTCCCAGCCATGGACCGAAGCTTAACCATACACTATCAATTGGTATGGGAGGTTCCGCATGAGCGGCGGCATTTCCGCGACGCATCAGCGCGACCGCACTGGATTGCTAAATAACAGGAGGAATTCGATGGGTCACGGCGAGCATGATCGATTGGGCGCGAAACTGGCAGGTGTGCGCGAGATTGCCTCAGAACGACTTCCGAAAACGGATCAGGCGGCCTTTGCCGATGTGCTGGGTCGGATTTACGCCAACGCTTCGCCAGACGAAGTGGTGGAGGCGGATGCGGAACAGCTTTATGGCGCAGCGCTGGCCTTGTGGAAGTTCAGTGCGCTTCGCAGTCCGGGCACACCGAAAGTTCGGTTCTATAACCCGCGTATGTCTGAGCACGGCTGGGAGTCTCCGCATAGCGTTCTTGAGGTCATCAATGACGATATGCCGTTTCTGGTCGACTCTCTCACGGCGTTCCTGACGGAACGGAGCATTGGAATTCACACTTTGCTGCATCCGGTTCTTGGCGTCATCCGCGATAGAAAGGGCGTTCGAACCGGGCTGATGGAGCCAACAGAAAAAGGCGGAATCGTTGAATCTGTGATCCAGGCCCAGGTTGACCAGATCGGCGATGACCAAACTCTTTCGCGGCTGGAATCCGAACTGCGACAGGTGTTGGAAGACGTGCGCATTGCTGTGGCGGACTGGCGTCCGATCCTCGACAAACTGGCCGGTGTATCGGCAGCGTTGAAGAATGACGCGCCGAAAAGCGTATCCGACACGACCGGGCAGGTCGTGGAATTTCTGCAATGGCTGGCGCAGGATCATTTTACCTTTTTGGGGTACCGAGAGTATCGGATCGGTGAAGGGCGAAAGCTTGGGTCTGATCTTGTCGAGGGTTCAGGTTTGGGACTGTTGCGCGATCCCGATTACACGATCCTGCGCGATGCGTCGGGACGTTTCGCGCATTGGTCGCCAGAAATGGATGCCTTCGTCGCCGACGAGTCACCGCTACTGATCCTCAAGGCCAACCGCCGTTCGACGGTGCACCGCACGGCGCATTTCGATCTGATCGGCGTCAAGCATTATGACGCCAAAGGCCGCGCTATCGGCGAACATGCATTCATCGGGCATTTCACCTCCGCCGCCTACAATCGCAGCCCGCGTTCGATCCCGCTGTTGCGCGAAAAAGTCGAGCGGGTCATCAAGCGGGCCGGATTCTCTGCCACCAGCCACGATGGCAAGGCCCTGACAAATGTGCTGGAGACCTATCCACGCGACGAACTGTTCCAGAGTTCTGATGACCAGTTGTTTCGCAATGCTCTTGGCGTTCTGCATCTGGCGACCCGTCCGCGCACCAGGCTGTTCGTCCGGCCGGACCGGTTCGGGCGGTTTGTGTCATGCCTCATTTATGTGCCGAGGGAACGATACAATACCGAGCTTCGCATCAAGATGGGAGAGATCCTGTCGGACGCTTTCAACGGTCGAGTTGCGACTTGGGCTCCGTCGTTCGGCGACAACGCAATGGCCCGCGTGCATTTCGTCATTGCGCTGAACGCTGGTGGGACGTCCGACCTTGATGTTGCTGCGATCGAGAAACGGATCGTGGGCGCCGTGCGAAGCTGGAGCGACGATCTGCGCGATCAGTTGATCGAGAAGATGGGCGAGCACGAAGGCAACCGCTTGCACGCCCTTTACCATCGTGGGTTTCCGACAGCATATTGCGATGCTTTCAACACTGTAACGGCGATCGCGGACATCGAAAAGATGGAAGATCTGACCGATGCCGCACCGCTCGGACTGAAGTTCTATCGCCGGCTCGAAGACCCGGATTCGACGGTCCGGTTCAAACTGTTCCATCTGGGCCGCGCGATCCCGCTGTCGGATTGCCTGCCAGTGCTCGAACATATGGGTTTTCGTGTGCTCGAGGAATATCCCTACGGGATCGACCGGCACGAAGAAACGATCTGGCTGCATGATTTTTACATGGAATCTGCCGACGGCTACGACCTTGTGCTGTCCGATCTGCGCCAGAAACTTGAAGAAACCTTTGCCGCGATCTGGGCTGCGGAGGCCGATGACGACCGCTTGAACCGTCTGGTCCTTCTGGCCGGGATAACCGTGCGGGAAACGACGATCTTGCGGGCCTATAGCCGGTTCTTGCGTCAGGCCAAAATTCCTTATTCCGTTGAATACATGGAAGATGCGCTCGCCGACAATCCCGCCATAGCGCGGTCGCTAGTGGCCCTGTTCCACGCAATGTTTGACCCCTCGATCGGCCAAGACCCGGCGACCCGCGACGCGGCCGCGACAGCGATATCGGACGAGATAGAGACCGGACTGGAAACCGTCGCCAGCCTGGACGTCGACAACATCCTTCGCCGCTTTCGAAACGCGATCCAGTCGACGCTTCGTACCAACCGCTATCAAGACGACGACAACGGCAGACACAAAAATTACATCTCGTTCAAGCTGGATTGTGCCAAGTTGGACGATCTTCCGTTGCCGCTACCCTGGCGTGAAGTTTTCGTGTATTCAACCTGGGTCGAGGGTGTCCATCTGCGGTTCGGACCAGTCGCGCGCGGCGGCTTGCGCTGGTCCGATAGGAAAGAGGATTACCGGACCGAAGTGCTCGGACTGGTCAAGGCGCAGCAGGTAAAAAATGCGGTCATTGTGCCGGTTGGGTCGAAAGGTGGGTTTCTGCCCAAAAGTCTGCCTGCCAACGGTAATCGCGAGGAGATTTTGGCCGAGGCAATTCGCGGCTACAAAACGTTCTTGTCAGGCCTTCTGGACATCACCGACAATCTGGATGGACAAGACGTCGTGCCACCGAAATCGGTTGTCCGGCGCGATGGTGACGATCCTTATCTAGTTGTCGCGGCCGACAAGGGAACCGCGACATTCTCGGATATTGCGAACGGGGTCGCAGCTGAATACGGGTTCTGGCTGGGCGACGCATTCGCCTCCGGCGGATCAAATGGCTACGATCACAAGGCGATGGGCATCACCGCGAAAGGTGCTTGGGAAGCGGTCAAGCGCCACTTCCGCGAGCTTGGTCACGATATTCAGACCGAACCGTTCACCGTCATCGGCTGCGGCGACATGTCCGGCGACGTCTTCGGCAACGGAATGCTGCTAAGCGAACAGATCAAGCTGTTGGCCGCTTTCGACCATCGCGACATTTTTATCGACCCCAGTCCCGATCCGGCCAGTTCATATGCCGAACGTGCCCGCATGTTCGCTCTGCCAAGATCCAGTTGGCAGGATTACAATGCCAAACTGATCTCGAATGGCGGCGGGGTATTTCCGCGGTCGGCCAAGTCGATCGCGTTGACACCGGAAATCAAGAGTTTGACAGGCATTAAGTCGGACAAGGTGACGCCGTTCGAGCTGATCCACGCCCTATTGAAGGCTCCTACCGACCTGTTGTGGTTCGGCGGCATCGGCACCTATATCAAGGCAACGCTGGAAACCCATGCGGATGCGGGCGATCGCGCCAATGATGCGACGCGGGTCGACGCCGCCCAAGTGGCCGCGCGGGTCGTGGGCGAAGGGGCCAATCTTGGCGTTACCCAGCGAGCCCGAATCGAGTTGTCTTCAAAAGGCGTCAAAATTAACACCGACGCGGTGGACAATTCGGCTGGGGTCGATTGTTCGGACCACGAGGTCAACATCAAGATCGCACTTGGCGCCGTTGTCGGCGCGGGCGACATGACCGAGAAACAGCGCAACGTCTTGCTGGCGAAGATGACCGCCGAGGTCGGCGCATTGGTTCTGCTGACGAATTACAACCAGACCCTGGCTATATCCCTGATCGAGGCGCGGGCAGCGGGGCTGCTGGAAGATCACTCTCGTTTCATGCGCTCGCTTGAAAGTCGCGGTGCGCTGGATCGGGCAGTGGAACTGTTGCCGACCGAAGAAGAGATCGCCGAACGACAGAAGGCGGGGCAGGGGCTGACTCGTCCCGAAATCGCGGTGCTGGTTGCCTACGCCAAGATCAATGTTTTCGCCGAATTGGTCCGGTCCGACTTGCCTGATGATCCCTACATGGAACGGCTTTTGTCTGACTACATGCCGGGGCCGATCCGCACCAAGTATCAAGCCGCGCTGCAAGACCACAGGCTGCGGCGAGAGATCATCGCGACGGTCGCGGCCAACGCCTTCGTGAATGAAGCCGGCGCGTCGCTTTACAACCGTCTAAGCGAAGAAACCGGTGCGTCAGTTGCGCAGATCGTGCGTGCCTTCATCATCGCCCGACAGGTTTTCGGGCTGCCGCAAATTGCGGCCGAGATCAACGCCCTGGACAACAAGATACCGGCGGCCAATCAGATCGAAATGCATCTGGCGCTGTCGGACTTGGTCGCTGCCCAGATCCTGCGTTTGCTGCGCACCGGCGGCAACCGCGCGATTGCGGACGCGATCGAGTTTTACGGTCCAGGAGTGATGCAGATTGCCAAAACGGCGGGCAGCGTCATCACGGACTTTTCAAAGAAGCGGCTCAGCCAGCGTTCGGCTGATCTGATCAAGTCGAAAACGCCCAAAATCTTGGCCGAGCAAGTTGCCGCATTGGAACTTTTGGGCGGTGCAATCGACATCGTCGAGGTTGCCGCCGATCTGAAACGCGACGTCGCTGATGTCTCGGCGAACTACTTTGCCGCCGGCGCCCGGTTCAAGCTTGATTGGCTGAGGTCGGTGTCACGACAAGTCAAGCCGGCGGACCATTGGGAAAGGATCGCCCTGGTCCGTCTGCTTGCCGACTTGCGTGCCCAGCAATCGGCGATCGGCGCCGCGGCTTTGGCGGAAAAGGGTGCGAAACCGGGTGCCGCCAGCATAACAAAATGGACCGAACTGAACCCCGAGACAGCAGCCCGCGCCGACCGTCTCATTGCCGAGCTGATGGCGAGTGGCAAGCTGAGTGTCGCGAAGCTGGCAGTGGCGTCATCTCAACTCGCGACGGTCGGCAAGACCTGAGCGCCAAGGCTGTCCCGGCGACCGACGCGGCGCCGGGACAGCGTGCGATCAGCGCGCGAAACAGTGTGACTTCTTGCCGAACCCGCTGGCTGAACAGATGTAACTTCCGCGTCCAAGAAACCCCTTGCCGGCCAATGCGCGGGCTTCGGCTTTCGCCTTCACAATGTTAGGGTGCTTTTTTGCTTCAGGTCTGAGCCAGGCGATCACACTTGCATTTGCCTGAGGCTGGCGGACTTTCGATACGATACCTTCAGCCGCTTGGACCGGCAGGATCGACAGACCCATGGTCAGCGTGAGTGCGGTGACGGACAATGTCCTGGCGGATCGAAGGACGGATGTCGGTCGGGCGGATCGAGGCATAGGCGGACTCCCCTTAGGCGAGAACCCCCATCCCCAGCGCGCCGATCTCACTGCCTCGCGTTAAACGCGTGGCGGTGATTTCGACGTAGCGTACCCAAGTCAGAGTCAGATCACGGGAGAAACGTGACCAGAACAAGTCGGAAGTTAGTGCATTATTGGAATATTCTCTGAACCGCCCAAAATCGGATCAGCGTTCGGAAAAGTTCCGCGGATAGCCCGAAAAGGCAGGTCGGGCCGCACCAAGTAGCGGCCCGGCGCTCGGCCAATCAGTCGGGGATTACGTGAGTATCAGTTCGCCAGTCCGGCAATCCGAATCCGTCGGGCCAAGGATAAACCTCTTTCTGGTTGAAATAGACCACCGCCCCCAAGGCCGGAAATTCGGGGCGGATCTGGCGAACTGCCGCATCCCATTTCGCTACATAGTCAGCGTCGCCAGAATATCCCAGTTCTGCCACGACAATCGGCTTTCCGAAGGCAACAGCGCGGTCATAACGCGGTTTCAGGATTTCTTCGAACGACTGCTCTGCTCCGAGAACATCCTTTTCCCAAGGCTGCAGACCGAAAACCGAAAGCCCGATCAAATCGACGTATTCGTCGCCAGGATAGTAGTTCGCCATCGTTTCGTAGCCGAGTGGCGACCACATGTAGTTCAGATCGGGAGCGTTGGCGCGGCAAACATCCACCATCCGTCGATAGGCAGAAATATAGGCGCGGGGTTCCCAGTTTGCCCAGATGAATTGTCCGCTTTGATCTTCCATCTCTTGGGCCCATCGCACCGTGACCGGGCTTTCGAACA
>JBBKVT010000443.1:0-3041 GCA_037968535.1 Paracoccaceae bacterium
CCTCAGGGTGACGGGTTGCGACGGAGAACCTAGCCAGCAGACGGCTCACCGCCGACTCATCGTCGACTCGCGCTCCCCGGACCGGTGAGTCGCCGGTGAGTCGCTCTGAGCCGATCCTGAGCCGCACCGTTCGTACCTTCTCAGCATCGACGCCCACCACCATGCCCTGCTGACCGACCGATCTCGGATCACGGAGAGGATTTTCTGAGTTCGTGGGAACCCATCCGGCACCCGCCACGTCAACCCTTGGGATCGGTCGGCGGCTGCGCCGCTGGCATGGCCGCGAGGACGGCTCGATCACCATCGAGGCGATGCTGATGCTGCCGCTGCTGATCTGGTGTTTTATTGGCACATTCGTATTCTACGACGCCTACAGGTCACAATTTACCAATTCGAAGGCGAGCTACACGATCGGCGACATCCTGAGCCGTGAAACCGGCTTTGTGACTCCCGAATACATGGACAGCCTCTACAACCTCCAACGCTTTCTGGTCGGACGTAGCGATCCAATCCGACTGCGCCTGACCGTCATCCGCTATGACGAGGACAATGACACCTACAATGTCGTCTGGTCTCAGAATCGCGGCGGAGGCGGCACGCTGAATTCGTCTGGTGTGAACGCACTGCGGGGCTTCATCCCGGACATGGCTGACGGTGCACGCGCTATCATTGTCCAAAGTTCCATGTCGTATTCCCCGATCTATGAAGCGGGGATCGGCGAGATGGAGTTTGATGATTTTGTTGTGACGAGGCCGCGATGGGCAGGACAGCTTTGCTGGAATTCGCAGAACGACAGCACAAGCCAGACAACTGCGACGTGTTGATCAGTACTGGCAGGGTCACGCGGCAGAAAGCGTATGATTTCCGGCCGGGACGACCCGCCGGTCACAGTTCAAAGCTGGCCGGGAATACCGGCAAGTCGTAGCGCCATCTGCTCGCCCATGAACTTGGTGGAGCGCATTGGCGTCACGCCGCCCACCCCGACCCTTCGACCGATACGCCACCAAAGGCCCGGCACCCAGGCGTTTCCGGGTGCCGCCTTCAAAACCACAAGGAAGCCGTTCGACGGTTTCAGCGCAAAGGCGCCACGCTCGATCTTTTCGATTTCGTCCCATCGTGCCAGCCATCGGCCAGAGGTGTCACGCAGCCCCTCGTCAGTCAGTTCAAGGCCGCTGGACGTCGATCGCCTAAGCCGCTCGCCGGCCCTAAGCGCTCCAGCCGCGAAGCCGATCAGCACAACCGCCCAAAGGAATGCAGGCGGACGTGACATCGCGATCCACAGAAGTATCCCGCCAAGGCCGTAGAGCACGCCAATACCAAAGACCCGCCGCCCTGCCGACGGTATGAGGCGCATGAGCACCCCGGCATCTGCATTGTTGTCCATCCCAAACCTCTCTCAGTTCCGTGCCCTGAACGGTGGTGCCCCGGATCGTGGGTAGGATGCAATCAGCAATGACCACGGAATGCGGCGATCGCAACCTGGGCCGATTGCACGCGGCCCTATCCTCGTCAATCAGATCGCGCCGGTTGGGACGACCTCATAGCCCCGCTCCTCCGGTTCAACGTCGAACATTTCTGATGGAAATCCAGGGGAGAGGATAGACAGACCTGTCGCTTCCTCTAGCCGTTCAACGATGCGGTCGGACTGTGCGCGAGGTCCGTAGCGGCGGATGCCGTCGTCAAAAATAGAGACCATCAGCGGCGAAATCTCGAGAGGCACACCCGCCTCTTCGGCAATGGACTGGAACAGACCGATGTCCTTTTTCACCAGGTCCATAGTGAAGTTGATATCCCTGCAACCATTCAGGATCATTTGACTTTCGGTTTCGTGGACGAACGACGTACCAGACGAAATCTTGATTGCCTCGTAGGTGGTGGCAAGATCGAGACCCGCCGCCTTCATCGTCACCATCGCCTCAATGCAGGTCAAAAGGTTTGCAGTTGCCAGATAGTTTGTCATCACTTTCAGCGTCGAGGCGGAACCGAGTGGCCCGGTGTGCAGAATGCGCCGCCCGAGGATTGTCAGCAGTGGCAGAACTGCGTCAAAGGTCGCCCGTTCACCGCCCATAAAGATCGAAATATTCCCAGTCGCTGCGCGGTGACAGCCACCAGAGACGGGGCATTCGGCCGCTTGCCCGCCCCGAGCGATAACCTCGGCACCCAACCTCTGGACTTCAGAGGCGTCGGTCGTCGACATCTCCATCCAAATCTTGCCCATGGTAACTTCCGGCAGCATCGCTTCAACCACAGCGGCACAGGCAGCAGGCGATGGCAGGCAGGTAATAACAATTTCGCACTCGCGCATCATGGCCGCAGCACTACCGCCTTCGCGCGCACCCTTATCTGTCAAAGCAGAGACAAGAGCCGGGTCGAGGTCATGGACATAGAGGTCTTGTCCGTTGCGCAACAGACTACCGGCAAGCTTTGCGCCGACATTGCCCAATCCGATAAAGCCGATGGCCATGATCGTCCTTTCCGTTTTGTACCTGATGCGGTGTCTGATCCGATCCGTCTGGCGGGTTTGCGACATCGTTTGCCGCCTCTTTGGCGAGCGACGCCTGATGGCATTGTCAGCTTTCAACACCGATCTGGATTGAAACGTTCCCGGTCCCGAATGCGCCAACGGATTGCCGGACAAGACCCAGATAGAGTTCCTCGATCCTGTCGAGGCCGAGCCGACCGTCGGGACGATACCAGTTGCTGATGCCCGTTAGCATGGCGATCAACGCCAGAGTCGCAATCTTGGTGTCCACGACCTGCATCGTGCCGTCAAAAACGCCTTGCCTCAGGATGCCCTCAAGCACGCCCTCATATTTCGCACGCATCGCCTCGATAGCCGCAAAGTTTTCAGGCGTCAGGTTGCGCAACTCCATGTAGGACAGGAACACGCGGGCGGCACGGGGCAGGTGGAACCGGATATGAAACCGGGTGAATGCGTCCAGCCGATCCAGCGCCGTGCCGGTATCGACTTGAGCCTCAGCCAAAGCCGCCAGAACCTCGTCCATATGGTCGGATAGCAGATCAAAAAGAAGCGTCTGCTT
>JBBKVT010000444.1:0-5438 GCA_037968535.1 Paracoccaceae bacterium
GTGATCGTGATGTATGCGGGCGAAGTGGTCGAGCGTGGGACGACGCGTCAGGTCTTCAACGATCCGCGCCATCCGTACACGTTCCGCCTTCTGGATTGCGACCCGGCGCGCCAGCATCAGCGCGTGCGGCACCTGCAGACAATCCCCGGCGAAATCCCCGATCTTCGGCGCCGGCCGGCGGGCTGCATTTTCGCCGCGCGCTGCCACCGGGTTCACGAGGCCTGCACGCAAATGCCTGCGGAAACCGAAATCGGTGACGGCCACGCCGCGCGCTGCTGGCTGGCCGACACCCCGGAAGCCGCCAGGGTGCCGGCATGAACGGCGATCCAATCCTGAACGTGAACAATGTCGAGGTAACGTTCCCCATGGGCCGCCCGCTTCTGCGTCCCTTTGGGCAATCGGCGTCAATCAAGGGCGTTGCAGGCGTATCCTTCGACGTCAAGCGCGGCGAGACATTCGCCCTTGTCGGCGAAAGCGGATCGGGCAAAACGACGCTTGCCCGCGCGATCAACGGTCTTCAGCAGGTATCGGCTGGCTCCATAACCTTCGAAGGCCAGCGCATCGACCGCCTTGGCCGGGCCGGGATGAAGCCTCACCGACGCCGGATGGCAATGATGTTTCAGGATCCCGTCGGATCGCTTTCCCCGCGGCAGACCGTGGGCGCGCTGGTCACCGAGGCGTTCCGGATCCACGGCACCGAGGGCAGAGACATGCAGGCGGAAACCGGGCGGCTTCTGTCGCTTGTCGGGCTGCCCAGGGAATTCGCCGACCGCTATCCGCATCAACTTTCCGGCGGCCAGGCGCGGCGCGTCGGCGTCGCACGGGCGATTGCGCTCGACCCGGTGCTGATCATTGCCGACGAACCGACGGCGGGGCTTGATGTGTCCGTTCAGGGCGAGGTGCTCAATCTGCTGAACGATCTGCGCGAACGGCTGGGGCTTGCGATGGTGATCATCACCCACAACCTGCATGTCGTGCATCATGTCGCCGACCGGATGGCGGTCATGTATCTTGGTCGCTTCGTCGAAACCGGCGAGACTGAGGCGATTTTCTCGGCCCCGAGCCATCCCTATACGGCTGCTTTGCTCTCGGCCAATCCGGAACCCGACCCCGACAAGGCTCGGAACCGAATTTCTTTGCCTGCAGAAGTGCCATCTCTTCTGGCGCGTCCTGCGGGATGTGAGTTCCACACCCGATGCCCTTGGGCGCAAGACAAGTGCAAGACGGTCGCACCATCGCCGACAGAGGTGAACGGACGCACAATAAGCTGTCATTTTCCCCTTGAGCCGGGCGCGCGGCCGCCCGGCA
Source organism: Paracoccaceae bacterium (assembly GCA_037968535.1). Lineage (GTDB taxonomy): Bacteria > Pseudomonadota > Alphaproteobacteria > Rhodobacterales > Rhodobacteraceae > JAHEAO01. The sequence continues at coordinate 1,309 of JBBKVT010000444.1, forward strand.
GGAGAACAATATGATCAAACCAGATCCGATCGATGTCATCGAAACCATGTGGATCCACATGCCAGACGGCGCACGCCTTGCCGCGCGCGTCTGGATGCCGGAGGGCGCCAAAGCAAATCCGGTGCCCGCGATCCTCGAGTACATCCCCTATCGCCGCCGCGACTTCACTCGCATCCGCGACGACAATACCCATCCCCGCTTTGCCAGAGCCGGTTACGCCGCTGTCCGGGTGGACACGCGCGGCGCGGGCGACAGCGACGGGCTGATGCACGACGAATACCTGCAACAGGAACTGGACGATGGCTGCGACGTCATCGCCTGGATCGCAGCGCAGCCCTGGTGCGATGGCAATGTCGGGATGATGGGCAAGTCCTGGGGCGCCTATAACTCATTCCAGGTTGCGGCGATGCGGCCACCTGCCCTGAAGGCGATCATCCCGGTGATGGGCACCGATGATCGGTGGGAGGAAGATATCCACTTTCGAAACGGCGTGATGGCCACTGACAATTTCTGGTGGGGCTCCATCATGCAGCTTCTTAACACCGCGCCCCCTGATCCCGATGTGGTCGGCGATCGCTGGCGCGAGATGTGGAAAGAGCGGCTGGAGACGATGACGCTCTGGACCAATCTCTGGACCGAGCATCAGACCAATGACGCGATGTGGAAGCACGGCTCGATCAGCCAAAACTACGGTGACATTCAAGTGCCGGTTTATTTCTTTGGCGGCTGGTCGGATCTTTACCGCGATACGCCGTTCCGCATTGCCGAACATCTGGAAGTTCCCTGCAAGGTGCTGATGGGTCCTTGGGCACATCTTTATCCGCATGATGGCATTCCCAGCCCTCAGATCGATTTCGTCGATGAAGCGATCCGCTGGTGGGACCGCTGGCTGAAGGGGATAGAGAACGGCATCATGGACGAGCCGCGTCTGCGCTTCTACCTGCAGGACAGCGTGGCCCCGGACCCTACGATCGCTCATCGCGACGGGCACTGGGTCGAGGTGGCTGACTGGCCGTCATCGGAGGTCGGCGCGCGGGTGCTGTGGCTGAACGCGGGCACGCTTGGCGAGGCAGCCGACGCGGGCGGCGAAACCATGACGATATGTTCGCCGCAGACTTATGGCGCGGCAGCGGGCGATATGACCTCGTTCGCGACACCGGGCGACATGCCGGGCGACTGTCGCATCGACGCGGGCGGGGCGCTGATCTTCCGCTCGGCCCCGGTCACTTCCGCAATGGACATTCTGGGGCAACCGAAACTTCGACTGAAGGTGGCTGCGGACAAACCGCAGGGTTTCGTCGCCGCGATCCTTGCCGACGAGGCGCCAGACGGGGGCCAAAGCCTGATAGCCCGCGGGTTTTTCAACCTGACACACCGGAAAAGCAACGAAACGGCCACGCCTATCGTGCCGGGTGACGAGCTGGAGGTGACCGTCGCGCTCCACGGCATCGCCTGGCAGGTGCCCGCAGGCCACCGTCTGGTCCTGCACGTCGCCTCGACCTACTGGCCCGTCCTCTGGCCCGCGCCGGACCCGGTGACTCTCAGCGTCGCACCCGGTCATTCGGTGCTGGAAATCCCGGTTCTTCAGGCAACCGACCGTTCCGCCCCGCGCAATCTCGCCGCCCCACCAACGCCCGCTCCGCGCCGGATCACCGCGCTTGGCACTGGCTCGATGGAACGCGACATCACCACCGATCTTATCACCGGAAAGTCCCGCCACCGGGTGTTCATCGACGGTGGGGTCTTCGGTCCTGTCGGCAAGGTCCGTTTTGACGAGATCGGGACCGAGTTTCACGACATCTCGGAACGGATTTACGAAAATCATCCGGCTGACCCGCTTTCGGCACGGGCCGAGATGACCCAGAGCCGCACGTTGGAACGCGGCGACTGGAAGGTGCGGATGGAGACCTTTTCGGAAATGACCTGCACCAAGAACGCCTTCATCTTGACGGCTCGCTGCGAATGCTGGGAGGGTGACGAACTCTTCCACCGCGTCGACTGGCATCACGAAATCCCCCGCAACGGAATGTAATGAAGGACCGCGCCATGCCTGCTATCCCCATCCGCACCGATTTTCCCCGCAAGGTCCGCGAGATCGAGAATACCTGGATCGAGATGCCCGACGGCGTAAAGCTCGCCGCTCGCATCTGGCTGCCGGATGATGCCGAGGCCGACCCGGTGCCTGCGATCCTAGAATACCTGCCCTATCGAAAGCGTGATGGCACGGTTGAGCGGGATCACCTGACCCACCCCTACTTCGCCGGCCACGGCTATGCCGGGGTGCGCGTCGATCTGCGTGGCACCGGCGACAGCGAGGGTGTGTGCAAGGGCGAATATCTGAAACAGGAGCTTGATGACGGTGTCGCGGTAATCGAATGGCTGGCAAAACAGCCCTGGTGTTCGGGCACGGTGGGCATGATCGGAATTTCCTGGGGCGGCTTCAACGGGCTGCAGATCGCGGCGCGCAAACCCGAGGCGCTGAAGGCCGTCATCACGCTTTGTTCGACCGATGACCGCTACGCCGATGACATCCATTTCATGGGCGGCGCGTGTCTGACCGACAAGCTCGCCTGGGGCGCTACCGCCTTCGCCATCGCCCATACTCCGCCCGACCCCGCTATCGTCGGGGACCGGTGGCGCGAGATGTGGCTGGAACGCCTGGAGGGCAACGGGCTCTGGATGCTCGATTGGTTCCGCCACCAAAGGCGGGATGAGTTCTACCGACATGGTTCGATTTGCGAGAACTATGCCGATGTACAGATCCCGGTCTATGCGGTCGGTGGCTGGGTCGACGGCTACACCAACCCGATCTTCCGGATGATGGAAAATCTTCCAGGGCCGCGAAAGGCGCTGATCGGTTCATGGGCGCATAAATACCCGCATTTCGCAGAGCCGGGGCCGCGCATCGGCTTCCTGCAGGAATGTCTGCGCTGGTGGGATCAGCACCTGAAGGACATCGATACCGGCATCATGGACGAACCGATGATCCGCGCCTGGATCCAGGATCCTGCCGCGCCCGCGCCGTACCACGCCGAGCGGGCCGGGCGCTGGGTGGCCGAGGACGGCTGGAAGACCGGGGCTGGCCCTAAACGGACGCTCACCCTGTCGCCCGGTCGTCTGGACGGTGCGGCCGCGGGCGATCCGATCGCGATCAGTTCGCCGCAGACGGCGGGGAGCTATGCGCAGGCGTGGTGCTCTTACGGCTCCGCACCCGATCAGGCACTGGATCAGTCACGCGAGGACGGCGCGATGACGGTGTTTTTGTCGGATTCCCTCGACGAGGATGTCGAAATCCTCGGTTTCCCGATATTCGAGGGCGAAATTGCCGCGGATCGACCCGTCGGCAATCTAATTGCGGTCCTGTCGGCCTCCGACCCGGACGGCAAGTCCACATTGGTCAGCTTCGGTGTTCTGAACCTGACTCACCGAAATTCGCATTCCGATCCCGAACCGATGACGCCCGGCATGCCCGAGAAGATCTCGCTGCAACTCAATGCCATTGGTCAACGCTTTTCCAAGGGCCAGCGCATCCGGCTTGCGCTGTCGACAAGCTACTGGCCGATGGTCTGGCCCGCGCCCGAACCGGTCACGCTGACGCTCAGCCCCGGCACCGGGAAGTTGACCCTGCCACTGCGTCCGGTGCAGCCGCAAGATGAACGCCTCGCGCCTTTCCCGCCGTCCGAGGGTGCCGAACCGATGAAGGCCGAGCAATTGAGCCCCGGAAATTCGGAACGATCGGTGACCGAAGACCTCGCCACCGGCAAGGAAACCTATCTGCGCGCAGGCGACACCGGAGAGGTTCGACATGCCCATACCGGGCTGACTGTCCGCTACACCGACGAGGACCGGTTCGAAATCCATCCCGGCGATCCGAACTCGGCTCGCGGCACCTGCACCTGGCATAAGTCCTACGCGCGCGGCGACTGGGCGGCGAAGGTCGACGCGACAGTCACGGTCGAAGCGCTTTCGCGGGTCTGGCGCATCACCGCCCAGGTTGTCGCACGGGATGGGAGCGCCGAACTTTTCCGGCGCGACTGGAACGAGGACATCCCGCGCGATCTGATCTGAGGTCCAGGTAGTACATTTGCGGATCGCGGGCAATTCGAGTAGATTGCCCATGAAACCGGCGC
>JBBKVT010000445.1:0-6172 GCA_037968535.1 Paracoccaceae bacterium
TCACCGCACGCTGCAGCCCGCCCCCCGGATCGCCTGCAGCGTGCGGTGAACATGCGGCCCGGCCTCGACATGGGCGGTCAGGATATCGGCCCCGGCCTCGGCGAAGGCGTCGATATAGGGATCGACGGGCGCGATCATCAGATGCACGTCCATAACCGTCTTGATATGCGGCCGGATCGCCTTGCACATCGCAGGGCCGAACGTGAGGTTCGGCACGAAATGCCCGTCCATCACGTCGACATGAACCCAGTCGGCGCCTTCCGCCTCGATCGCCGCGATCTCGCGGCCGAAATCGGCGAAGTCGGCGGACAGGATCGACGGGGCGATCTTGACGGTACGGTCGAAAGTCATCGGCGATTCCCTTGTTGCTGCCCCCGTCTAGCGCGGATCGGCGGCCTCGTCACGCAGTCCAGCCACACCCCGCCACGCCGCACAGCGGCGGAATGACGCTGCGCTGCGGCAGGGCATGTTCGCAGACGCCCGGCCATGCTAATCTGGCGCCATGGACAGCAAGCGACTTCTTTCCAGCGAGATCTTCCAGCCCGGCGAAGCGGTGCACTTCACCCGCGCGGTGCTGTCGAAACGGCCGATCCGGCTGCTCCATGACCACGATTACCACGAGGTCTTCTGGCTGCACCACGGCCGCGCAAGGCACCTGATCAACGGCACCAAAGAGGTTCTGAGCGAAGGCGACATGGTATTCATCCGGCCTGCGGACACTCATGCGTTGCAGGGGATCGGCGACGAAACCCACCTGGTGAACGTCGCCTTCCCGTCTGCGCTGATCGACGGAGTCGCGGCGCGCCACGACATGGCGGGGCGGTTTTTCTGGGCGACTGCCGCGCTGCCCGAAAAGGCGCATCGCGACATCCGGCAGCTATCCGACCTGTCTCGCGCCGCCCTGCGGCTGGAAACCGGCCCGCGTTCGACACTGGCAGCCGAAGCGTTCCTGCTGCCCATCCTGGCCGAACTGCGCGGCAACACAGGCCCGCTGCCCGACGCCCTGCCCGACTGGCTGGCCCGCGCCTGCGTCGCCGCGCACGAACCGGCAGTGTTTCGCGATGGCGCTGCAGGTCTGGCGCGGGTCGCCGACCGCGCCCATGCCCATGTCAGCCGCACCATGCAGCGGTATTTCCACGAAACCCCGTCGGATTACGTGAACCGCATCCGCATGGCCCATGCCGCCACCCGGCTGACCGGCACCTCAGACCCGCTGGCCGAGATCGCCACCGAGATCGGGCTGCCCAACCTGTCGCATTTCCACCGCCTGTTCCGCGCCGCACATGGCCTGACTCCGGCCGAGTATCGCCGCCGGTTCCAGAAGAACGCGATCCAGCCGATTTGACCATCTGGTAAAATCTTGCCAACCGCGCGGCGCCGTGCCACGATGAGTCTTCGACGCCAACGGGCCGCGAGGGATCCGATCGTGAAAACCGAAACCCGCACCGAAATCAGACCTGCCGCAGCACTTTTGCCGCAGGTCCATGAGCCGCGCAATCCGGGGATGGCGCTGGACATGGACTGGGTCGCGTCGGTGCAGGCCAACACCTCGGCGATCGAACGCCGTGCCGCGACGCTGCCGGGGCGGCGCTCGGTGAAAAAGGAATACCAGGCGGCGTGGCTTTTGAAGGCGATCACCTGTATCGACCTGACCACGCTGTCGGGCGACGACACCGATGGCCGGGTCCGCAGGCTTTGCGCCAAGGCCGCCAACCCGGTGCGCCAGGATATCCTAGACGCGCTGGGCGTCGGCCCAATTCATACCGGTGCGGTCTGCGTCTATCACGACATGGTCGAAACTGCCGTCGATGCGCTGCGCGGCACCGGCATCCCGGTCGCCGCCGTTTCCACCGGCTTTCCCGCCGGCCTGTCGCCGTTCCACCTGCGCGTCGCCGAGATCGGTGAAAGCGTCAAGGCCGGCGCTGCCGAGATCGACATCGTGATCTCGCGCCGTCACGTGCTGACCGGCAACTGGCAGGCGCTATACGACGAGATGCGCGAATTCCGCGCCGCCTGTGGCGAGGCGCATGTAAAGGCGATCCTTGCGACCGGCGAATTGCAGACCCTGCGCAACGTCGCCCGCGCCAGTTACGTCTGCATGATGGCGGGGGCGGATTTCATCAAGACCTCGACCGGCAAGGAAAGCGTGAACGCCACGCTGCCCGTCACCCTGACGATGATCCGCGCGATCCGCGACTACCAGCAGCGCACCGGCATCCGCATCGGCTACAAACCCGCAGGCGGAATATCGAAAGCCAAGGATGCGCTGGTCTATCTTGCTTTGATCAAGGACGAGCTCGGGGACCGCTGGCTGCAGCCTGACCTCTTCCGCTTCGGTGCGTCATCATTGTTGGGCGATATCGAACGTCAGTTGGAACATTTCGTCACCGGCCGATACTCGGCTGGATATCGGCATCCAATGGCCTGACGTACCGCCGTTGGCGAGGCCAGGACCATGAGTATTTGGGAACAAAAGAAGCCATGAACGTCTCGGAAATCTTTGACACGATGGACTATGGCCCGGCCCCGGAAAGCGCATCCGAGGCAATGGCCTGGCTCGATGCCCACGACCGCAAGATGGGCCATTTCATCGACGGCGCTTTCACCAAACCCGGCAAGGGCTTCGACAGCGGCAACCCGGCCAATGGCGAGGTGCTGGCACATGTCACGCAAGCAACTAAGAAAGACGTCGACGCGGCAGTGGCGGCAGCGCGCAAGGCGCAGGGCAAATGGGCGAAGCTGTCCGGACACGACCGCGCAAAATACCTCTACGCGCTGGCGCGGCTGGTGCAAAAGCACTCGCGGCTGTTCGCGGTGCTCGAAACGCTGGACAACGGCAAGCCGATCCGCGAAAGCCGCGACATCGACATCCCGCTTGTGGCGCGGCATTTCTATTATCACGCGGGCATGGCGCAGCTGATGGAAGCCGAGCTGCCCGATGCCGAACCGCTCGGCGTTTGCGGCCAGATCATCCCGTGGAATTTCCCGCTTTTGATGCTGTCGTGGAAAATCGCGCCAGCGATAGCGATGGGCAATACCGTGGTTCTGAAGCCCGCCGAATATACCTCGCTGACAGCGCTTCTGTTCGCGCAGATCTGCCAGGAAGCCGGGCTGCCCAAGGGCGTCGTGAACATCGTCACCGGCGACGGCGCGGTCGGCGAGATGATCGTGACTCACGAGGATATCGACAAGATCGCCTTCACCGGCTCGACCTCTGTCGGGCGGCGCATCCGAGAAGCCACCGCAGGATCGGGCAAGTCGCTGACCTTGGAGCTTGGCGGAAAGTCCCCCTACATCGTCTTCGACGACGCCGATCTCGACAGCGCTATCGAGGGCCTCGTCGACGCGATCTGGTTCAACCAGGGCCAGGTCTGCTGCGCCGGCTCGCGGCTGCTGGTGCACGAAGGCATAGCCGACGCGTTCTACAGCCGCCTGCGCGCCCGGATGGACCGCTTGCGGATCGGTGATCCGATGGACAAGTGCATCGACATCGGCGCGGTCGTGGACCCGGTGCAACTGCGCGCGATCACCGATCTGGTGGACGGCGCGCGCGGCGAGGGAGAGGTCTATCACGCAGCGATTCCGTTGCCCGAAGGCTGCTATTACCCGCCGACGCTGATCACCGGCCTGCATCCCGCCGCCAAGCTGATGCAGGAAGAAATCTTCGGCCCGGTGCTGGTCGGCACCACCTTCCGCACGCCATCGGAAGCGGTCGAACTGGCCAACAACACCCGCTACGGGCTGGCCGCCACATTGTGGAGCGAGAACATCAACCTCGCGCTCGACGTGGCCCCCAAGCTGGTCGCGGGCGTGGTCTGGGTCAACGCGACCAACCTCTTTGACGCCGCCGCCGGGTTCGGCGGAGTGCGCGAAAGCGGCTTTGGGCGCGAAGGCGGATGGGAAGGCTTGCGCGCCTACACAAAGCCGCGCGTCACCACCAAGCCGCTCAAGCGAATCGAGGCCGAAACCGGCAGCGAACCGGCCGAAGGCGAGGCGATGGACCGCACCGCCAAGCTTTACATCGGCGGCAAGCAGGCCCGCCCCGATGCCGGCTATTCCCGCGCGGTTTACAGCCCGCGCGGGCGACAGATCGGCCATGCCTCGCTGGCCAACCGCAAGGACGTCCGCAACGCGGTCGAGGCGGCGCAGGCAGCGAAAGGCTGGTCGAAAACCACCGGCCATCTGCGCGCGCAAATCCTCTATTACATCGCCGAAAACCTCAGCGCCCGGGCGGCAGAATTCGCCTCCCGACTGCATGACCTGACCGGCGTCCACGCCAGGATCGCCCGCGCCGAAGTCGACACCTCGATCAGCCGCCTGTTCACCTATGCCGCCTGGGCCGACAAGCTCGATGGTGCTGCCAAGGGTGTGCCGATCCGCGGCATTGCCCTCGCGATGAACGAACCGGTCGGTTTGATCGGCCAGTTCGCCCCCGATGACGCGCCGCTGCTGGGGCTGATCTCGGTCATCGCCCCCGCCATCGCGATGGGCAACCGGGTGGTCACGGTCGCCTCCGAACCCTACCCGCTGGCCGCCACCGATTTCTACCAGGTGCTGGAAACCTCCGACCTGCCATGCGGCGTCGTCAACATCCTGACCGGCAGCCACGCCGAACTCGCCCCGCAACTGGCCGGCCATATGGATGTCGATGCGCTCTGGTGCTTTTCCTCCTCCGACCTCTCGGCCACGATCGAGAAAGAATCCGCCCGCAACCTCAAACGCACCTGGGTCAACAACGGCCGCACCCGCGATTGGCAAGGCCCGGCGGGCGAGGGCCGCACGTTTCTGACCCATGCGGTCGAGACCAAAACGATCTGGGTGCCCTACGGCGAATAGCCACCTTGCGGCCTTCGAAATTTTGCTCACTTTTCGACGAAACATGTGCTATTTTGTTGCAGGGGTTCCGTTGCTGCCGGGCCCTTCACATGGAATTTGGGGGTTCAGGGAAATGCGATTGGTATTGATGATTTCGGCCGTCTGCGCTGCGGGCGCCGCCGTGGCAGAGCCGTCGGTGGAACGCGGCGAATATCTGGTCACCGGCCCGGCGGGCTGCGGCAATTGCCACACGCCACTGGGACCGGACGGCTTCACATCGCCGGCGCCGAACTGTCCGGACGGCTGGTCGAGGAAAACCCCGACTTCACCGCCTATTCCGAGAATATCTCGCCGGCGGGCGAGGTCGCCGACTGGACCGACGCGGAATTCGCCCGCGCGATTCGCGAAGGCATCCGGCCTGACGGCACGCTGATCGGGCCGCCGATGCCGTTCTTGCTGTATCGCCGCCTGTCGGATGACGATGTGATGTCGATCGTCGCCTATCTGCGCACCGTTCCCGCCGTGGAAAACGAGGTTCCCGAAAGCGTCTACAACATCCCGCTGCCCCCGGCCTACGGCCCGCCGATCGACAGCGTTCCCAGCATCCCCGCAGGCGTCACGGTGGAATATGGCGAATATCTTGCCGGGCCGGTCGCGCATTGCCTGGAATGCCACACGCCAATGGGCCCGCAAGGCCCGATGTTCGACACCGCGCTCGGTCAGGGCGGGTTCGAGTTTCATGGCCCCTGGGGCACCTCGGTCGCGGCGAACCTGACCAGCCACGCGGACGGGCTTGCCAGCTATTCCGATGCCGAGATCGCGCAGATGATCACCAAGGCCGTGCGCCCGGATGGATCACAGATGCTGCCACCGATGCCTTACGGCTTTCTCGCGAAGATGACCGATGACGATCTGGCCGCGATAATCCTCTACCTGCGCAGCCTGCCGCCACTGCCCGACGCGTCCTGACCCCGCACCCGCGCGACTCCGCGCACCGATAACGCCACGCCGCCCAGCACCAGCGCAAAGGCCGCAGGCCCGGTGCTGCTGTCCAGAAGCGCCAGCCGGTTCAGAACCGTATTCGCGGCAAACGCCACCATTACCAGTGTGACAGTCAGGCCTGGTCGCATGCGCCGGAACCTGCTGGCTGATCCGCCGCCTCAGAGAACCGCAAAACCGGCCCGCAGATGATCGGCCGCCGCCTTGACCGCGGCGCCTGCGTTTTCCGCCACCACCATACCGACGGCATAGCGCGGCAGCGGCGGCAGGTTCAGTTCCGGCCGCGCCGCCACCACGGCCCCGCCGAGGCAGGATTCCGGGATCGGCGCCACCGCCAGATCGGCCAGAATCGCCGCCC
>JBBKVT010000446.1:0-3498 GCA_037968535.1 Paracoccaceae bacterium
GGTTGGCATGCCGCCTTCGATCAGGCGAGGCTTTGCTGGGGCTTGGAGTATGCCCGCCTCACAGGATCGGCAGGCATGCTTGGGACGGCGCGTGACAATCACGCGGAACTGCGCGGGCACGATATCCAGCCGTTCGCTGACATCTTCACCGACGATGTGACGCTCTGAGCCGCACCCACAGGTCACATGGTCAGGCGCGATCACCTCTTCAATGCGTGGCAAGTGTTTTGGCAGGACGCCGCGACCCGCGCGAGGCTTTGATGTGCCCGTTGTCTTTGACGGATCAGTGGCCTCATCCTCGGCATGGACCACCGCCATGGCTGTCTCAATGTCTTCCAGGGCGAGGTGATATTGGTCAGGATGGCCCTTCTCGGACTTCGCGCCATAAAGGGCACGTTTGAAGTCAGCCAGCAGCTTCTCAAGCCGGATGATGCGGTCTTCCTTGCGCTCGATAATGCCATCTTGCTCTGACATCTTCGCCTGGGCTGGGCAAATCCGCGCTTTGTCATGGGGCCGTCAGAAGGGTTTGCAGAGCCAGCAGCTCCGGTTGACGCAGATCGTGCCCGCCGTTGTGAACTTCTGTTGATACATCTGCGCCCTGCGCTGTGAACCAGTCGATCAATCGCAGGCTCATCGGCCATGGACAGATCGGGTCTCGTTTGCCCGCGGTGATCAGAACCCGCTTTTCGGCAAGGGCAGGGACGGCCTCCGGCTCCCAGGGGATCAGGGGGTGCAGCAACCCGATACGGTCGAACAGATCTGGGTGCGCCATTGCGACAGAGGCAAGGATGTTTGCCCCGTTCGAGTAGCCAAAACCATAGATCGGCGCGCCCGGGTTCTGCGCCTTATGCGCCGCGACAAAATCCGCCATCGTTTTGGTACGCCGGGCCAAATCGTCCATGTCATAGACGCCTTCACCCGTGCGCCGAAAAAACCGGGCCGCGCCGCCTTCTGACACATCGCCCCGGGGCGAGACGATGCCCGCGTCCGGTACGATCTGCTGTGCCAGATCAAAGAACTGGTGTTCGTCGCCTCCAGTGCCGTGAAAGGTAAAGATCAGTGGCGCGCCGGGTTTGGGCGTTTTGGTCAATGCGTGATAGGTATCAGTCGACATCTTGCTCTCCTTTACGCGTCAATCGGGGGCAGCAGGCCCTCGATCTGGGCGCGATGTGCCTCGTACCGGTCTGGCAGCTTCAGGGCTTCGCCCAGATGGGCCGTATCTTCGTCACGGTCAAAGCCCGGTTCATTTGTGGCCACCTCGAACAGGATGCCGCCGGAGGTGCGGAAATAGATCGCCCAGAAATAGTCGCGGTCGATCACGGGCGTCACCTGATAGCCGGTGTCCATCAACGCTTTGCGCACCTCCAGCTGCTTGGCTCGGTTCTCAACGGCAAATGCAATATGGTGAACCGAACCGGCACCTTGGCCGGCGGTTTTTGCACCCTTCAGTTCCTCAAGATCGATGGTATCCGCCGCATTGCCGCCCTCGATGCGGTAGCGGGTGATGTCACCGTCGGTTTCGTCCTTCTGGTAGCCCATGAAGGTCAGTAACTCGCCGGTTGCAGCCGCATCGCGCAGCGTGAAACGCGCGCCATGAAAGCCCAGTATCCCGGCATCCTCTGGAACGTCAGTGCCGGTCCATGGGCTGCGGCCCCGCTCAGCGCTTTCCACCAAGGCAAAACCATCGCCATCGGGACCATCGAACTGCAACCGGTTTTCGCCCAGAAAGCTGCCTTCGGACAGACCCGTCACGCCGTAATTGCCAAGCCGCTCTTTCCAGAAGGGCAGGGCGCCTTTTGGGATGGCAAATTCTGTCGTGCCGACTTCGCCCGTGCCGCGCCGCCCTTTGGGCATGTTGCCAAAAGGGAAATAAGTCATGACAGAACCGGGCGTGCCGACTTCGTCGCCATAGTAGAGATGATAAACCTCCGGCGCGTCGAAATTCACGGTTTTCTTGACGCGGCGCAGGCCGAGGGTTTTGGTGAAGAACGCATTGTTTTCAGCCGCATCGCCAGCCATCGAGGTGACGTGGTGCAGACCCTTGATTTCCTTGATCATCGTTTCGCCTTTCAAATCGTCTGTCTCGTGTTGTGACCAAGATAGGGCAATGCAGTGTTGCCAAGAATAGAAGCGTTCTTGCATTTACTATTGTCGATAGTGCAATAATCAACCATGCAGGATATAAAGCCAGTCCGCGTGTTTCTGAAAGTGGCCGAGTTGAGCAGCTTTGCCGCAGCCGCGCGCAGCCTGAACATGACGCCCGCCTCGGTCACGCGCATCGTCGCTAGGCTGGAGCAAGACCTTGGCCAGCAGCTTCTGGTGCGCACGACGCGCCAGGTGGCGCTGACCAGCGCCGGCGCCATGGTGGCTGCGCGTTTTGGCCCTGTGGTGGACGACTTCGATCAGGTGGCTGAGGAAATCACCCGCGCCGTGTGGCCGGATCGCGGGCGTCTTTCGCTGAATGCGCCCTTGTCGCTTGGGCTGAGGCTGCTGCCAACTTTGGTTGACCGGTTTCGTCTGGCCTACCCGAATATTTCGCTCGATGTAAAGCTGACCGATGAATTGGTGGATATCGTCGAGGACAACTGCGATCTTGCCATCCGGGTTTCAGGTCCGCCCAGCGACAAATCGACAATCTGGCGCAAGATCTGCGAGGTGCCCCGCCATGCCGTCGCAGCACCCAGCCTGTTCGCGCGCATGCAGCGGCCCGAAACCCCGGATGACCTCGATCCATCGTTCTGCATGTCCTATTCCGCGACTGGCCAGGCAGAGGTCTGGGAATTCCGGAAGGATGGGGCGAAGCGGAACCTTTCGGCAGGATCTTCCATCATCTCCAACAATGGAGACTTTCTGTACGCTTTGGCCCGGCTGGGGAACGGCATAACGCTCCTGCCGGATTTCATCGTGAAGGACGGGATCGCTTCCGGGGACGTCGAAACGGTACTGGACGACTGGACTGCCAGCCCTCTCTGGCTCACGCTGTTTTATCCGCCCTACGAGGTGCTCCCACCCTTGGTGGCGACATTCACCGATTTCTTTGAAGCTCATTTGCGCGAAGTGGCGGAGTTGAACATCGAGCGCATCGGATGAGAGCAGCCCGAAGGGCGATGGGCGTTTATCGAAACACCGTGATGCAGCTGTCTGGTAATTGATATTCCTCGCATGACCTGCCGCGCGGGACGAGATACCCTCAGGGGGCCACTGTGGACGCCGCCTTGATCAAGCTAGCTGATTGGTACGGCGACGCTTGGCTTGTCCAACTCGCATTCCATCTGACTTTCCGACCGTTTGCTCAAGCCAAGGTGTTAGTTCGCTCCCCCGAACGCCTCCACATCGCGTTGAATGTCCGAGTGATCAGAGCGTAGTTAGCCCCGTGTATGGCTTTGTCAGAACAAATTGGGTTGAGGCGGGCAGGGTGGTTTCGTAGCCTTTGCTCATGACGAAAACAGACCCTTTCAAAGGCTTTCACAGCAGCCCCGAGATCATCCGCCTGGCGGT
>JBBKVT010000447.1:0-5678 GCA_037968535.1 Paracoccaceae bacterium
ACGCACTTTCCGGTCGCGTCACCGAGCCACAACATCGTCGGCGCGCCCTCCAGAATGACGCGGTAAGTATCTACCGTGAGGTCATATCCTCCGCGGTCGAGAACACTCCATGGCATTGCGGTCTTCACCCTTAGTCGTAACGACGCTGCAACGCGATGCGTCTCGGCGAGCGTAGCACAGCTTGGAGCCTTCACGGAACTATTGTTGACGCCTTCGACAGGAAGGAACGATTCGGAGATCAATACCTTCTCCAACAGGGTGGGGGCGTCCCAAGGAAACCTTTTTGGCCTTGGAATGTGTCTGTCGGCAAGAGCTTTCGGCGATAGACATACTTGCCATTTCAGCAGCATACCCGTGAGGGTGGCGCTGTAAGTCTAGATTTCAGTCCCGGTGTCTGGTGGCTCGAGATAAGGAAGAAGCGTCCTGGTTTAGAAGGCCATTTTTTGTTGCGAAGACGCAACTTCAATCCGAATGGCCGCAGAGACAACCGCGGCTCCCCCGTTCTTGGTCTTACGCAGCGCGGGGCAGCGAACGGCCGAAACCGGGGTGCCGAGTTACCGCTTCCGCCAGAGACCGAGGCTTCGTCATCCCTCGACGCGTTTGCGCAGTATCTCCACCTGATCGGCCAGGGCGCTGACTTGCTGTGTCAGTCCCCCGATTGCCTGCATCACGCCTTCGAATCGCGGATCGGGGCCTGGGATCTGGAAGCCGGGGTCGAAAACACCGTCGCTCTCGAGTTTCTCAAGCTTGAACTCCTTGACCTCTCGTTTCTCGATCTTCTCAGGCTTTTCGATCTTCTCCGGCTTCTCGATCTTTTCGAGTTTCTCGAATTTCTCCGGCTTCTCGGGTTTCTCCACCTTCTCGATCTTGATCTCCTTCAGGAAATCCTTCACCACCTCAGGGAACGGTTTGTCAAAGAAATCCTTGATTGGTGCCTTGCCGATATCAGTGATGGGTTTCGGGGTGAGATGCCCCAGAATTGCCGCCAGATCACGGACTCGTAGGTCATTCAGCGGCATGTCGAGGTCGATCTTGACCTCGGGCCGGTCCGCCGCCCCGATGAACGGTTCCTTCTTGTCTTTTTCGCTTTTGTCTTTGCCGGCCATGATGGCCTCCTTTTCAGGCTGGTGCGGATGCGGCGCGCGCAGGGCCCTGGCCGGGCCTCTCGGAAGCGTCGCGGGGAGTATGAACGTCCATACGGCCGGAGTGCAGTAGTTCGGCCAGCGCGAGAGAGATCGGTTGCCCGGTGTGCCTTTCGTAGTAGACAAAGCCCGGGCAGGGATTCACTTCGAAACAGTACCATTCACCGTTCGGCGTCTCTTTCAGGTCGATGCCGGCATGCAGGAGCCCGAGGTCGCGGGCCACCCGCTGGCATGCAGCTGCGACACTGGGCGGCAGGTCTGTTGGTTCCATCTCGAGCAAAAGCCCATCCCGTCGCGCATAGCGGTAGTCGACAGCCTCGGTTCTGACCCTGGTGGCGAAGAGCTGGTCGCCAACGGTATGGACCCGCACATTGTTGCCAGGCACGAAGGCCTGAAACTGCGCCGGGCCATGGCGTAGAAGGTCGAGCCGCTCCATTTGCGCTTGCCCGAACCGACGCACCACCGACCGGATCCCGCTGATTGATTTGTAGATCAGCCCGTCGTGTTCGGCGTCGAATGCCCTTACAGCTGCTGGGTCGTTGGTAACGAGGGTCGGCGGCACAATCAGGCCCGCCCGGGCGATGAGAAGCAATTGGTGCGGCTTGCTGTTGTTGGACATGCCGCCGCCCATCCGGTTCACAACCGGGCACTCCAAGTTATCGAGCAGGAGCATCAGAGCGGTGTCGGCCCCGAGTTGAAGTTCGTTGGCCTGTGCCGCTGACAGGCCCGCCAATGGCGTGCGACCTTCGGCGCCGAGAAAACGCACGAATGCGCCGCTAATCGCCTCGAGTTCCAGCTGCCAGTCCGGCCCGCGTATATGCCCGGTCAATCGCCCGTCGGTCCAGGTCACGTCCATGCCGTGGCCAGCCGGGTAGTGCCCGAGATCGAGCAACCGATAGGGATAGCCACAATCCTCGATCCGGGAACACAGAAGCTCGGTCACAGTGTCCGCGATGCCGCCTGCCACCAGAATCATCACGGGACCTCCGCCAGATCGACAGTCCTTGACGGAGTGTCTTGCAGCAAGTCGGTCACGGCATCGACGATCTGCGACTGCGTTCGCTTTGCAAAATGCAGCAACTGCGGCAAAGGGTCGACATCGGCGACTGCCCAGCCCCGACGGACGCGCCCGAGCGTGACCTCGACGAGGTCAAGACCGGCCATCTCTGCGAAGCGGCGCAGCGGGCCGTCCAGGGTCGCCTCGAGTGGCGTCGGCGCTCCGTCCCAGATAACCTTGCAACCGACGATGCAGACCGTTCGGGGCGTATGATGCGGTTCGACAAGGCATACAGGTGCGTAATTCTGCAGTGCCGCGACACCTGCCCATTCCGCTGGACCAACCAGCCAGCCCTGGCTTCGCACGAGGGAGGAGCAGACCGCGCCCGGCACCTCGTCCGCCTCGAGGTTGCGTCGAAAGCGCTCTGCTGCCTCCGGATCAGATGTCACTACAATCTCCGGCACCGTTAGTCCGGCGCGGCGGAGGAGCGGCAACCAGTACAGCAGCGGGTTGCGCGGCCGATACCAAAGATCAGCCCCGATGCGGTTTACCACCGGGCAATCGAGCGCGGTCAGCCAGGCCAACAGAGCGGCCTGAGTTTCAGCCTGCACATAGGCGTGATCGTTGGGGTTCCAGCCTGCCGGATCGATGGCGCCACTGGCGCGCAGGAATAGGCTTTCGACATCGCTGGGATTAATATTGCGCAATGTAATTGCCGCGCGCGGCCGCACCGTCTTTCCATCCGGCCCGATACGCAGATCGATGCGGGTCGCCGGTGCGAAAATAGCGTCGACAATGCCGGCTGTCAGACCGAACGCCGTCAGTCTCGACAGTACTGCACCGCAGAAGGAATCGGAAGAGTGACCCAAGATCAGGTGCATGCTGGCACAGCCTTTATGGATCGAATCCCGCTCCAAAGGCGAGCACTGCAGGAGCGGAAACTCGATCAAACCCTCCGGCCGCTACGCCACGGCTCGGGCCGTCCAAACTGGAATATGTGATTCGTCTTGCAGTAGCGTAGCTGCACTTAGACGACATCAGCGAGTAACCTCCCGCTCAACAAGTTCATTATCGCACTTCCCATTAATTCCGTCAACGCGAGCGCAGGGTTTGACCTCATGCGATTTGGTCTGATCGGCTTTGAACGGTCATTTCAGATCGCTGGCCTGCTGTCTCCTTTTCTTCTTGTGAAAGTCATACCTAAGGTGTCGAGTGCCAAAGAACGCCCTTACCCCAAAACTAGCTTCGGAAATTAGGCAGCACTTGCATCAAGCTTGTCGTAATCCTGAGTTTACCATTCTCCCGAGTATAGCCCTCCCCCATCATTCGAAGCGCCGCCAGCGACGATCTTCAAGGTCCAGCCTGGTAACAGCCTTTGCATGTCGAGCGCTTCTTCTGGCGGGGCCGTCGGCCATCGGCCGATTTGGTCCTGACCGCGCAGAATGACGGGCATTGCCTTGGGACGAATTGGGGCAACATTCATATTTAACTCTGTCGTCAGAAATGCAAAGGGGTTGTTCGTCGTTTCACCTTCGTTGAGCTTCCGTCCCGATGTCCATTCGGTCCAGATCCCGGCGAAGAAGGCGATGGCACCTTCTACGTCACAAACGTAGATGCCAATCGCGTCAGCACTCAAGACGTGGACTAACTTTCTGTGGCACATCTTCGCAAAAACATATTCCGGACTTTCGACACGTGCCATTTTCCACCCCGTCGCGTCAACATCCGTCGCCCGTTCAATTCGGCCGCGACGGCCCGCAGGCTGGTCGCTCCGTGCGCCTGAATATCCCTCACCACATCGGCGAGATCACCTGCAGTTGATCGGCATTCGCTGAAACTGCCGCCCTTAACGCTGCACCGCCCTTCCCTGCACGCCTGAGCGCTGCGGCACCGTTGGGATTGCCGAGCTTGACGCCGCGGGCTTTCGCTACGGCAAGAGCCTCTTTGGTCCACCGCGAGATCGCCTCGCGCTCGGCTTGCGCCACCAGCGCCATGATTCCGACAGTCAGGTCGTTGGCCTCGGGCATGTCTACGGAGAGGAACCGCACGCCACTGTCCCTGAGCGTCAGCAGGAAGGCGGCATTGCGGCTGAGCCGATCGAGCTTGGCAAGGATCAGGGTTGCTCCGGTGACTTTCGCAAGAAGCAGGGCGTTCTGCAATTCCGGTCGGTCGGAGGTCTTACCTCTCTCGACTTCGGTGAACCGGCTGATCACCTCGGCATTGCGCATGGCTGCAAACGACTCGATCGAGGTTCGTTGCGCGTCAAGGCCGAGGCCGCTGATGCCTCGGCGCGCGGTCGAGACACGTTCACAGGCGACAAAGCGGAGAGATCGGACAGCGACGCTGAACATGCACAACCTGCCTAACCGTCGTTGCGCAGCACTGTACGCCAGATACCGGCTCAAGCGCAGGACGCAAGCAGATGTTCCAGGACCAGGACTTCGGCAACGGGACCACCGTGGTCGAGCGTTTTTCGACATAGCAGTCGGCCGCAGGGAAGGCAGCTCAGATTGGAAACGCGTTCGTCCAACCAAAACACTCAGATGTCGCCTTCGAGCCCAAAATGGTCACGTCGATCCTGAAGCGACGCCCTTCTAATATGGTCTGAATTCTGATAGGGTTTATCGCAAGTAGTCAGAAAGACTGCGGGCCCTAAGCGAGCAGTGCATGCAAGCAAGTTTGGGGGACAAATAAATGATACGATCCGATAGCGAAGTTTTAGGTCTCACGTTTGTCGCCGGGGGCGGTTTGCTTAGCCGGCGCCTACTTCTGAAAGGTGCGGTGGCTGGAACCGGCGCTGTCGCCGCCGGCCTGGCGATGCCTGGACGGGCATCGGCGGAGGCCGACATTCCCCCATGGGTTACAATCTCAGGTGAGCGTGCCCGGGGATATGGGGTTCCTGCTGAGGCCGAAGCATCAGTCCAGCGTGCGATCATAGAGCCATGGCAGGATGTCGCTCCGGCTTTCAGTCTCTCGGGTACGCCACATCACCGTCTGCGTGGCACGATCACGCCAAGCGGGCTTCACTTCGAGGTTCATCACGGCGGGCGACCCGATGTCGATCCAGCCCGCCATCGGCTGATGATCCACGGTCTCGTGGACCGGCCGTTGAAGTTCGATCTTGATGTGCTTGAACGGTATCCGATGGTCACGGCAACCCATTTCCTCGAATGCGCCGGGAATAGCCTGTTCAACGCAATCATGCCCGAGCCAATGCAGGCCGGCTGCGATATGCTCCACGGGCTCCTCTCGAACACCGAATGGACCGGTATTCCGATGTCTGTCCTGATGGACGAGGCTGGCGTCCAGCCGCAAGGCACGTGGGTTGTTGCCGTGGGCAGCGATGGCCCGAGCGTTGCTCGTTCGATTCCGATCGAGAAGATCATGGAGGATGGCATCCTCGCGCTCTATCAGAATGGCGAACGGATCCGACCGGAGCAGGGGTACCCCATGCGCCTTCTCCTACCCGGGTTCGAGGGCAACATGAACGTCAAGTGGCTAACCAGCCTCTGGGTGACGGATGCGCCAGCACACACCAA
>JBBKVT010000448.1:0-4467 GCA_037968535.1 Paracoccaceae bacterium
GTCAAATGGACCAAACCCTTTGCATGGGATGAAATGGCGACCGGCGAACAGGCCATCGACGCCGCCATCGCATTCTGCGAATCGAAGGGCGTGGGTTTTGGCGTCACCAAATACCGGCTGCGCGACTGGGGCCTGTCACGCCAGCGCTACTGGGGTTGCCCGATTCCGGTGGTGCATTGCCCCGACTGCGGCGTGGTGCCGGAGAAGAAGGAAAACCTGCCGGTCCGCCTGCCCGATGACGTCAGCTTCGACAAGCCCGGCAACCCGCTGGACCGCCACCCGACCTGGCGCAACTGCGTCTGCCCCGCCTGCGGCAAGCCCGCCCAGCGCGAAACCGACACGATGGACACCTTCGTCGACAGTTCCTGGTATTACGCCCGCTTCACTGCGCCGAACGCGGACACGCCCACCAGCCTGCCCGACGCGACCTATTGGATGAACGTGGACCAATACATCGGCGGTGTCGAACACGCGATCCTGCATCTTCTCTACTCCCGCTTCTTTGCCCGCGCGATGCATCTGTGCGGCCACCTGCCGGAAAAGGCGATCGAGCCGTTCGATGCGCTTTTCACCCAAGGCATGGTGACGCATGAGATCTACGTCACCCGCGACGAAAACGATCGCCCCGTCTATCACCTGCCGGAACATATCGAATGGACCGAAAGCGGCGCCCGGTTAGGTGCGACCGGAGAGCCGGTTGAAATCATCCCATCCGCGAAGATGTCCAAGTCCAAGAAAAACGTCGTCGATCCGGTGAACATCATCCAGCAATACGGCGCCGACTCCGCCCGCTGGTTCGTGCTGTCCGACAGCCCGCCGGAACGAGATGTGGAATGGACCGCCTCTGGCGCCGACGCCGCGTTCAAGCACCTCAGCCGGGTCTGGCGTCTGGCCACCGACATCGCAGAGGCACAAGACGAAGGCGAAGCCGACGACGACCTGTTGCGCGCGATGCACAGGACGATTCACGATGTGACCACCGGTGTCGAAAGCTTCGGCTTCAACGCGGCCATCGCCAAACTCTACGCCTTCACCAATACGCTTGCGAAATCCTCGGCCGGGGCAAACGCAAAGCGAAAGGCCATGGCCACTCTCGCGCAACTCATGTCGCCCATGACACCGCACATGGCTGAAGAGATCTGGGCACTTTTGGGCCACAAGGGCATGATCGCAGAGGCACGCTGGCCCGTCGCCGATCCGGCGATGCTGGTCGAGGATACCGTAACCCTGCCGATTCAGGTCAACGGCAAACGCCGCTCAGAAATCACCGTCGCCAAGGATCTCGCGAAGGAAGAGGTTGAAAAGCTGGTCCTGCAAGATGATGCTGTCAAAAGGGCGCTTGAACAGGGTCCGTTGAAAAAGCTGATCGTCGTGCCGGGCCGGATCGTGAATGTCGTTATCTAGACCAAAACGCCGCTTCGCCCTCGTTGGCCTTGCCATGCTGGCGGGCTGCGGCTTCACGCCGGCCTACGGTCCAGCCGGATCAGCGTCCGTTCTCAGCGGTACTGTCCTGGTCAAAGCGCCGGACGATCGCGACACTTTCAGCCTGGTCAAACAGCTCGAACTGCGATTGGGCCAACCCAACCCGGCTCGATACGCCCTCGCCTATGATCTGCGGGTATCTCAGGACGGCGTCGGGCTGACGACGGAAAACGAAACGACACGCTACAACCTTGTCGGCACAGTGACATTCAAGATGACGGCGATCGGTAGCGACGCGGTGCTGACTTCGGGAAAGCTGACGAGTTTCACCGGCTACTCGGTCGGCACGGTCGACACCACCGTTTCGCCCCCCAGCACCAGTTCGACGATCTCGACCCGCGCCGCCGAACAAGACGCCCGCGACCGGCTTATGGTGATTCTGGCCGACCGGATCGTGACCCGGCTGATTGCCACCTCCGGAACCTGGGCAAAATGAAACTGACCGGACGCGAGGCTGCGGCCTATTTCGTCAAGCCGGATCCTTCACGCGCCGGACTTCTGATCTTTGGCGAGGACGCGATGCGGGTCGGGATGCGGCGGCAGGAAGTGATTCTGGCGCTTGTAGGACCGCATGGCGACGAAGAAATGCGGCTTTCCAGACTTGCCGCGTCTGAGCTGCGCAAGGATGCGGCGGCACTGTCGGACGCGGTCCGGGCGCGTGGGTTCTTCCCGGGTCAGCGGGTGGTCTTCGTTGAAGACGCCACCGATGGCCTGGCCGCACCGATCATCGCGTCGCTTGCAGACTGGCGAGACGGCGACGCGCAGATCGTCGTAGCCGCAGGCAAGTTGACTGCGAAATCCGCATTGCGCAAGGCGTTTGAGGTTCACCGCAACGCCGTCGCCATCGGCATCTATGACGACCCGCCGTCGCGCGACGAGATCGAGGCATCGCTAGCGAAGGCGGGACTCAAGGCGGTCGACCCTGATGCGATGGCCGACCTTACAGCGCTGTCCCGCTTACTAGGCCCCGGCGATTTTCGCCAGACGATCGAGAAATTGTCGCTTTATAAATTGGGGGATGACAGCCCGTTGAGCAGCGCCGACGTGGTGGCTTGTGCACCTGCCACGACTGACGCCGAGATCGACGACGTGCTGAATTGCGTAGCCGAGTCGCGGGACCGCGAGATCGGGACAATCATGCGCAAACTGGAAGGTCAGGGTGTGCAGCCGGTGGGTCTTTGCATTGGCGCAACCCGACATTTCCGCACGCTTCACGCCGCGGCGTCCGATCCCGGCGGTCCGTCGTCCGGCATGTCCCGGATGCGGCCCCCAGTCTTTGGCCCGCGCCGCGACCGGATGATCCGGCAGGCACAGCATTGGGGTCTGCACAAGCTGGAAGCAGCGCTGAAGCTCTTGACCGAGACCGATCTGTCGCTGCGTTCGTCCCAACGCGCGCCGCAGATGGCGGTGATGGAACGTGCGCTTATCCGCTTGGCGATGATGGGAAAACGCTGATGCTGACACTGATCGGAAACACCAAAAGCCGCACCTTCAGGGTGCTGTGGATGCTGGAAGAACTGGGGCTGGAGTACGAGTACCAGCCGCAGATGCCGCGTTCGGACGCGGTGCGTGCGCTGAACCCCTTGGGCAAAGTCCCGGTCCTGACTGACGGCGATGCGGTGCTGACCGACTCGACCGCGATCCTAATCTATCTGGCCGACAAACACGGCAAGCTGACCTTTCCGGCCGGAACGCTGGACCGAGCCCGGCAGGACAGTCACACCTTCTTTGTGCTCGATGAATTGGACGCCTGCCTGTGGACGGCCGCGCGGCACAGTTTCATCCTGCCAGAGGAACGCCGGTTGCCAGCGGTAAAGGAGTCTCTGAGGTGGGAGTTCGAGCGTAGTCAGAAGCATTTTGTCGACCGGCTCGGGTCCGGTCCCTGGCTGATGGGCGACACCTTCACAGTTCCCGACATCGTTGCCGCGCATTGCGGTGGCTGGGCGATCAACGCGAAGTTTCCGGTGACCGAACCCGCCTTCCGCCACTACATCGACCGGGCCAGGGAACGACCGGCGTTCAAGCGGGCTGCGGCGAAGTGACTGGTGGCCATGCCGCTGCGGCCCGTCCCGCCCGAAGGCCCGTCGCCAGGCAGCCGGTCAGCAGGTAGCCACCTGTTGGCGCCTCCCAATCCAGCATCTCGCCGGCGATGAAGACACCGGGCAGCGCCTTCAGCATCAGGGTTTCGTCGACGGCGTCCCAAGCCACCCCTCCGGCGGTCGAAATTGCCTCAGCGATCGGGCTCAGTCCTTCTTGGCAGATCGGCACGGCTTTGATCAGCGCTGGCAGTCCTGCCGTATCCGGCAAAGGACGGCCGAATTCCATCAACAGCGCAAGTTTGACCGGACTTAGGCGCAGCGCCTTGCGCAGGCGGTTCGCGACCGTGTCCTTGGATTTCTGCCGGGCAAGTCGCTCGGCCACCTCATCAACCACCAAGTCCGGAACGAGGTCCAGAGTCAGCGCCGATCCGTTGCGGACCTGTCGCGACACTGCATAGATCCCGCCGCCCTCGAGACCGCCCGCGGACACGACGAATTCGCCACGCTCTTTGTGCGATCCCGTCAGCAGCGCCACGCCCTTGACCGGCTCGCCGAAGTGACGGTCCATTCTGGTTGACCAGTTCACCGAGATTCCGGCGTTCGCGGGCCGGAACGGCGACAGCTCGACACCTTTGTCGGCCAGCAGGTCGAACCATGCTCCATCCGATCCCAATCGGGGCCAGCTTGCGCCACCAAGTGCGAGGACCGTGACCTTCGGCTCAATCGCAATCTTGCCGCCGGGCGTGTCGAAGTTAAGCGCCGTGGCCGACCAGCCTTCCCAACGCCAACGCGTCCGAAACTCGACGCCCGCACTCGCGAGCTGCGCCAGCCAAGCGCGCAAAAGCGGCGAAGCCTTCATCGCCGTGGGAAAGACCCGCCCCGAAGTGCCGACAAACACCTCCTGGTCCAGTTGCCGCGCCCAATCCTGTACCGCAACGGGATCGAG
>JBBKVT010000449.1:0-4788 GCA_037968535.1 Paracoccaceae bacterium
GGGCCGTCCTTGACTTGGTCGATATTCTGCAGGCGCGAAATGCCTCTATCTTGGAGGTGGTGAGTCTGGGGCTCTGACCGGACCTCCGCAGTGCAGCACGAATGCACGGATTCCGCGCCCTTTGCATGTCCGCTTTCACAGCAAGTACCTATGAGGCTCGCGGGTGCAGCGAATTCACGCTAACCACCGTTCGTGTCAAATGCTGCACTTGAGACAAATGTCGCCAGAGGGCTCTCTCCGGACCTCGGATGTGGCGCCCTTCCAAGACAATGCGGATCTTTTCCTCGGCCGAATGGTGCTTACTTGTGCGCCGGCGGATGTCCTTCATAAGGGCTTCGGCCGACGGCTTCGCTGTTCCGGGTTTCTGTCTCATTTCGACTCCTTGGCGGTTACGATGAGCCTGAAACCCACCGTTACGAAATCAAATCAGCTGTCCCGAGGACGCTGACGGGGACACGCCAAGCGCGGCGGATTCCGACCATTGAAATTTGTCCGTCGCAATCCGCTGCCGGGCCCGACTAAGCGGTGCAACTCCCATGCCCCATTGAGTTAGCGCGACACCCGATGCACGCCGCAGTTCTGGCAGCCAGATTCGGGCGCAGCCAAAGACCCGCAATGTTACGGCAACCATTCCCCGTTCCGCAGTGGAAAACATAACGTATGGGCGACTTGGCGCTGCAGGGAGAGCAGTTTCGCGTGGTGGTCCTGTCAATGGCTCGGAAAACAGTCCGGATTCCGCGCCACTTGTCCGTTGTCAGATTCAAAGTGGGGCGAGTGATCTCACTAGGTTCTGCCTTCCAAAAGGATCGCGCGCGAGTGTGAGGCGAATTCGCGCCGCCACAGGACCAGTAGCGTAAGCGCGTTGGCAAGAATCAGGGCTGCAGGGCCCAGCAACCAGGCCATCGCGGCCAGCGCGAAATATATTGCCCGCAGGCCCCGGTTGAAACTTCTGGCGGCATGGATGTTGATCTCGGCGGCTTTTGCGGCGCGGCTGTACGCAAGCGGGCTTTCGTCGTTGGGGGCCGAGGCCATTACCACTGCGCAATAACCGAACAGCCGATTGGCCCAGATGAACTTCAGGAAACCGTTGGCGAGGAAGGCGAGGATCAATAGAATCTTAGCCTCCCAGATAACCACCGGAGCGCTGAGCGAGAAATCCTCTGCCACGCCGAGCAGTTGCTCGGTGTTGCCGATCAGGGCGAGGCCGCCGCCTAAGGCGATCAGACAGGCGGACGCGAAGAAGGAGGTGCCCTCGCGCAGGCTGCCCAGGATGGTGGCATCGAAGATGCGA
Source organism: Paracoccaceae bacterium (assembly GCA_037968535.1). Lineage (GTDB taxonomy): Bacteria > Pseudomonadota > Alphaproteobacteria > Rhodobacterales > Rhodobacteraceae > JAHEAO01. Next base: position 1,292 of record JBBKVT010000449.1, read on the forward strand.
GGGTCGCGGGTCGGGAACTGCTTCATCCATTCGCGCCGGTAGTCAGCCATCAGCACGCTGACTGAGGGGCGGTTGGCGTTCGGTCGCTCGATTATCCAGCCGATGATCAGCCAGGTCAGAACGAGCAGGCCGAGGGCAATGCCGTCAGTCAGTCCGAAAAAGCGGAGGCGGTCGAGTAGGTCCATGAAGTGTGTTTAGCGGGGTTGCTGGGCGCTTGCCATAGGGGTGGCTAGGCCAAACTCCTGGGGGGCAATGTCGATTGAGATGCCTGTTCCGAATGCCGTGCCATCGATGAACGTCTGCTCTGGTGAAGCTGCACTGCAGCGCCGGACGATCAGGCCAAGGTCTCCAATGGGCCGGGAACGACATCCTTGAGGCACTGCGGAACGGTGATTTCTGCGAAGCTAAGAATGGCCGGAAAGAGCCCAAACTGCCCAATTCTGCACCCAGCACATATCCACCTGGACGGCGGATTTCAGCTTTCGCTGCGGCGCACAAACTGAAATGCCATTGCACAGACCGGCGCCGATATTCCGACGAAACCTAATTGAGGCGCTCCGCTTTAATTCGGCGAAATGTACCTTCCATGCTCGAAATCGCAGTTGGCCGTCGCTCAAGTCACTCGGGCAATCCGGCCAAAAGTAACCCTTCAACAAAGTGCGCGCGGTCCTGGCTCTTCGAATATGGTGCAGCCTCGCCTTCATTTCGAGCCGAGATTTTAGGCACCAACGTCAGAATTTCGGCTGTGAGCCATTCTGCTTCGTCAGTCAATCCGAGGTGCCCATAGGTCGAGGCCAGGGTAAGGTGTCCGACGAGAAAGGCAGGGTTTCGTGCGATGACATCTTCAAGGATCGCCCGGGCGTCCTGATACCGCCGCATCTGAAACATGATATGCGCCTCGACCCAGAGATAGGCGAAGTTAAAGCGCGGGCTCAACTCCTTCGCTGTGCGGATCGCGACAAGGGCCTCGTTGAGATCGCCACCATAGGCGAGAGTCTGCGCCAGAACCGCGAAGCCATCGGCATAGCTTGGGTCGAGGATGACAGCCTTGCGCGCGGCTGCAATTGCCCTGCTGTGGTTTCGCAGGGCCAGGTGGACCACCGCCAGCGCGAATTGGGTTTGTGGTATGTTGGGGTCGAGCTTTTCGGCCAGTTCCGCTTCGTGAAGGGCTATGTCCAAGTCTGCCCGATCGTCGCTCAGGCGAAACACGATGGACTGCCCATAACTGAGCGCGATGTTGGCGTGAGCGCGCGCATAGTCCGGGTCGATCTCCAGAGCCCGCCTGAAGTAGACTCTGGCCTCATTGGTTCCCTCGGCGGTGAGGCGCCTAAGGGGACCAAGACCGCGCAGCAAAAGGTCATAGGCATCGGCATCGGTGCGTCTTTGCTCGAAGCGACCGTCCTCGCCGGTACTCAGTTGCACTGCGAGAGCTGTAGCGATGGCCCGGGTCACCTCGTCCTGAAGGTCGAAGATGCCGCCAATATCGCGGTCGTAGCGTTCCGCCCAGACGTTGGTTGCGCTCGCGGCGTCGGTGAGAGTCGCGTTGACCCGGACCCTGCGCCCGTCGCGCCGGACAGAGCCCTGGATCAGATGCGTGGCGCCCAGTTCCCTGGCAATGGTGCTAAGTCCCAGTGTCGACTCGCGAAACGCGGCACTTGAAGCACTTGCGATGACACGCATGCCAGAGAAGCGAGAGAGGTCGGTTGTCAGATCTTCTGTCAGCCCGTCGCTAAAATATTGTCTATCCGGATCGCCGCTAATGTTTGCAAATGGCAGGACCGCGATGACGGGTCGGCCGTCAGATGACGTCAAAGGTGGCAATGCGTGCGCTGCGTCATTCCGCCAGATCAGCATGGCCGACAACACTGTGGCCAGAACGATCAATAAAGCTGTGCCCGCAGCCGCTATTCGAGCCAGCCTTAGCTTCGGCCGGGGTGTGGCGGCCGCGAGATCAAGTCGGTAACCCCGGCGCGGAACGGTCTGAACGCAGTCTCTCGTACCCGGTCCAAGTGCGCGGCGAATGTCGGCGATGCATTGAACCAGACTGTCGTCCGTCACAGCGACGTCGCGCCAAACCAGATCCATCAGTGCGGATTTTCCCACGGTCTGTCCGGTATTGCGTGCCAAAACTGCCAAAACACCGGCGGACTGGCGCCGCAACGGCACCAGCTGACCCTGTGCATCGCGGAGTTCCTCGAGATCGGCGTCGAACATGAAGGCACCGAGGCGCACCTGACCTACAGGTTTCGTTGAAATTTCGTCCATGTTTCGGGACATCAGTCGGCACCATCGCAAATCCTGATATTGCCCGTCACTTCCGACGGGTCCCGGAAATCGACGCCCACGGCGGTTGGGCGCGCCGGTTCCCCGGTTGCAGCCGGGGATGGCGCGCTGCCAAGGATGGGGCGGAGCCACGAACAGGACAAGTATCGTCCAATTCACCGCTGCTTTCAAGCAGCGTGGGCGTCGGTGGCCGGGTTTGCCGAAAACCATGAGGAGACTGACCATGACATTCGTTCGAAATCGTAGAATACAAACGGCCATAGCCCTTGCCACATCGGTTGCTTTCGCCGCCTTGGCAGGCGCTCCGGCCCAGGCCGACGGCGGCAAGTTCAATGTGAGCAAGATGGCCACAAAGTCCGTGTCGCAATTGCCCGAGGGAGAGCTCTACTGGCACATCGAGAACTTCCCGACACTGGACGCGGCCAAGGCGGCGGGCGGCGATTACTCGCTGGCGGCCGAATACGACGATAAGGCCTGGCTGTTCACACTGGCCGACCGCAAAGCTGCGGGTATGGGCGGGACTCCGGTCGCTTCGGTTGGGCCGGTGCCGCGGATCGACGCGGTCGAATTTCTGTTGCAGATCAACAGTGGTCAGGCGCCGGTCGGTGCCAAGACATCGATCCACTCTCACCCGGGCCCCGAGGCTTTCCTGATCCTCTCGGGGCAGCTTACGCAGCGGACCCCCTACGGTCTGCATGTGCTGAACGCCGGGGCCACCATGGCAGGCACGCCGGATCAGGCGATGGAGGTCTCGAGCACCGGTAACGAGGATCTGAGCGAACTGATAATGTTCGTCGTCGACCCTTTGCGTCCCTTCGGATCGCCGGCAGAACTGAACTGATACCGTTGGCCGACGCAGGCTCCCTGCGTCGGTCATTACTTTTCGTGTTCGCGCAGTTCTTGGGCATACAATGACAACTAGGCAAGGTCCCTGAACTTCGTCCAAATCAGGGCGCTGCAAACTGTCAGACATTCTTGAGCAGAGGGTGCAATTACAGGACGTCCGCTTTGAAGAAGCTGCAATGCAGCATGCCGCATGGGTGAGAAGGTCCGCTTTGGGCCGAGGCTGTGTGAAAACCCCGCACCGTGATCTCTGCTGTCGTGCTCAGCTCCGCGAAACGGTTTGAACAGCGCTCAATTCTGCGAGAGAGCGACGACAAAGCCCATTTTTGACTGATCCCGGCGAACGCGACGAGTTTTCACACAGTCTCGGC
>JBBKVT010000450.1:0-7444 GCA_037968535.1 Paracoccaceae bacterium
GCCAGACACAGATCGCGCTGTGGCATCATTGGACCAACTGCCCGCGGCTTGAAGCGGATCGGTGCCAGATCGGGGCGCGCAGCCATTTGCGCGGTCGACACTTCTTTCTTCCAGACCATGCGCACGGGTTGCAGTCCGGTGTCGCGTGTGACGATCAGATCGCCGGGGCGAACGAGTTCCACACGTCTGGGACCGCAAGGCGTACGAACATTTGCGCCCTCGACAATCCCGCCAGTGAAAGCTACCGCCGCATCTGCGTCGCCTTCGATCTTCTTCAAGTAGCTCATGCGCCGACCTCGCAGGTTCTCGCAGTCCCCATCCAATTGCGATAGTTCTAAGAAACTGTGTCCGAAATTGGGACAATGAGTGGATTCATTTGGTTTCTGTGGATAATTTTACGGAATCGCCGTGAATTTCGTGTTTTTCCTTCCGTTTCAAGGGGTCTTCGAATTTGACAAAGCGTCCCTTGAACTTGCCGGACGATCCAAAAGTCGACGAATCCTTGGCCGATCCACGTATGCATGCGCCTTCCGCCGCTCGCAACGTCGAGGCGATTCTGGACGTGATCCTCAAGCTCGCTCCGAAAAAGGGAACCGCGCTTGAGATCGCCAGCGGCACCGGCGAGCATATGGTTCGCTTCGCGCAGGCAATGCCGGATCTGGTCTGGCAGCCGACCGATGTCGACGACAATCGACTTGCAAGCATCCAAGCCTGGAACACCGGGCTGCCGAACGTTCTGCGTCCTCTACTTCTGGACGCCACGAGATCAGGGTGGTCACGAGATATGATACCCGTCGATCTGGTCTATCTGTCGAACCTGTTGCACCTCATCAGTCATGAAGAAGCTGCGGTGCTGGTCAAGGAAGCCGGCGACGCGTTGGCGCCAGACGGTGTCTTGCTGATCTACGGTCCTTTTCGGCGCGGTCAGGCGTTTGCAAGTGAAGCCGATCGCCGGTTTCATGCCGATCTGACCGCTCAGGATCCCGCCATCGGCTATAAGTCACTCGAGACGGTTCAGGCGTGGCAAAGCAATGCCGGTCTTACGGGATTGACCGTCACTGAAATGCCCGCCAACAACCTGATCCTTGCAGCCTGGAAAAACGGTTAACCATCGATCCGTATTGCGGCGTTTGACGGATCGTAGGGGCTATCCTCGACCACCACTGCATCCCACAACTTGTTCAGCATTCGGACCTTCAACCGTTGGCCGGTCTTGGCCAAATCGGACCTGACATAGCCCATGCCAATCTGCTTGCCAAAATGCACGGAATACCCGCCTGATGTCAGGCGCCCGACCTTGGTATCGCCGTCATATAGCGCCTCGCGTCCCCAAGGATCGGCATCATCCGGCCCATCGATCAAGAGCGTGACGCACAGGCTACGAATGCCGACGTCGAGCATCGCCTGCTTGCCGTGGAAATCCTTGTCGAGATCCACGAACCGATCCAGCCCAGCTTCCAACGGCGTGGCATCGCGGCCCAGTTCGGTGCCGAACGCGCGATAGGACTTTTCCTGCCGCAACCAGTTCTGCGCCCGTGCGCCCGCCAACTTCAGACCGTGCTTCTTGCCGGCTTGCATCAACTGGTCCCAGAGGTAATTCTGCATCTCGATCGGGTGATGCAACTCCCACCCCAGTTCTCCTGTATAGGCAACTCGGATGGCGCGGACCGGGCACATGCCCAGTTCGATCTCGCGCATTGAAAGCCAAGGGAAGCGTTTGTTAGAAAGCACGGTTTCGGGATCGGCGTCTTTGACGATCTCTTGCAAGATGTCGCGCGATTTCGGACCGGCGATGGCAAAGATGCCCCATTGCGTGGTGACATCGTGGATTTCGACATAACCGATGTCCGCCGCCTTGTCCTCTGCCGCTTTTCTAAGAAAATCAGCGTCATAGGCCGTCCATGCACCGGCTGAGACTAGATAATACTCATCCTCTGCCAGCCGGACGATGGTATATTCAGTCCGCGTGGTGCCAGTTTCGGTCAGCGCATAGGTCAGGTTGATACGACCGATCTTGGGAAGTTTGTTGCAGGTGAACCAATCCAGGAATTGTGTCGCCCCCGGCCCGCGCACCAAGTGTTTGGTAAAAGCGGTCGCGTCGATCAGGCCCGCCGTTTCGCGGATCGCTTTCGCCTCTTGCTCTGCATATTGCCACCAGCCGCCGCGACGGAAGCTGCGGGCATCGTGGTCGAAGTCGGCGGGCGCGTCGAGTGGGCCATAATAGTTCGGACGTTCCCAACCATTCACGCAACCGAACTGCGCGCCAAACGCCTTCTGACGGTCATAGACGGGTGCGGTGCGCAACGGACGACAAGCCTCTCGTTCCTCGTCCGGGTGGTGAAGCACGAAGACATGGGAATAGCATTCCTCGTTCTTGCGAGCGGCATATTCGGTTGTCATCCAGTCGCCGTATCGCTTGGGATCAAGGCTGGCCATATCGATCTCGGCTTCACCTTCGGTCATCAGCTGGGCAAGGTACTTGCCGGTTCCGCCAGCAGCGGTGATGCCGAAGCTGAACCCTTCGGCCAGCCACATGTTGCGCAGGCCGGGTGCTGGACCGACCAGCGGGTTGCCATCCGGCGTGTAGCAGATCGGGCCGTTGAAATCGTCTTTCAAACCAACCTCTTCCGAGGTCGGGATGCGGTGGATCATCGACATGTATTCCTCTTCGATCCGCTCTAGGTCGAGCGGGAAAAGGTCGGCGCGGAAGCTCTCTGGCACGGTGTACTCAAATCGAGCCGGTGCCCCGTTTTCATACGGCCCAAGGATCCAGCCCTTGCGTTCTTCGCGAACATACCATTTCGCATCGGCGTCGCGCAGCACCGGGTGTTCGTCATTGGATTTGCGCCATTCGACAAGCATCGGATCCGGCTCGGTTACAACATATTGATGCTCGACCGGGATCGCCGGGATCTTGATGCCAAGCAGTTTCGCAGTGCGTTGCGCATGGTTGCCCGTCGCCGTGACGACGTGTTCCGCGGTGATCTCTGACGTCTCGTCTGACGGCACGAGATTGCCGCCCTTCTCGACCATCTTTGTGATCGAGACGACCCATTCGGACCCTGTCCAGCGATAGCCGTCGACCTGCCATCTACGTTCGATGGCACATCCATGCTGGCGCGCTCCCTTGGCCATGGCCTGGGTCACGTCTGCGGGGTTGATATATCCGTCGGTGGGATGGAAGATCGCGCCTTTGAGATCGTCGGTGCGGACCAAGGGCCAGCGGTCCTTGATCTGAGCCGGCGTCAGCCATTCGTAAGGAACGTCCACCGTTTCAGCAATCGACGCGTAAAGCATATACTCATCCATCCGCGCGTCAGTCTGCGCCATCCGCAAGTTTCCGACGACAGCAAAACCAGCGTTCAGACCGGTCTCGGCCTCCAGCGACTTGTAAAATTTGACTGAATAATCATGGATGTGACTGGTCGCGTAGCCCATGTTGAAGAGCGGCAGCAGACCGGCCGCGTGCCAGGTCGACCCACTTGTCAGCTCATCGCGTTCTAGGAGCATGGTGTCCCATCCGGCCTTGGCCAGGTGGTAAGCAATCCCAGTCCCAACAGCGCCACCACCGACAACCAATGCTTTGACATGCGTTTTCATTGCCCGACTCCCGCTGGGATTTCTGCTGCGCCTAAATTGCCGAAAGCGGCCTGAAAGGGCACGAAAGAGCCGACCCAACATGGCGCGAAACCGACAAGGGCACCTGTGCTTGCCCCGCATATGCCGCAGTCGTATAGATCGTGGGACGCCGCAACGGGGGATGCGATGAAAATCTGCAAGACCAAGGCCGAAACCGGCACGGCTCTGGCCACTTTCCGCAAATCGGGCGAGTCGATCGGCCTTGTGCCCACGATGGGTTATCTGCACGAAGGCCACATGACGCTTGTGCGTGCGGCCACGGCGGAATGCGACCGGGTGGTGGTTTCGATCTTCGTCAACCCTACCCAGTTTGGCCCCAACGAGGATCTGGCGAGCTATCCGCGTGATCCTGACCGCGACCTGGAGATGTTGCATTCAGCAGGGGTGGATGTCGTGTTCATGCCATCGCAAGACGAGATGTATCCCATTGATAATAAAACGATAGTCGACGTCACTGGATTGTCGAGCATTCTTGTCGGCAAGCTGCGGCCGGGCCATTTCAGAGGCGTGGCGACAGTTGTGACAAAGCTGCTCAATATCATCCAGCCGGACCGGGCTTTCTTCGGAAAGAAAGACTATCAACAGCTGCGCGTCATTAAGACGATGGTGCGTGATCTGGACATTCCGGTTCGGATTATCGGCGTGCCGACGGTGCGGGAATCGGACGGACTGGCGATGTCTTCGCGGAATGTTCGGCTGACAGCGGTGGATCGAAAGGCTGCGGTAATTCTTTTCAAGTCATTGAATGCAGCCGATAAACTCGTGGCTACTGGGCTCACGGCGCGGCAGTTGGAACGCGAAGTGCGCGACATGATCGACGCCGAACCGCGCGCGAATGTACAGTCGGTCGATGTGCGCGACGCCGAGACTCTGGCGCCGATCACGGGTCGGATCGCCGCACCGGCCGTGGTTTTGCTTGCGGTCCGGTTTGGCGATGTTTTATTGATAGATCAAAGGGTTATCATACCAGAGAAAGGCCAGAGATGAGCACCGAAGCGCAAAAGCCCGTCCGCCGTATCACCGCCCCTCAGATCACCGCGATGAAGGGCGGCGCACCGATTGTTTCGCTGACTTCATACCACGCGCATACTGCCGCGATCGTCGATAAATATGCCGATTTCATTCTGGTGGGTGACAGCCTTGGCATGGTGATGCACGGGATGGAGACGACCGTGGGCGTTCCGCTTAACCTCATGATTATGCACGGCAAAGCTGTGGTTCGGGGAACCAAGCGGGTGCTGATCGTGGTCGACATGCCGTTCGGATCCTACGAGGAATCGCCGAAAATTGCCTTTCGAAATGCCGCCAAGATCCTCAAGGAAACTGGGTGTGGTGCGGTGAAGTTGGAGGGGGGGAGGCGGATGGCGGAGACTGTGCATTTCCTGGTGGAACGGGGGGTTCCGGTGATGGGGCATGTGGGGTTGACGCCGCAGGCTAGTTTGACGATGGGTGGGTTTAAAACTCAGGGAAAACAAGAGGATACGTGGCCAATTCATGTCGAGGACGCGAAGGCGGTGGCGGAGGCCGGGGCGTTCGCGATCGTGGTCGAGGGAGTCGTCGAACCTTTGGCCCGGAAAATCACGCAAGCCGTTGATATTCCTACCATTGGTATCGGTGCGAGCGTGGATTGCGACGGGCAGATACTGGTGCTGGAGGACATGCTTGGGCTGAACCCCAAGCCGCCTAAATTTGTCAAGGTTTACGGTAGTTTAGCGGATGAAATCGAGGGCGCTGTGAAGCGTTATGCGGCCGATGTCAGGGACCGGAGTTTTCCGACCGACGACCAGACCTATAGCTGACCGCGCGGTGGGCCAAGGCGAAGTTTACGGATTGTCCATAATGTAGCGGCGGAAATGTACGGTCTGTAAGGGGCCTGTACACACAGGATGTTACATTATGGAGGATCCCCGATGCCGCCCGTGGAACGATTTCACTCGATCAGCGTCACGGCGCTGCGTCCGGACCTTGCGCTGGTGCTGGACAGGGTGCTCTACGCGCATTGCAACTACATCGTCTCGAAGCACGGCAAGGCGGTCGCCGCGATCGTGCCGATGGCGAAATGGAAACTGCTGAACGAGGTGCAGGACGCCGCCCGCGCCGAGGACGTGGCCGAGATGATCGAGGAGACCCCGTTTGCCGCCGAAGAGGCCGAGATCGCCCAGGCCGAGGGAGAGAGCCGCCCGGCCTTCTACATGCGCCTGCGCTAGAGGTAGCGCCATTTCCCACCGACACGAATGTACGTTTCGTCCACATTCCAGCTCAAGCCACGCCAGGATCGGTGTTTGAACGACCGCTTCGCGATTTCCGGGCCAAATTTGCGCACCCACGATGGATCGTGGGTTCATTCACTCAATGCGGCGCTCTGCCAGCATATCCTGCATGTCCCTGCACGACAGGGCGAAGCGACAATATCAGCGCACCGCGCATTGGATAACCTCGGGTGGAAATCGATGATGTTTGAACGGATTACGCTGCATGATAGGCCTCCGAAGACCGAAGTGCCCTCGACGATGCAAGCTGACAGAGATTAATGCAACCCCTCGATCGGGATGGTCAGTTGGCGGTGCATCGCGGCTTCATGCGCCCGACGATGACCTGGGCGGGTGATCGACTATGGCGGTGTGCCGCCCTTCGCCGAGACGCAAGGTTATGTCCGCACCATCTCGAAGTTTTACAATGAGTATCTCGCCGTCATCGGCGGCGCAGACGCGCTCGGAACCCTCACCCCGTCCGATATGGCGCTCGCCGAATATGCCAGCTTCGACGATGCCGGCGTCTATTATGCCGCGGACAGCCACGCCACGACGGCTCAGGTCGTCAACCGCCTTCGGGCGATCATCGGACAGATCGATGCGCAACCCGATGCCAAGGCGGCCATCGAGCTCAACACCTATGCGCGGGCCGAGATCGGGCGGATTCTTGATCTCAGGATTCGGCTGATGGCGGCGGCCGAGCTGCGTCAGGCCGCCGCGGGCCAGCATCTGGTCGCAGACCGGCTGGCCGAGCGACAGTTCATGCAAATGGGAGTCCTGGAATGAAAAAGCTTATCCTGACTGTTACGGTTTCCACCTTCGCGCTGATGGCAACTGCTCAGGCCCAGGGCGTGCCGACCTTTGACGGCACGCAACTGGCGCAGCTCGTCAAACAGCTCGAGCATATGGCCCGCGACATGAGCGTGCAGCTTGAGCAGCTCGCCACCATGAAACGGGAACTGGAGACCCAGATGTCGCAGCTTCTCAATCTCGAGGCCCAGCTCACCTCGCTGATTGACGGCAACGCTCTGGGCGAGCTTTTCGCCACGGTCGAGGAGTTCGAGCGCCTGAAAGGCAGTCTGACAGCCCCGATCGAGACCGCGCGCGCCATTGCCGGCGGCGATTTCCTGGGCGGGTTCAGGTCGGGATCTGAGCTGGAGGCTCAGCTTGAGACCGCGCTCTCGGGCAGCGGGTTCACCCGTGCGACCCTGGCCAGCCTCTCGTCCTCGCCGGAGCCCGCCGACAACCGGCTCGCCACCCAGGCCGGGTCCAGTGCGATGCTTTCGGTCGCGGCCCAGGAAAGCCACGCGGAAGCCGGAGAGAGTCTCCAACGTCTCGAGAGCATGGTCGGCCTGATCGACGATCAGGATGGATTGAAGGCGGCCGTCGACCTCAACACCCGGGTCACGGCCGAGCTTGGGATCATCCTGACGCAGATCTGGCGGCTGGAGGCGGCGCAAGGGGTCAATGCCGGTCAGCTGGGTGTGGTCGATGCCTCGACCCTCGCGGCCGAACGCAAGTTCCGCTCGATGGCGGTGTCGGAATGAGACGGG